>JBKBVT010000369.1:0-1801 GCA_046289305.1 Hyphomonas sp. | reverse complement strand
GATGGTGCCATCAGCGCCGCGCACTTCCAGCCAGGCCTGGCGGACGGCCACGATTTCCAGCGGCAGGTCTTCGGTCGCTGGGCGCACGGGGCGGATTTCGGCAAACAGGCTGTTGCGCGCACCGCTGACAGCGACGGGCGACTGCATCACAGGCTCCGGCGGTGGGCGGTTGATGAACAGCACAATACCGACGATCACGGCCGCGATGGCTGCAAACAGGATTGCGAGGCCGGCAATCTGCGGCCAGCGGCTCTTGGTGTGCCGGATCGGGCCGATCTTGGGCACCGGTGCGGCTGATTTGACTTCTTCCATCCCGCCGCATTCGCGGGTGTAGCGCTGCACGACTTCCTTTTCCGGCAGGCCGAGGAAGCGGCCATAGGTCAGGAGGTAGGCCTTCAGATAGCCCGGCGCGATGGTCTGAACTTCCATCCGCTCAAGCGACATCAGCACCGGCTCGCGGATGCGGGTCTCGCGGGCAATCATGCTGAGTTCAATGCCCAGCGCTTCGCGCACCCGGCGCAGTACCTGGCCCATCCGGAGCGTCTCGCCCTCGAACTGGCTGGTGCGGAAAATCTCTTCAGCACGCAGCCGCCCTTCCCGCATATCCAGCTCTTGCGCTGCGCGGGGCGATATGGGGGTCACGTTGGAACGGTCCGTTCCGTTTTCATCGACCGGTGTTCCGGACTCGCGTCCATCTTCAACCGGCTCGGGCGTAGGATTCTGTGCCATTTTCAACCGATCTTCTGACCGTCTGCTTCCATGCGCTCATATTCGGCAAGAAACGGTCCAAGCCAACGTAACGACGCCAACACCCATTCGCAACCGGCTTCAGCTGTCCGGAATGTCCGCGCCATGGTGGACGGCTATCCCTAACACTTGGTTACGGAACGCATCGTTCGGGGTTTCCATCGCGGCTTCGAGGCCCTGGCGGAAACCGCCGAGGTTAATGCTGCGCAGGGCCTGTTTGACCGGGCCGATGGCCGAGGCCGCCATCGACAGGCTGTGATAGCCGAACGCGGCAAAACATAAGGCGGCGAGCGGCGACGCCGTCGCCTCGCCGCAGACCGACAGGCGGATCTTTGCTGTCTCGCAGGTCTCTGCCACCATCTTCAGGAAGCGCAGGGCCGCCGGGCTGATCATCTGATAGCGGTCGCTGATGAACGGGGTCATCCGGTCGGCGGCAAAGAAGAACTGCATCAGGTCATTGGTGCCGACAGAGAGAAAGTCGACCTCCCCGGCCAGATCCTGCAACGAAAAGGCCAGCGCCGGGGTCTCCAGCATCACCCCGCGCTCGACCCGGACGGGCCGGTGACCGGTCCGCTCGGCGGTCCATTCGACTTCTTCTTCCAGAAGGGCGCAGGCCTCGCGGTATTCGCCCGGCGTCGTCACCATCGGGAACATTACCGTCAGCGGCCCGTCCCCGGCAGCACGCACCAGCGCCCGGAGCTGCCGGCGGAACAGGCCCTTATGGTCGAGCGCAAAGCGGATCGAGCGCCAGCCAAGTGCCGGGTTTTCCTCGCGCAGCTGGTTCATGATCGGCAGCACCTTGTCGCCGCCGACATCGAGGGTGCGGAAGATCACCGGCAGCTGGCCGGCCCGGTCGAGCACGCGCTTGTAGAGCGCAACCTGGTCCTCCAGCCGCGGGAGGGTCTCGGCCACGAGGAACTGGAATTCGGTGCGGAACAGGCCCACCCCGTCCGCGCCGGCGGGCTCCAGCATGTCGAGATCGAGATCAAGGCCGGCATTCAGCAATAGCGAGATCGTCACGCCGTCCTTCGTGCGCGCGGGCAGGCCCCGCAGC
>JBKBVT010000368.1:0-1802 GCA_046289305.1 Hyphomonas sp. | reverse complement strand
CGCCGCGCCTGACCGTCGTGAAGGTCACCGAGCCGCCTGTGCGCAGCGCCGGCATCAAGGTGGAAGACGTCGCGACGCTTGTCTCCAAACTCAAGACTGCAGGAGCTGTCTGATGGCTGTCCTCGTAATTGCAGAACATAGTCATGGCGCGCTGTCGGATGCGACGCACAAGGTCGTGACCGCGGCGGCGAACTTCGGCGGTGACGTCGATGTGCTCGTCGCCGGCGAAAGCGCCGGAACGGTTGCGCCGGACGCCGCGAAGATCTCCGGTGTCCGCAAGGTGCTGAAGGCCGAGGGCGAGACGCTGCGCAAGCAGACCGCCGAAGCCATGGAAGCGCTCGTGGTGCCGCTGATGGCGGGCTATGACGCCGTGTTCATCGCCGCGACCACCACTGGCAAGAACATCGCCCCGCGGATCGCGGCGAAGCTTGACGTGATGCAGATTTCCGAGATCATCGAAGTCGTCGATGCGTCCACCTTTGTGCGCCCGATCTATGCGGGCAATGCGATCATGACGGTAAAATCTTCGGATGCGAAGAAGGTCATCACCGTGCGCGGCACGGCCTTCCCGGCCGCCGGTACCGATGGCTCGGCCTCGGTCGAGGACGTTGCAGCGCCGGACGCGCAGGCGAAGTCGGAATTCGTCTCGGAAGAGATGGTGAAGTCGGATCGTCCGGAACTGGCGGGCGCCAAGCGCGTCGTCTCCGGCGGCCGGGCGCTTGGCTCGTCCGAGAAGTTCCAGGAGCTGATCTTTCCGCTGGCGGACAAGCTCAACGCGGCGGTTGGCGCCTCGCGCGCGGCGGTCGATGCGGGCTATGCGCCGAACGATTATCAGGTCGGCCAGACCGGCAAGATCGTGGCCCCGGAACTCTACATCGCCATCGGCATCTCGGGCGCGATCCAGCACCTTGCCGGCATGAAGGATTCCAAGATCATCGTTGCGATCAACAAGGATGAGGAGGCCCCGATCTTCCAGGTGGCGGATTATGGCCTCGTGGGCGACCTCTTCAATATCGTGCCGGAACTGACCAACGCGGTCTGACCGGCAATTAACCGAGTTAAATCAGCCCGGCGCCCAAAGCGCCGGGCTTTTTGCGTTCCGGACGCAACTATATTGATCTGCTGCGCATATTGGCTGAATGATTTCAATGCCCTGATCGAGGAGGCGGGATGATCCGGCAGGCAGCAATGCGCGAGCTTGACCACGACCCGCGCTTCCGGTGGCGGGGCGTTGACCCGAGGCTGGCGGCCGTCTTCACGCCGGAAACCTGATGTCGGCGCAGCGGACCTGGCCCGAGTCAGCTCGCCTGCGCACATGGCTTTGACGCACTGCACAATGGATTGTAACCAATCAGGCACAAAGATTTCAGGGAAGACACCGCGATGACAGCGATTAAGACGGTTGGGGTGATCGGCGCCGGTCAGATGGGCAACGGCATTGCGCATGTGACCGCGCTGGCCGGCTATGATGTCCTGCTGACGGACCTGTCCGAAACCGCCCTCAAGGCCGGCCTGGAGGCAATCGAGCGCAATATGGCGCGGCAGGTGTCGCGCGAGATGATTTCGCACGAGGACATGCAGGCCGGGCTGAAGCGGATCCGGACCTCGACATCCGTGAAGGAGCATCAGACGTCTGATCTCGTGATCGAGGCAGCGACCGAGAAGCGGGATGTGAAGGAACAGATCTTCCGGACGCTGTGCGAGATCATTCCGGACCACGCCCTGCTGGCGACGAACACGTCCTCCATCTCGATCACACGGCTCGCCTCTGTCACAGACCGGCCAGAGCGGTTCATCGGCCT
>JBKBVT010000367.1:0-1804 GCA_046289305.1 Hyphomonas sp. | reverse complement strand
GTCGAGGAACTCCGGCGACAGCGGCTTGCCGTCGATCTCGACATTGGCGATGGCGGAGAGAAGATCCGGCTGCGGATTTTTCCGCCGTTCGGCCAGCAGGTAGCGGCCATATTCGAACATCGCCTGGATTTCGCTCATGAACGCCATGATCTGTTCGGGCGTGACATTGCCGAGGCCTTCCTGCTGGGCCTGGTATTGCGAGGTCTCGAGGAAGTGCATCCAGTGGACGAGTTTCGGGCGGTCGGCGGGCGGGACGCCGAGGATTTCGCACAGGGTGAACAGCGGCAGCTCGGCGGAGAACATCTCCACCATATCGACCACAGGCCCCTGCGCCTGCATCGTATCCAGCAGCCGGTTGACTTCCACCTCCACGCGCTTGCGCAGCTCGGCGACGAAGTCGGCGCGGAAATAGGCCATATGCTCCATGCGCAGGGGCGTATGGTAGGGCCGGTCGAGATTGATCAACGAGTTGAGCGAAGATGAATGCAGCAGCGGATGGCGCGGGGCGCCCTCCATGCCGTAATTCATCAGGATACCGCCTTTTTGAGAGGAAAAGGTGGCGGGGTCCAGTTCGACCTTCTTGACCAGTTCGTAGCGGGAGACGGCCCAGAAACCGGCGCCATAATCTTCCCGGTGCCACATGACCGGGGCCTGTTCGCGCATGACCGCGAAGGCTTCATGCGTATAGCCGCCATGCCGGGAGAAGACTTCCGGATCGGTCAGGTTCACCGGCGGGGCGAGGGGGTAGGTCTTCGCGAACTTCGAGTCCCGGGGCGGTGTCTCGACCTGATAGGTGTCGGTGACGTTCTGGAAGGTCATGGCGTCGGCCTCACATTTCCTGTTCGATCGGGCGGATGACGATATCGTTCACGCCCATATTGCGCGGACTGGCCACGGCAAACAGCACGGCCTCCGCGATATCATCCGCATCCAGACCCTTGAAGTTGAAACGGCTGCCGATGCCGGCCAGCACGGCCGGGTCCTTGATGGAGGCGCCGAGTTCCGTGTTCACCTTGCCGGGATAGATGCAGGTGACGCGGATGACCCCGGCCGTTTCCTTGCGCAGGCCCTCCGAGATGGCTTTTACGGCATGTTTGGTGCCGCTATAGACCGCCGAGGTCGGGTTCGTGAACAGTCCGGCGACGGATGAGACATTGATGATATGCCCGTCCTTGCGTTCAAGCATGTGCGTCAGCACGGCGTCGATGCCGTTGAGCACGCCTTTGATGTTCACATCGATCATCTGGTCCCACTCCGCCACGCGCCGGTTGGCGAGCGGGGAGAGCGGCATGATCCCGGCATTGTTGACGATCACATCCACTTTGCCGAAGGCTTCAATCGTCTCCTGCCCCAGCGCCAGCATGTCGGCATGGCTGGTGACATCGGTCACGCGCCACCTTGCATTGCCGCCGATCTCGGCAGCCAGTGCCTTCAGACGGTCTTCCCGCCTTGCGGCCAGCATCACATCTGCCCCGGCGGCGGCGAGTTTCTTCGCGGTGGCAGCGCCGATTCCGCTGGAGGCCCCTGTCACGATCACTGACTTGCCATTTGCGGACATTGCTGCCTCCATCAGAATTTATACCGTACAGGGATAGACTTTGGTCCGCCCACGAAGTTGGCCTTGATGAAGCTCGGCTCGCCCGAAAGTTCAATCGACTTCACGCGGCTGAAGAGTTCTTCATAGATGGCCTGCATCTCGAGACGCGCGAGGTGCATGCCGAGGCACATATGTCCGCCATGGCCGAAGGAGATCAGCTTGTTCGGGCTGCGGTCCACCTTGAAGCGGAAGGGTTCGTCGAACACT
>JBKBVT010000366.1:0-1806 GCA_046289305.1 Hyphomonas sp. | reverse complement strand
AACACCTCGACCAGCTTGGCGAAGTCGGCGAGCGAGCGGCTGAGGCGGTCGATCTTGTAGACGACGACCACGTCGACCAGCCCGTCCTCGATATCCTCCAGCAGGCGCTTCAATCCCGGGCGCTCCAGCGTGCCGCCCGAGATTCCGCCGTCGTCATACTGATCGCGGACCAGCACCCAGCCTTCGGAGCGCTGGCTGGCGATATACGCCTCACAGGCCTCGCGTTGAGCGTGGAGCGAATTGAATTCCTGCTCCAGCCCTTCCTCGGAGGATTTGCGTGTGTAGACCGCGCAGCGCAGCTTGCGGACGACCTTCGATTTTTCGGGCAGCTTCGTCATGTCCGCCCCCTGTGGTTCTTGAGCCCGAAGAAGACCCAGCCGTTCCAGCGCGTGCCGGTGATGGCGCGGGCGATGGCGGACAGCGACTTGTAGGGCCGCCCCTGCCATTCGAAGCCGTCGGCTGTGACGGTGACGATCTGCTCGACACCCTGCCACTCGCGCAGCAGCCGTGTGCCGGTGATCGGGCGGTCGCGGTCGGCGCGGATGCCGCGCTTCCTCTTGTCCCCGCCGTCCAGTTCCTCGCCCAGCCGTTCCAGCCGCCGGATTGTCTCGGGCTTCAGCCCGCCATAGGCCAGTTCCTGGACGCGGTAGGCTAGGCGGCTCTCCAGATAGCGGCGGTTGAAGGGCGGCGGTTCGGTGTCGAACAGGTCGCGCCACTGCTTCTTCAGGTCGGGCGTGGGCGTCGTCTTCAGCGCGGCCAGGCGTGCGGGGATGGGATCGGGCTTGTTCATGCATTTCTCCGGTGCGTTGGAGTTGCATGACGGCATTGGTCGGGCGGATAGTGTAGGCAACGTTCTCCATTATCGTCAGATACTTCGCCCGTCTCCCGCATCCGCAACCGAACCAGCCCGAGCGCCAGCAGACCGCACAGCTCGGCGCGGCGCTCGGCGGGCGTCATCTGGTCGGGCGGGAGCGGATTGGGGCGTTTCATGCGGGCCTCGGAGCGGTTGTCTCCTTAGGCCTCTACTCACCGTGATCGCGAACTGTCCCACGGCCCGCAGGTAGTGCACGGATCGCGCCCATACAGACTCGACTCAGGGTTGTTCTGACTGCTAGAACATAGAGTGAACAATCAGATCTGAAAGGAAGGGGTTCCATGGGTTCCGACATCAAGAAATTTGTAAATCCGAAATTTCTCAACAGCATAGACGTCGTGCTCATGCGCGACCTCTTCGCGCGCCATTTCAAGGACGAAGGCCTCCCCGTCGCGTTCGAGGGGGACGTCGCCGAAGTCCGCAAACGGATGACCGACTATTTCGCGACTCCGATCACCGACTGGTCCGAAGGGCTGATCGCCGATCTGCATCGGGTCGCCGAACTTGGGACCGGCGAAGGAATGCAGCTCATCCTGAACGAGGCCAGGCGCCAACGCATTGTCCTCTATTCCGAGCCAGACGACGAAGAGGCCGACTCGGCTCCGGTAAAGCACGAGCCCAAGCATGTGGCGCTGCACGCCTATCTGCATCATCACCGGATCTTCGAAGCAGCGGCCGATTTTCAGGCGCTGCGGGCGCCGACCGCCATGGCGGAGTTTCGCGGGCCGCAGCGCGATGTGGGAGCGGATCTGACAGAGGAGGCATCGGCGGCATTCAAGGCCGCCATCGTGAAGCTGTTCGCGCAGGACCTGCAGGGCGATTACTGCCGTCTCGGCCCGTATGAGGAAGATGGTGAAATCAACCTCGTCGTCAGCCATGGCGCGCCGGTCACGACCACGCCGGTCGTCTCCGGCGACCGCGAACAGATCATT
>JBKBVT010000365.1:0-1807 GCA_046289305.1 Hyphomonas sp. | reverse complement strand
GTTGGCCGACTGAGCCTTGAACCTGCGGTGACCGCCGCACGCTGGCGTGTTGAGACGGCCTGATCAGATCACTCCGTCCAGCACCCCAAAGCCAATCAATGCGGCAAGGCAGACCAGATAGATTGAGAAAACCGGTCACGTCCGTCAAGCTGGTGTAATTTCCCGGATGGCCTGAGTGCATGATCAGGCGGCCTTCGTGGTTATGCTGAGAATGGGGTCGATCTCCTCCTTGTCGATCTGGGCGAAGGCCTCGACCATCATGTAGCGGCTCGAGGTCTGCCACTCGTCGTTCTGCTCGAACAGGACGGCGCCGATCAGGCGCATGATGGAGGCCTCGTTCGGGAAGATGCCGACGACATCGGCGCGGCGCTTCACTTCCTTGTTCAGGCGCTCGATCGGATTCGTAGAATGCAGCTTGGTGCGATGCTGGCGGGGGAAGGACATGTAGGCCAGCACGTCGTGCTCGCTGGCGTCCATCAGATCAGCAAGCTTGGGCCAGCGCGGGCGGAGCTGTTCGGACACCTTGCGCCAGATTTCGCCAGCATGGGCCCGATCAGGCTGGTCGAAGGCCTGTCGGATCGCGGCGGCGACGACGGTGTGCTGGCCCCGCGAGACATGCGCCAGAGCGTTCCTCATCCAGTGGACCCGGCAGCGCTGCCACGTGGCTTCAAACACCCGGGCAATGGCCGCCTTGAGGCCCGTATGCGCGTCGCTGATCACCAGCCTGACACCGCCAAGGCCGCGGGCACGTAGAGATCGTAGAAACTCGGTCCAGAAGGTTTCGGCCTCGGACGGGCCGATGCCCAGACCGATGATTTCCCGACGCCCTTCGGTGTTGGCGGCCACGGCGATTATCGCCGCGACCGGCACGATCCGGCCGCCCTGGCGCACCTTCAGATAGGTGGCGTCCAGCCAGACATACGGCCAGTCGCCGGTCAGCGACCGGTTCAGGAACTCGCCTACCCGCTCGTCGATGTCCTTGCAGAGCTTCGAGACGGTGCTCTTGGAGATGCCGCTCAGCCCCATCGCCTGCACCAATTCGTCGACCCGGCGGGTGGAGACGCCGCCTATCCACGCTTCTTGGATCACCGCCACCAGCGCCTGCTCGGAGGTCTTGCGGGCCTCGAGAAAGCCCGGGAAGTAGCTGCCCTGCCGCAGCTTCGGCACCCGCAGGTTCAGCGTGCCCAGACGGGTATCGAGAGCGCGATCCCGATACCCGTTTCGCCAGGTCGTCCGTTCGCCGCTGCGCTCGTGACGACCAGCGCCGATCAGGCCTTCTACGTCGGCCTCCATGATCAACTGCAGGACGGCCTCGGCAATGCCGCGAAGGAGGTCACCCTGATCGTGCTTGGCCAGAAGCTCGGACAGGTCCATGTTGGTTTTGGTCATCGGGCTCTCCGTAGGGTTCGTGGTTGAAGTCGCCAAACTCCACCTCGACCATACACCTCGGTGGCCACCCGGGATCACACCGCTTGCGGCGCCGAAATTACACCAGCTCCTCGGACACTAACTCGCTATGTCCAACTCGCCCGTATGAAGCGTGCTTCGTACCGGCTGGCCTACAGGGGCGCACAAAGCGTCACGGACATAGCGATGGATGCCGGTTACGACGCACCAGATGCCTTCGCCCGGGCCTTTCGGCAGCGGTTCGGACAATCGCCTTCGTCGTTTCGGAAATCTCCTGATTGGAAGCCGTGGCTTTCGGCCTTTGAGCCTCTCGACAACGCAAGGAGCAAACTCATGCAGACGACTTTTATCCCAGATAACGTGACTGTTCGCGATGTGTCCCCGACGCCGGTGGCAATCA
>JBKBVT010000364.1:0-1815 GCA_046289305.1 Hyphomonas sp. | reverse complement strand
CCCGGGTCGCTCGCCTGTCTCCACCCTTTCCCAGACCCATTTTTTCAACGCGCGGGCCGGATCTTTCGATTCGGCCCTGCTTTCATGGACGATTTGGGGATTGCTTTCGGCGGCCGCGTGCCCGCGGGTAGATTTAGGGGCCTTGGCTGGCCGGAGACGCTGCCAGAAAAATTTGCGTTAAGGCTTTTGTTTCTCGCCTGCGAGGCGTTATGGTCGCAGTCTGACTCGCCTGCAGTGACAGGGGATCAGGGGATCTGTTAACCGGCTGTTTACCGGATTTCCACGGCCTTCTTTGACGGTTTTGCGAATAGGCCGTTGACCGGTAATTAACCTTCCGACACTATATGTAGTGTCAGGGGCCGGGCGGAAAACCACATCTGGTTTAAGTCTCCGGAATTCCCATATCTGTTGTTCGGTTCAAGGAGGGTGGCCATGTCGGCTTCCAATGCAAAGTCTGTTGCTGAAGCGGCGGCCCGCAAGGGCAAGCCCCGGTCGGGCGCACCGGCGAAAGTGACCCTGGTTCAGGCCAATCAGGTCCAGACCGATCCGTCGCGCGACGCGCTGCTGACGGATTTCGGCAAGAAGACGCTGGATGACCGCTACCTCCTGCCGGGCGAAGGCTATCAGGACATGTTTGCGCGCGTCGCCACCGCCTATGCGGACGACGCAGCCCATGGCCAGCGCATTTATGACTATATCTCGCGGCTGTGGTTCATGCCGGCGACGCCGGTGCTGTCGAATGGCGGGGCTGACCGCGGCCTGCCGATTTCCTGCTTCCTCAACCAGGTCGGCGACTCGCTGGATGATATTGTCGAGACCTGGACCGAGAATGTCTGGCTCGCCTCGAATGGCGGCGGCATCGGCACCTATTGGGGCAATGTCCGCTCGATCGGCGAGAAGGTCGGCCAGAATGGGCAGACGTCCGGCATCATCCCGTTCATCCGGGTCATGGACTCGCTGACGCTCGCGATTTCGCAGGGCTCGCTGCGGCGCGGCTCGGCGGCCTGCTATCTCGACATCCACCATCCGGAGATCGAGGAATTCCTCGAGATCCGTAAGGCCAGCGGCGACTTCAACCGCAAGAGTCTCAACCTCCACCATGGTATCAACATCACCGATGCCTTCATGGAGGCGGTGCGCAATGACGAGGATTTCGGGCTGATCTCGCCGAAGTCCGGCGACACGCTGAAATATGTGAATGCCCGCAAGCTGTGGCAGAAGATTCTCGAGCTGCGGATGCAGACCGGCGAGCCGTACCTGCTGTTCACCGACACGGTGAACAATGCGATGCCGGCCCACCAGAAGCGGCTGGGCCTGAAGGTCACGCAGTCGAACCTGTGTTCCGAGATCACCCTGCCGACCGGCGTCGATCACCGCGGCGTCGACCGCACGGCAGTCTGCTGCCTGTCTTCGGTGAATGCCGAGACCTTTGCCGAATGGTCGAAGGTGGAGGGCTTCCTGGAAGACATCTTCCGCTTCCTCGACAATGTGCTGGAGGATTTCATCCAGCGCGCCCCGCCGGAAATGGCCCGCGCGGTCTATTCGGCCAAGCGTGAGCGGTCGGTTGGTCTGGGCGTCATGGGCTTCCACTCATTCCTGCAGGCGATGAATGTGCCGCTGGAAAGCGCGACGGCCAAGGCGCTGAACCTGAAGATCTTCAAGCATATCCGCCAGGGCGCGGACGCGGCTTCGGTGACGCTGGCGAAAGAGCGGGGCCCCTGCGAGGACGCGCGCGATGTCGGCATGATGGCGCGCTTCTCCAACAAGATGGCGGTGGCGCCGACGGCGTCGATCTCGATCATCTGCGGCGGCACG
>JBKBVT010000363.1:0-1822 GCA_046289305.1 Hyphomonas sp. | reverse complement strand
TCTGCATGTAGACCCCCCGCGCCACTTCGGCGGGCAGGACGGTCTTGGTGTGGTCGAAGGCGCGATCAGCGGCCACTTGCGTTGTTTGCCCCATAGGCAACCTTATGAAGACCTGAACAGTTGCCTGTCAAGGAGCAGTTCTGGCCCAAAAGGTTGCCGTTCCGGCCCAAAAGGTTGCCGTTCCGGCCCAAAAGGTTGCCGATAAGCTCGCAAGAAGTTGAAATTACATGAAAAATAACCCCTAGAACTATAAGAACTATAGAACAAGAAGGGCTACGCCCTTTTTCAATGAAGATTTTGGGTCAGAATCCGGGACCGGACGGCCCGGAATCCCGGCGTGGCGGAGCCGGTTTCTGCGGCTCAGGGTCCGGGTCGGGTATCGCCTGCGGGTTGCGTTTCGTGTCACGGTCCCATGCCTGATCAATCCGGGCGATAAGCTCGTCGGCGATCTTGGGCACCGCCTGTCTGATCGTCGTTGTGATCGAGGCATAGAGATTTCGGGCCAGATTGAGAGCGGCAGAGAGCCGGACGCTTTCGCTGCGAAGCCGTTGGACATGCTCGCCGACTTTGCGCTCTTCCTCTCTCAGAGCCTCTAAGCGCCTCTCTGAGGCCCGTAGAGCGGCCTCAGCCTGCAATCTGCCCTGAAGGGCTTCCTCTGCCCTCTCTGTGGCGCTCTGGGCCTCTCTGAGGGCCTGCGCGGTCGTCTCTTCGGCGGCAAGGCGCGCCTTGAACTGTTCCGGCGTCAGATGCTGTTGTCCGCTTTCCGGCTGACCCCGCTGCAAGGCGGGATCAAGGTGGGCGCGGGCATAGTCGGCCCAACTGGTCTGCATCGCCGCGTAGCTGGTGCGCTCGCCATGGGCCTCCTGAAGCTCTTTCAGGGCCTTGTTGACCGAGATCGAGGGTTTACCGGCCTTGGCCTTCCCTGCCCGGTTCTCGCGCACCGGAGAGGCCAGAATATCGACGACACCGGACCCGGCTTCGTCGGTGTCATACCGGACGGCCCAGACAGCCCCCGGCCCCATCCAGCTTTCGGCCCATGCCTTGGCGTGGTCGATCAGCTCGGCAACGCGACGATTGGACAGGTCGCGGGGATCGCCGGTCTCGGCCAGCCATTCCGGCGAGACGCCGACCAACAGATGCAGGCCGAGGGCTGCGCCCTTGCGTTCGGTCTTGATGCCGTGAGCGGCCTTGTGGGCTTTGAACGCTGCGGCATAGTCCGCCCCGCCGCCGTCCAGCCCTTCCCCGGCGCATGACCAGAAATGGTTGCGGCGATGGTCGCCATCCTCGCGCTGCCGCGCTTGGCTGGTCAGGTCCTCGCGTTTGGCGTGACGTTCCGCAGATTGGATCTGCGCGAAGTCTTTGAGGTTGGCCCCAGAGGTGGTTTTGAGATTGCGAACGAATGCGTATGCCATGAATAACTTTTAGCATACTAGGGATTTCTCAAAAAGCGTGCTTTTTGAGGCGCTCCGCTCAATCCCGTATGCCCTGCCGGGGGCTTTTCCGGCGTTTTCAGCCCCAAAAATGCAGGCTCCGAATACGCGAGTGTACCGATTACCCGTCACGTTCTCTGTCAGACTTCACCGCCCTGGACGAACCGTTGCAGAAGCCGCCTGGCGGCGGCTCAAAACCTGCCCTCCCCTGCCTTATGGCTGGCGATGTCGGGCAGGTTTTGAAGAGCAGCGCGAGCCGGAAAAATCCACATGAGCGAGACCACAGGTATCGAGCGATTGTGGAGTTTTCTGGCGGGGTCGGGTAGGCGCTTTGACCATCCCGAAATTATGAGAGGGCCGACGATGGAAATCCGCACGAACGACGATCTGAC
>JBKBVT010000034.1:0-17751 GCA_046289305.1 Hyphomonas sp. | reverse complement strand
CCGCGCCGAGAATATAGCGCCAGGTTGTCGCCGTCAGCACGCTCGTGCCGCCCAGCATGACCCCCTTCATCACGGCGTCGACGCCGCATCCGAAGATGACGCCGAAGCAGACAAGCGTGATCGGATGAGGCGTACGCATGGCGGCGGAGCGATGAGGCCGCGCCGCTCCGGCGTCAAGCCGGGTTCTGGCCCGTGGCAGTCAAGACGAGCCAGGCTGTGTAGGCGACATAGCTGGCCAGCAGGACCGCCCCCTCGATCCGGCCTATCCGCCAGCGCGAAACGGCGAACAGGATCAGCAGCGCCGTCGCGCCCAACATGATCCAGATATCGAAGGCCGCGATCTCCGGCGGCACCGGGATGGGCTTCACCATCGCGGTCACGCCGAGAATGCCGAACACATTGTAGATGTTGGAGCCGACGATATTGCCGAAGGCGATGTCGCCCTGCCGCTTCAGCGCGGCCATCACCGATGTCACGAGCTCGGGCAGGGACGTGCCGACCGCAACGACCGTCAGCCCGATCAGGGTTTCGGAAACATCAAACATCCGGGCCAGCGTGATGGCGCCGTCAACCGCGAAGCGCGCACCCAGAATCGTCAGAGCGAGGCCGGCAACGACCAGGACGATGTCCAGCGCGATGCCGCCTTTGTTTGGCGCAACAGGCGTCACGCCGCCGGTGCCAGACGCGGGCGCCGTTTCAACATTCCGCTCCTGCCAGAAGGCAAACAAAATGTACCCGGCCAGCGCGGCGACGAACACCGCGCCGATGATAGGCGTCAGGCCGCCCATCAGCACCGCGCCAAGGCAGGCGAGGCTCGCAAGGGCCAGCACCAGCCCGTCGCGCTTAAACGTGCCCTTGGCGACCGCCACCGGAAAGATCAGCGCCGCGATGCCCAGGATCAGGAGGATATTGGCAGTGTTAGAGCCGACGACATTGCCGACCGCAATGCCGGGCGATCCCTTGAAGGCCGCCTGAAGGCTGGTCACCAGCTCCGGCGTGGACGTGCCGAAGCCCACAAGCGTCAGGCCGATGAGCAGGGGAGACAGGCCGAACCGCTCTGCCAGGCGGACTGCGCCGCGCACAAGAAGTTCGCCGCCCGCCACGAGGAGGCCAAGGCCGATCAGCAAAAGCAGGATTGTCATGTTGGTAAGGGGCCCGCGCACTTTGTATGCGACGGTGAATCTGGCCCCGCTCCGTCACCAGCAAAAGACCCTCGATGAAAAATATCTTCGTGCTTCCGGTGCGCAGTCGTCCCTTTCCCTTACAACCGAATACGCGCAAGATAGAGTGCTTTAGAAGGTCTCAGGAGGCCTCAAGCCATGACGCCGCTGCAGCCGCTTCCAAAGGGCGCCGACATCCTCGCCTCGGTTGGCACCCCGATCATAATGTTTGATCGCGAACTTCGCATTGCCTTCGCAAACCCGGCCTATCTTGAGACCTTTAAAAAGCGCTTGGAAGATATCGCCGGTCGCTATGTATTCGATGTCTATCCTGAAAGTGAAGAAGTTGTTTCTGAGGTTCGCGGCCGTTATCTGAGGGTCCTCGAAGGGGAAGCGATGCGCCCCGAAGTCCAGCCCTATCGTGTAGCCATCGAAGACGGCAAGATGGAGGAGCGTTTCTGGCGGGCTTTCGAGAGTCCGCTCTTCGGGCCGGACGGAACGGTCACGCATGTTGTGTTGTCGCTTGATGATGTCACCTCAGAAGTGCGCGCCAGACGGCAGAAAGACATCATCGCCCGCGAGCTTGAGCACCGCCTGCGAAACACACTGACTATGGTCGGCTCGCTGGCGATCATCACCAGCCATAATGCCACCAGCATTTCCGCATATGTCGAAGATTTCCTGGAAAGGCTGCACAGCATCAGCCGCACCCTGATGACTATCTCCGACAATCACTGGCAGGGACTGTCACTCCGGCGCATCATTGAGATGGAGTTGTCCCAGGTGATCTCGCCCGATGATCAGCGGGTTCGTCTAGAAGGGCCGGATATCACGCTGTCCGTCCGTTCCAGCAAATGGACCGCCCTGATGGTGCATGAGATGATAACCAATGCTGTACGATACGGCTGTTTCTCCGTCCCGGATGGAACTTTGACGGTCGTTTGGAAGATCGAGGATGGCAATTTGATCTCGGACTGGACGGAGACCGGGCGCGGGGAGAACTTCGACCCGGACCGCAAAGGCTTCGGCAGCCGCATGCTGGAATTGATGCCCAACATGACCAACAGGCGGACCTTCACAGAGAACGGCATGCACCTCTGGAGCAGCTCGCAGGCAACTTACATCACGAACCTGGAAGAGCTATCCGATCTTCATTTGCTGGCTTGAAGCTCAACCGATCCTGACATGCATGAACAGGGCCTGCGAGATCACGGCTTTCACATGCGCCGGTCGGAAAGGCTTGGAAATCAGGAAGGTCGGCTCGCCGCTCTTGCCGGCCAGCATCTTCGCGGGAAACGCCGTAATGAAGATGGCTGGCACGGCATAGCGGGCGCGGATTTCTGCGACCGCATCCGTTCCCTGTGAGCCATCCGCGAGCTGGATGTCCACCAGCAACAGGTCAGGCCGTGTCTCCAGCACAGTGCTGACGGCCTGCGCCCGGGTCACGGCGACTCCGACAACCGAATGACCGAGCGATTCGACAATCTGCGAGAGGCTCCCCACGATCAGGGGTTCATCCTCGATGATAACGACCTTGCAGGCCTTGAGGCTGGCAAGCTCCTGCCTGGCGCTGGCCAGCAAGGCAGACAGCTCTGCCGCGGAGACGTTCAGAATAGCCGCGGCATCTGCTTCGCTAAGGCTTTCCATCGCCGTCAGCAGGAACGCCCGCCGCGGTGCTTTGGACGATGTGCTGGCGGGGTTGGCATGGCCGTTCGCCGGCGCTGGCTCGCGCATGATCAGATCCACATGCCGGAACAGCGAGACGCGCGTCACCCGGTCTGGCCTCTCCGCGATCACCGCTTCCAACATCCGCTCGACCGCACGATCCCCCGCCGCCGCGTCGCCGAGCACCGCGCGCGCATACCGCCTGAGATATGGAAGCTCCATCTCGATTACGTCAGAATTGGTCACGTCACCGCCCACTGGTAACAGCCCGCGCCGGGGAGCATCTCAAGGCTGCTCGTCCCCGGCAGCTTGAAACAGCGCGAATCCTGGCCGCAGGATCGCGGCTTAATCACTATTGTGCGAGTAAATTACCTTGAACGCTAGGCCTTATTAGGCTGGCGCGTAAATCGAAGATAAGGCGTCAACTGCCTGTAGCCCGCTGGGAACAGCTGCTTGATGGTATCGGGGTCCTGTAGGGATGGCTGGATGATGACATCCTCGCCCGCCTGCCAGTTCACCGGGGTCGCCACCCGGTAGCCATCCGTAAGCTGCAGCGCGTCCAGCAGGCGCAGGATTTCATCGAAGTTGCGCCCGACACTCGGCGGATAGATGATCGAGGCCCGGATCTTCTTTTTCGGATCGATCACATATACGGCGCGCACAGTCAGTTTCGGATCCGCGCCGGGATGGATCATGTTGTAGAGCGTCGCGACCTGACGCTGGGGGTCCGCGATCATCGGGAAGTTCACCCGCGCGCCTTGCGTTTCCTCGATATCGCCGATCCAGCGGCGATGCTCGGCCAGCGTGTCGACGGAGATCACCAGCGCCTTCGCGCCGCGCAGCGCCAGGTCGTCTTTGAGGCGCGCCGTATAGCCGAGCTCTGTGGTGCAGACGGGTGTGAAATCCGCCGGATGGGAGAAAAAGATCACCCAGTCCTTGCCGGCCCAGTCATGGAAGCGGATGCGTCCCTCGGTGGTCTCGGCTTCGAAGTCAGGCGCTACATCGCCGATCAGGAGGGTCATCTTTGGGCTCTCTGCTCTTGCTTTTCCCGGCGTTTCTAGTGCCTAAGACCATACCGACCAACCGAGATCGCCTGATACAGTCCATGAGAATTCCTTCACGATTCAGGGTATCGCCCGCCGTATGAAACGCCTGATCCTCATGCGCCATGCCAAGACCGAGCCCTGGAATGAGGGCATCGACGATTTCGGCCGGGCACTTGTCACCCGCGGGCATGACGATGCGCGCAGGATGGCGGAGGAGATTGTCCGCCTTGGCTGGAGCCCGGAACGCATCCTCGTCTCGAGCGCGCGCCGGGCCCGTGAGACCTGCTCGCAGGTCGCCCGGGTCGTCACCGGAGAGCGCGTCCGCGTGATGGAAGCCCTTTACCTGACCGGCGTGCGCGGGCTGACCGAGGCGGTCAGCCAGCATGACGGGGCCCACACGCTGATGGTCATCGGCCACAATCCCGGCCTGCATGATTTCGCGCTCAGCATCCTGCGGGAGGGCGGCTCCCTCGATCATGGCGCCTCGCTGCGCCTGCACGAGAAATTCCCGACCAGCTGCGCCGCCCTGTTCGAAGCGCTTGAAAACGGCGCATTCGAGCCCGTGCGCTTCCGGCTCGCGGCCATCCTTCGGGCGAAGGAACTGAGCGTAGACTGACCTCCCAAAAAAAGGCCGCCCCTGCCTGTGAAGGCGAGAGGCGGCAGGAACGCGGCTGCGTGTGCAGGGGATGTACGAGGCTGGAGTCCCGCAGCCGCGATCTTGTTTCAGCCGGCAGCGCGACTGGCCTTGTGCGCCTCTGTCAGCTGCGGATGGCCGATCTGGCGAACCGTGCGCTCGAGCGTCTGCGCAGTGCAGATCCGGGTCGCTTGCGTTGCGAAGATCCGCCCCATGCCCCGATCGGCATGTTCGGCGGCGCAACGCTCTGAGACCTGCTCAGAGATGCGTGTGTACTCGGCCGCGGCGCCGGCAGGCGTTTCGAGCTTTTCCGGCGCGTAGGTGATGTCGAGCTTGAAAGTTTCGACCGACGCAAAGGCCGGCATGGCGATCAGGGTCGCGGCGGCTGCGGCGGCGAAGATAGAACGTTTCATGGTATTTCCTCCGATTGGGATTGTATTGTCTTGGGTGAGAGAAGGGGGCTCAGCCGGGCCAGGGGCGGACCCGGCTGAGCAGGCGACGCGTCAGGCGCGCGCGTCGCGGCGGTTCTGGCGGCGGCGGCGCGCCACCAGGAGGGTCAGCCGGTCCGCCTGGCCTGCGTCATTTGCGGGCCGGGACCGGATCATGGCGTCGCCGGAGGCGAGGCCGTAGGCCAGGACACCGTCGAACACGAGGGTTCCGTTGTCGCTGAGACGGGCGAGGGGGGACATGGCTTAGTACTCCTTCTGGTTGGTTTGGCTTGTCCTTGTCTTTGGCGCTTCCTTGTCGCCGCCGACACCAACCAGATAGCAGTGATATTATTGTTTTTCAATATGAAATTATCGAAAAAAAATAATCTCAAATAAAATCAAGGCCATAAATTTATTGAAAAACAATAATTCGGCCTGAAGCAGACCGGGACTTCGAATTATCGGTATTCAATATGGGATTTGGGGGCGGATCAGCGCTTTCCGCGGCACCGGTCGGAGCAATAGCGAACCTCGTCCCAGACCCGCTCCCACTTCTTGCGCCAGGAGAACGGCCGGCCGCACGCCGCGCAGGTCTTCACCGGCAGATCCTGTCTGGAAACCATCTTGCCGGTGCCGCCCTTCCGGGCCCCGCTGTCACGAGGCATGGGCGCGGGCCGGTAAATGCCCCGGCAGGTCAAGATTCAGCTGGGCCGTTTCGGCGGGCTTGCGCTTGCGCCGGGCGCCCTCCTGCCGGTCGCCGCGAAACGGGATGCCGGCGCGCCGGCTGCCATGCCGGGTCTGGATGGCATCGGCCTGACCCGCATGTCCGGGCTGTTTGCGCAGCGCAAAGATCCGGCTGCGCGCTTCCTCGGCAGCGGCGAGATGATCGACGATCCGCATCGGATAGGTCTGGCCCAGCACAACACCCGCATGCGCCAGAACGCCGGCCGGCGCTTCCCAGGGCGCGTGCAGGCACGCATCCGGCAGGCCCGCCAGCTCCGGCACCCATTGCCGGATGAAGTCGCCGTTCGCGTCCTGATCGCGCGACTGTTTGACCGGATTATAGACGCGCGGTGTGTTGATACCGGTGGTGGCCGACTGCATCTGCGCCTGCGGATAATGGATGCCCGGCTCGAAATCCGTGAACATTGCCGCAAGGATCTCTGCCGGCCGCTTCCAGTCGAGCCAGAGATGATGCGCGGCAAAGCCCATGACCATCGCCCGCATCCGGAAGTTCAGCCAGCCGGTGGCTTTGAGCGAGCGCATACACGCGTCCAGGAACGGAAATCCCGTGCGGCCCTCGGCCCAGGCGATCAGCCGCGCATCATCCGGTGCGGCCACCGGGCGCAGTCCGTCATAGGCCGGATGCAGGTTGCGGCTCTCAATCGAGGTCTGGTCCTCGAGTTTCTGGATGAAATGGCAATGCCAGTGCAGGCGGGAGATGAAGCTGCCGATGGAAGCGGCGAAGGCCATGTCGCCGCCCGCCACATGCGCAGATTTGGCCCGGCAGGCGGCCTGCCAGGCTTCCCGCATCGAGACTGTGCCGAACGCCAGATGGGGCGACAGGCGCGAACAGGCCTCGCCGCCGGTCAACGGCCCGGACATATCGGCCTGATAGGTCCGCCCACGTGCATTCAGAAAACTGCGCAGACATTCAACGCCCTGGCTGCGCCCGCCCCGCTGGCGGCCGGGGCAGTCATCCAGCCCGAAGCCAAGATCCGACGCCCTGGGCATCTCGCCGGCTGGAACCTCTGCCGCGACAAGCGTCTCAGGCGCCGCCAGCCGGGGCCGGCTCATCAGGTCCTCCCATTGCCCGGCCCAGCCATTGCGGTCCTTCAGGCCGCGCACGACCCCGTGCTGAACCTGCTCGCGCACGGAAATCCCGGCATTCCGGGCCCAGCGGCGTACCGCCTTGTCCCGTTCATACGTCCATTGCAGGCCCGTCTCCTCATGCGCGTGGATCGCGGCGATGCCGTGCCGGCGATGCAGCTCGCCCAGCACGCTCAGCGCGTCGCCCGTGCGCACGACCAGCCCCGCGCCGCGCGACTTCAGCGCCGCGTCCAGTTCCGCCAGTGACTCCCTCACAAACTCGAACTGCCGCCGCGAATGCTCTGGCAGCGACCAATATTCCGGCTCGAAGATGTAGAGGGGCAATACCGGCCCGCCGCTCGCAGCGGCGGCGGCCAGGGCGGCATGGTCATGCACCCTGAGATCCCGCTTGAACCAGATGATGTGAACACCAGACATGGAACAAACATAGAACATTATGGGCGGACCGGCAAGTCGTCTGGTAGGGTTTTGTTAAAGGATATGGACCTGAAAGGGCTGTGGGCTAGCTAAACCTGCCTGGTTGAGTATCGGGAGACGCGTGTGACGATTGCCGTGATTGGGGCTGGAATGGCTGGCCTTACCGCCGCCCGGGCCCTCACAGCCGCTGGGAAATCCGTCCGCCTTTTCGACAAGGGACGCGGTCCGGGTGGCCGGATGGCAGCCCGCCGGACAGTCTTTCAGGGCCGCGCCCTGAGCTTCGATCATGGCGCGCAGTATTTCACGGCCCGCAGCCTCGAATTCCGTTCGGTCGTCGAACAATGGGTTCAGTCGGGCCATGTGGCGGCCTGGTCGCCGCGCCGGGCGCCGGGCCGGCCGGACGAGGCGTGGTTCGTGGGCCGGCCAGGCATGAACGCCATGCTCCGCGAGATGGCCGGGCCGCTCGATGTCAGCTGGTCGGCAGAGGTGAGCGAGATTTCCGGCGGCCCGAAGGACTGGTGGCTGCAGTTCGAGGACGGGCTGGAGGAGGGGCCTTTTGCCCAGTTGCTCGTCGCGGTTCCAGCCGAGCAGGCGGGCGTACTCCTGGCCGCTGCCGCGCCAGACCTGGCCGCCGCCGCCCGGTCAGTTCGCTCATTGCCCTGCTGGACCGCGATGCTCGCCTATGACCGCCCGCTCGGCCTGCCGATAGACGTAATCGAGCCGCGCGAAGCCGGCGGTCCACTGGCCTGGGCGGCCTGCAACAGCACAAAACCGGGCCGCGCCGGGCCGGAAGCCTGGATCGTTCAGGCTAGTGCGGACTGGTCAGAAAGCCATCTGGAGGAGGACGCGGAGGCGGTGGCGGGCGCCATGGCCGGGTTTTTCTGCGAGAAGACAGAAGCGCCCCGCCCGGATTTCCTCACGGCGCATCGCTGGCGCTATGCCCGTGTTAGCCAGCCCCTTGGCAAGCCGTGCCTGACCGACGCGGCACTTGGAATTGCCACCTGCGGGGACTGGCATCTGGGCGCGCGGGTGGAAGCCGCCTGGCTCAGCGGCCAGGGCGCGTCCTCGGAATTGTTACGCTAAGGCAACTAATTCAATCACAGGTTTGTGGGCTTGTCTGTGAATATCCTGTGGAAATCGCGTTGTGGGCGCGGATGGGGAAGGATACACGCTGCGGGCTGTGAGGCCTGCAGACAAAGGGCTGGCAGAGCCGCCGGCCGACTTTTCCGCGGCCTGGTCTGCCGCACATGCGCTCGCTTCGAACCAGCCTGACCTGTCGGCCGCGACGACCCTTATCGCAGGTCAGAAAAGAACGCTCCGGCGCTGTATGGCTCTGACCGGTGTGGCGGGCCTCGCCTGGAGCGAACTTTTCCTGCTGGTCCTTACGGGTCTTGCGCTTTGCTTCTTCGTCGCGGCGCTGGTTTTCCGTCTGTATGTCTGCCTGATTGGTGTGCTCAAACCTCAGAGGGCGAAAGCTCCGCTCGCCCCTGACGGCCTGGCCCTGCCAGTCTACACGCTGCTGATCGCCCTGAAGGACGAGGCGGCCACGATACCGCAACTGGCTGCATCGCTTCGTGCCTTGAACTATCCGCCGGAGCGGTTGGACGTGAAACTGCTCATAGAGACCGGAGATCGTGTGACCCGCAAGGCGGTGCTGGCCGAGCACTGGCCGGGCCCGGCCGAGCTCGTCACCGTCCCGCCCGGTGAACCACGGACAAAGCCGCGCGCGTTGAATTACGGGCTCGCCCGGGCGCGCGGTGAGTTCGTCGTTGTCTATGATGCGGAGGACCGTCCGCATCCGGACCAGCTGACCGCTTCGCTCCGCGCCTTTCGAGATGGTCCGCGATCCCTCGCATGTGTTCAGGCGCCGCTGATCGGGCAGGGCGGGCGCGGCTGGCTCGCGGCGCAATGGGCGCTGGAATATGCGGTGCAGTTCGGCCGGCTGATGCCCGGCCTTGCCGCGCTTGGCCTGCCGATCGCGCTCGGCGGCACCAGTAATCATTTCCGGCGGAGCTGGCTTGAAACGGCTGGCGCCTGGGATCCCTGGAACGTCACGGAGGATGCCGATCTCGGCCTCCGTCTGGCGCGCCTAGGCCTTAAGGTCGGCATGATCCATCCGCCAACGCTGGAAGCCCCGCCGGAGAAGTCAGGCGTATGGATGGCCCAGAGATCTCGCTGGCTGAAAGGCTATCTGCAGACCTGGCTGGTCATCATGCGCCGTCCTCAGGCAGCCATCGGTGAATTGGGTTTCGGCGGCTTCGTCTCGATCCAATTGACGCTGGCAAGCTCGCTTCTGTCTGCACTGGTACACGGGCCATGGGCACTCTGGCTATTGGCGAGCCTTGCCGTTCCGGGCCTGGCGCCCTGGCCTGTGTTCCTCGCGCTCGCTGGCGCATCCTACCTGTCGGGTGTTGTGCTGGCACTGGCCGCGCCGGGCAGGGGCGGTTTCGGCAGGCTACTTCTGGCGCTCTCCCAGCCGCTCTACTGGCCGCTCCAGACCCTTGCCATGGGCCGCGCTTTATACAGCCTGATGCGCCGGCCGCATTATTGGGCGAAGACCCCGCATGAGCCCGCAGTGAATGATCGCCCAACGCCGTTGGCCAATCATTCCGCCTCCGTAACGTTCGATATTCGTTCACGCCTCCCAACTGCAGCCGCCCCGCAAAGGTCTGACGCCGCGTGAACGCTTGGCGCGCGGGCGCCCAGAGCATAGTGTACCGGCCAACACTGACGACCCGAGGGAGCGCCGACATGGCCTATGATAACGCCGAGCAACTCGAAGAATTCCGGCTCGAGGCCCGCAAATGGCTGGAAGCCAACTGCCCGCCCTCGATGCGCACGCCGATGAAAGATGACGAGGTCGTCTGGGGCGGCCGTCACGGCACCTACAAGAACCCGGACTCCAAACTCTGGCTGGACCGGATGGGCGAGAAGGGATGGACCGCGCCGGAATGGCCCAAGGAATATGGCGGCGGCGGCCTCACAAGGTCAGAGGCGCGCGTACTGGAGCAGGAGATGCGCCGCATCAAGGCGCGCCAGCCGCTCTTCTCCTTCGGCCTCTGGATGTTCGGCCCGGCGCTGCTTGAATTTGGCAACCACGAGCAGAAGCTGCGCTTCATCCCCGACATCGTGAAGGGCAAGATCCGCTGGTGCCAGGGCTATTCCGAGCCGGGTGCGGGCTCTGACCTCGCCGGCCTTCAGACGCGCTGCGAAGACAAGGGCGACCATTACCTCATCAACGGCCAGAAGGTCTGGACCTCCTACGCCGATAAGGCCGACTGGATCTTCTGCCTCGTGCGTACCGACACTTCGACCAAGCATGAAGGTATCAGCTTCATCCTGTTCGACATGAAGAGCTCCGGCGTCGAGGCCCGCCCGATCCAGTTGATCTCCGGCGAAAGCCCCTTCTGCGAAACCTTCTTCACCGATGTGAAAGTGCCGAAGGACCAACTCGTCGGCCGCGTGAATGGCGGCTGGGACATTGCCAAGCGCCTGCTCCAGTTCGAACGCTCCTCCATCTCCGCCGGGGGTTTCGGCGGCACAGGCGGCTCCGGCATCCTCGGCCCGGAAGACTATGCCAAGCAGCATGTCGGCACGGACGACACCGGTCGGATCGCTGACGGCGACCTGCGCGGGCGCATCACCGATCACAAGATGTACGCCAGGGCCTTCTCCCTGACCGTGCAGCGCCAGACCGAGCAGGCCAAGGCCGGCCAGGCCGTGGGCCACACTGCCTCTATCCTGAAATACGCCGCCGCAAAGATGAACCAGGACCGGCACGAGCTCCTCATCGAGGCGCTTGGCACCGAAGGGCTCGGCTGGGAAGGGGAGGGCTTCGACAAGTCCGCCATCAAGGTCACGCGCCAATGGCTGCGCTCAAAGGGCAACTCCATTGAGGGCGGCACATCCGAGATCAATCTCAACGTCATCGCCAAGCGCGTGCTGGGTCTGAAGGATCATCAGTAGGCAGATGTCTCCGCAAGTCCTCGGCATGTTGGTGATCATCTATCCCTTTGCGTGCGGACTTGGTGTGAGACTCTGGAATGACAGTAAAGTTGCCGACTATCTCGGCTGGATCGCCGCGTTTTTTCCTGTTCTAGGCTACCTTGTATTCAGCCTGTCAACGCGCGGTGTGGTTAGGGTTCATATTTTTGATTTGCTGACTCATGCGACCGTGATGCTGTTCTGGGGCCTCTTGTATTGGGGAGGACGAAAACTCGGCCAGCCATTTGCTGAGATACTTAGTGAAAAGAAGGCGGCCCGAGAGGCCAGAAAAACCGAGGAGAAATTTCGATGAGCTTTGTACTGACTGAAGACCAGGAAATGCTGCGCGAGACAGCGCTCGCCTTTGCGCGCGATGAGCTCCCCGTCACGCATCTGCGCGCGCTGCGCGATGCCGGCGCCAACGGCAATGATGCGGCCACGCGCGAGAAGCTCGCAGAGCTTGGCTTCTTCGGCGTCATTGTGCCCGATGAGCCGGGCGGCGAAACCTTCGGCCTCACCGGCCTTGGTCAGATCCTCGAAGCGCAGGGCCGGACACTGGCCGCCACGCCGTTGCTGCAGACCGCCCTGATTGCCGCCTCCGCACTGCAGCTCGGCGGCACGCCCCCCCAGCAGGCCGAATGGCTGCCGAAGATCGCTGGCGGCGAGACCACCTTCTCGCTCGCCCTCGATGAAGGCGCGCATTTCGCGCCCTACAACATCGCGACTGAAGCCGAACGCAATGGCCAGGGCTACACGCTCAACGGCCTCAAGAAATATGTGCCGGATGCGCACCATGCCGACATGCTGATCGTGGCCGCGCGCACGTTTGGTGAGGCCGGCGACCGCCACGGCATCAGCCTCTTCCTCGTCCCACGCGATGCCAAAGGCGTCTCGATCCACGAACTCAACACCGTCGACAGCCACGGCGCTGCGCATGTCAGCCTGGAAGGCGTGCATGTTCCGGAAACTTCGCTCCTCGGCCCCGCCGATGAGGGCGCCGACATTCTCGATCCCGTGCTCGACCGCGCTGCGATCGGCCTTGCCGCCGAAATGCTCGGCTCGTCACAGGCGGCGTTCGACATGACGCTGGAATACCTCAACAGCCGTAAGCAATTCGGCCAGCTGATCGCGTCCTTCCAGTCACTGCAGCACCGCGCCGCGAAAATGTTCGTGGACCTTGAAATGACGCGCTCCTGCATCACGGCGGCGCTTGCGGCGATTGATGCGGGCAAGACCGATGTGGCTGAGCTTGCAAGCCTCGCAAAAGCCAAGGCCGGTGAGCTTGTGCATCTTGTCTCGAATGAGTGCGTGCAGATGCATGGCGGCATCGGCATGACGGACGCGGCCGAACCCGGCTTCTACATGAAGCGCGCCCGCGTGCAGGAAGCGCTTTATGGCTCTGCCAGCTGGCACCGCGACCGATATGCACGGCTGAACGGATACTGACGCCTCGCTGCGCGGCCAGACATTTTCGTAAGTTCGGGTGCTATCATTTCCCGTCTGGCGCGTTATGGGGTTACGTAAGGCCCATAACGACATGAAGGAGATATAATCATGGCCATTTCCAGAAGGGACGCAAAGCCGCTTTGCACCGCCAGCGAATTTGCACTTGCGAATGAAAGCTTCCCGCCGATCATCGCGCAGCTTGACGCTAAAACGCTCCGTCAGCGGATCGCACGCACGCGTAAACTACGCGACAAATATAACGACCTCGCCAGCAAGCAGGCCCGCGAGATCCGCGGTAAGGCAGCGCCGACCCGCCAGCGCGGGCCCACCGGCAATGCCTCTACAGTGATCAAGCGCGATTTTTTCGCCGAGACACTCGAGCGCTTCGAATCCAAGCTCGGCATCGTCGAGCGGCGCAATGACCGCGAAAAAGCTGCTGCGGACAAGGAAAAGGCCGATGCGGCGCTGCAAGCTGCGCTGGCCCGCAAGGAAACCGCCGCCGCCAAGAAGCCCGCCAGCCGCAAGGCCGGCAAGGGCATGAAATCTGCGCCTTCAGCGAAACGGGAGTCCTTCCCGAATCTCAAGACGATGAAAGGCGCCGCGCGCGCCAACAATGCCCGCAGCCAGGCCAAGCGCGACACCAAACGCTAAGACGCCCCGAGATCAAATAAAAAGCCGCCGCTCCGTTTCCGGGGCGGCGGCTTTTCTTTGTTACGGCCTAAAGCCCGCGTCAGGCCTTCTTCAGCGCAGCGGCTTTCTTCAATTCCTTGGCGATCAGATAGTAGAGCACAGGGCGGTGTTTCTGGCGCACGGAGCGGCCATACTTCTCGACAGCGGCCTTGATCGCCGCATCGGCTTTCGCCTCATCCATCACGCCAAGGCGCTTCTCGATGAAATTCTTCCGTACACGCTCAAGTTCGGATTTGTCGGATGCGGCAACTGTGGCCGCGTCGGACTTGTAAATCGCCGGGCCGCAGGCCTTGACGCAGGCGTCCAGCAGCGCGAGGTCGGGGCGCGCTTCGCCTACCTTTTCCTTCAGATCGGAGATGTACTTTTCGACAAGCACTTCCTTGGCGCTGGGCGCCTTTGCAGATGTGGTCATGATCTCTTTCCTCTTGATGTCCGCGGCAGCACAGAAGAGGCGTCGCGGATTATCGGATATGCAATGAAAGAGGCAGGATGCCTCGCGCGCATCTAGACCCGCATTCGTCCTGTGGATCAAGGGGCAATGCGCCTGTGCGCGCAAGGACCGCAGAAGGTCCGTACACGCACTATAGATGAAAATAAAATCCCGGTGCGGAGCTTATGAGTGGCCGGTCTCGTTGGCTTCCGCCTGCAGCAGCGTGTAGCGCTCGATGCCAATGCGTTCGATCAGCGCGAACTGTGTCTCGATGTAATCGACATGCTCTTCCTCATTGTGGAGGATCTTGCCGAACAGGTCGCGGCTCACATAGTCGCGCACGCTCTCGCAATACTCCATCGCATCGCGCAGGAGCGGGATGGCGATGTTCTCGAGCTTTAGATCGCATTCCAGGATTTCCTGCACGCTCTCGCCAATGTGCAGCTTGCCGAGATCCTGAAGGTTCGGCAGGCCGCCGAGGAACAGCACGCGCTGGATCAGCCAGTCGGCGTGATGCATCTCCTCGATCGATTCCTTGTATTCAAACTTGCCGAGCTTGGTGACGCCCCAGTCCATCAGCATCCGCGAATGCAGGAAATACTGGTTCACCGCCGTCAGCTCATTCTTCAGAGCCTGGTTCAGGAATTCGATGACTTTCTTGTCGCCTTGCATCGGCGGTCTCCTCAAGCGTGTGGGGTGAACGTGTTGGACCCGATATAGGCGACTCGCCCGCCCGCAGCAACAAAAAATCCAATAAAATCAATTGCATATGCAAGTGCGACACACTTGCACCGGCAACGGGGACCCGCTGCGCTGAGCCACCAGCGCTAGGGCCCAGATTTTACAAGACTATGCTTACTCGGCGGCGATCATCGGCAGGCTGGCGTCTTCGCGCTCAACCGTCGTGGAGATCAGCTCGCTGATCGAGCCTGAACATTTGCCGCAATTAAACCGGCAGCCATGATGCGCCTGCACGGCGCCAGGGCTGCGCGCCCCGCCTTCGACGGCGTCACGAACGCCGCGGCAATTGATACGGTTGCAGATGCAAATGATCATGCGACCCATTTGCAGCAGTTGCGAATGAGTGTCAATCAGCTTTTTGCAAGCCGCTGCCGCCCGGCGGGCCTTCCCAGCCGAACACATCCTCCAGCCCCAACCCGAACACCCGCGCGATCCGGAAGGCGCTCTCCAGGGAGGGGGAATACTTCCCCTGCTCGATGGCGATGATCGTCTGCCGCGTCACGCCAACCGCCTCGCCCAGCGCGGCCTGGCTCATGCCGTCCTGCTGCTCGCGCAGCTCGCGGATGCGATTGGTGATCGGCGGGCGCTTGGCCATCGCTCAGACCCCGCGGCGATAGAGGATGATCTGGAAGATGTATTCGGAAATCTGCGACAGCATGAAGCTGAGGAACACCATATGAAACAGCCGGTTGCCATCCAGCGTCACCGAATAGTGCAGCATGGCGCCGAACACCGGCACGGCCAGCACATAGCCGGACCAGTTGCCCGCCCGGTCGGCGATGATCTTCTCGCGTTCATCGGCGGGTGCGTCGGCTTCCTTCGCGGAAGCGACGGCGAGCACGCTCATCAGGATGATCGAAGCGATGACCACCATCACGACATAGCCAATCATCAGCCCGATCATCGGCGGCGCCGTCTCACCGAGCGCCTGCGAGATACGCACCACCTTGTTGAAATAGAACGCGCCCGCCGCGATCAGGATGATCGCCATCGCCCACGCGGATTTTTCACGGAATGACATGTTGCGATAGGCAGAAATCAGGGTCATCGGACGCTCCGGTCATGTAAAAGAAATCTTACATCACCAAATAGTCGAAGATTTTTGACATGTCAATAATATTCGACATGCCGCCCATGCTGCGACCTCAACAGAATTGCCCTCCGGCGTTGAGCCCCCCGCCGAACCGGCCTAGGGTCCCGCTCATCCAAACCAAGGAGGGACGCGGATCATGTATGATGAATCTATGGGCATTGGTGTGGCGATTGTCGGGGTGGTCTACCTCGCTTTCATCATTCTCTTTATTGTCGCCTACTGGAAAATCTGGAGCAAAGCGGGGTTCAACGGCGCCTGGTCGCTGCTGATGCTGGTGCCGCTGGTCAATCTGATCGCTTTTCTGTATCTGGCCTTTGCGAAATGGCCCATTCATGGGCGTATCAGCAATCCGGATACGTTCCGCTAGGCAGGGCCTTCGAGACCAGACACGGAGCCGGCGTTCGCAGCGCGCGTTCGCCGGCTTCCCCTGTTCTGGGCAACAGGAAAGACAAGCAACCGATGACCGACCTTTCAACCCTCGCCCAATCCGCCAGAGCCTGGCCGTTCGAGCTTGCCCGCGCGCTGGAAAAGCGCGTGGCCGAGCAGGTCAAGTCCGGCGCGCGCAAGGCTGAGGATCCGGTCATCTTCGAGACGGGCTACGGCCCCTCGGGCCTGCCCCACATTGGCACCTTCGGCGAAGTCGTGCGCACCACCATGGTCCGCCATGCCTTCGAGACGCTGACCGGCGGCCAGTATGCCACGCGCCTCATCTGCGTATCCGACGACATGGACGGTATGCGGAAGATCCCGGACACCGTGCCGAACCCGAAAGCGCTTGAGCCCTATATCCAGATGCCGCTGACCGTCGTGCCGGACCCGTTCGGCACGCACGAATCCTACGGCCGCAACATGAATGCGCGCCTCTGTGCCTTCCTCGACCGGTTCGGCTTCCAGTATGAATTCCTGTCCGCCACCGATTGCTACAAATCAGGCCGGTTCGACCAGATGCTCCTGCGCGCCGCGGAGAAGTATCAGGACATCATGGACGTGATGCTCCCCACCCTGGGGGAGGAGCGCCGCGCCACCTATTCGCCCTTCCTGCCGATCAGCCCCTCCACCGGCCGCGTTCTTTATGTGCCGATGAAGAACGTGGATGCCGCGCATGGCGAGATCACCTTCACCGATGAGGACGGCGCCGATGTGACGCTGCCCGTCACGGGCGGCGCGGTGAAGATGCAGTGGAAGCCGGATTTCGGCATGCGCTGGGCCGCGCTCGGCGTCGACTTTGAAATGTTTGGCAAGGATCATCAGGCCAACGCCCCGGTCTATTCGAAGATCTGCCGCATCCTCGGCGCCCGCCCGCCCGAACAATACGTCTACGAACTGTTCCTGGACGAGAAGGGCGAGAAAATCTCCAAGACCAAGGGCAACGGCATCTCGGTCGATGAATGGCTGAGCTATGCGCCGGAGCAGAGCCTGTCCCTGTTCCAGTTCCAGAAGCCGCGCGTCGCCAAGAAACTCTATTTCGACGTCATCCCCAAGACCGTCGACGAATACCTGACCTATCTGGACAAGTTTCCCGCCGAGGAGCCTGCCGCGCAGCTCGAAAACCCCGCCTGGCACATTCATTCCGGCCGCCCGCCGCAATGGTCCAGCCCAGTCAGCTTCGCGCTGCTCCTGAACCTCGTCGCGGTCGCAAACCCCACCGATGTGTCCCAGCTCTGGGCCTACATCACCCGCTACGCCCCGCAAGCCTCGCCCGAGACGCATCCGCTGCTCGACGAACTCGCAGGCTATGCCATGCGCTATTACCGCGACTTCGTGCTGCCCGCGAAAACCTTCCGCGCACCCACCGATCAGGAACGCGCCGCGATGACAGACCTTGCCGCCCGCCTGCGCGCGTTCGCGGAGGAACCGACCGGCGAGAACCTCCAGACGATGACCTTCAGCGTCGGCAAGGATCACGGCTTCGAGAACCTGCGCGGCTGGTTCAAGGCCCTGTATGAAGTCCTGCTCGGCCAGGAGCAGGGGCCCCGCTTCGGCAGCTTCACCGCCCTCTATGGCGTCTCGGAGACTGCGACGCTGATTGAGGACGCCCTGGCGCGTGGCTGAAGCGTAAGGCGCCAGTAAGGCATTTCAGCGCTATAAGGGCTGGGCCTCACCGGAGCCCTAGGTCTAATCGACATTCAGGATTCATTTTTGGCGTGATGTGTGATTCATCAGGCACCAGATTCGCCAATCTGGAGC
>JBKBVT010000362.1:0-1837 GCA_046289305.1 Hyphomonas sp. | reverse complement strand
CGGACCTCGGGAACTGCCGAGTGTAAACTCCTGACTGAACTGGTTCTGGTCCGTCTCCTGACGGAACGGAGACCCGATCCGGGTCACGAGATTGTCCTCCAGCTCGCGGTAAGCTGTGATCGAGGTGAAATCCAGACCGCCAATATCGCCGTTCAGCGTGGCAGAAATGCCGGCGGTCCTGGCGCGTTGATCGTACCCGGTGAAACAGCCAATGGCCGTCGATCCGGCCGTGCATGTCGTTCCGGGAACGGGTTCAATCGTGAAGATGTCATTGTCCGCATCAAAGCCTGGCGCAACCGAATCGGGAATGGGATCGGAGCGGTCAATCGTCTGATCCGCGGTGATCTGGAGTGACCATTCGGGCGAGAACTCCGTATACAGGCTGCCGCGCAGGGCCATGATGTGCGTGCCACCAACGCCGCCCCGCCCCTCGCCGGCATTGCCGCCATTCGGGATGACATCGTGAAAACCGTCGCGTTCCCTGAGAAGGCCGGTCAAACGCAGAGCCGTGTTGTCCGCAAGCTGCAGATTACCCGTGCCGCGCAGATCGAAGCGGCCGTTATTGCCGACGGTCGCGCGGAGATCACCCGAGTTCTCGAACTGCGGGCGGATGGACGTCAGCTTGATGGCACCGCCAATGGTGTTGCGGCCATAAAGCGTGCCCTGGGGTCCGCGCAGAACCTCGATCGAGGCAAGATCGACGACGTCAAACAGTGAGCCGACAGAGCGGCCAACATAAACTCCATCGACATAAATGCCGACCGCCTGGTCCACCGCGCCGCGGCTTTCATCCTCGCCGACACCGCGCAGGAAGATGCGCGCAGCGTTCGCCGTGCCTGTATTGGTGGCCATATTGATGTTCGGAACCAGGGCCTGAAGGTCCAGAAGGTCACCGACCTGTCTATCTTCGAGAACGGATGCGTCGAGCGCCGTGACGGCGACCGGAACATCCTGAAGGTTTTCCTCAACCCGCTGAGCCGTAACCGTTACGGCACCGAGCCGGCGGGTGTCTGCCTCCGAGGCATCCGTCTCCTGAGCCATCGCCGGAAACACCGACGCACCCGAGAGCAGAACGGCAAGGCTTGCACCTGCCGATAGCGAAGTTCTGTAACGCATGTGGTCCTCCGGCATCTGGGACGAAGTTCATCTCCGTCTCCGCAAATGATATATCTTTTGCTTGCCTCGAGATACAATATGTCCGGTCAAAGTCAAATTATAACGTCAAGCAGATGCCCAATCCGCGGGCGCGCCCGCACTGTCAGCGAGCAGGAGGCAGGGCCGGAACAATCACAACGGTAAATTCGCCCCAATTATTCTCCGTCCGGTCGCGGATGAGCTGCTCATACTCCGCGCTGGTCCAGAAACCGCGCACCGCGGCCTCGCTGGGCCAGTGCGAGATTACGACACTCTCGAACGCCGGACTGCCCTCCAAAATGCCGGGCTGACCTGTCAGGGCAATATAACTGCCGCCAAACCGCTCATAGAGGGGCGGCAGTTTCGCTGCATATCCCTGCATGAAAGCGGGCCGGTCAAACACGCGGCCGAGAACGATCATATAGACACCGGGATCATCGGTTTCGGCTGAGGCCTCCTCTACGGCAGGCATGATGGCCGGACTGCTGGCGCAGGCCGTCAGAAACAGTCCCGCCAAAGCCAAAGCTCTGATATTCATGGCAGTCTCCCGCAGAAATTTCATTTCAGCGCTCGACGCGCCTTAAAGAATATATCATTTGAAGATGGCACAGTTGGCAAGCGAGGATCACCGGCAATGAGCGGTTACCCCACAGAACCCACCATGATCCGTTCGGACAAGACCGCGCGCGCGATCTTCGAGGAG
>JBKBVT010000361.1:0-1840 GCA_046289305.1 Hyphomonas sp. | reverse complement strand
TTGCTCGCGACCTTCGGGCTGAAGCCGATGCCGGGTCCGTCCCACAGGAGGTGGCGGATGCCGTTGGCGAAGTGGAACAGGACGGCCACGGCCCAGAGGAACAGCACGATCCTGCCCGGTATGGACGCCACGATACTCTCGATCTGGGCATAGGTCTCGGGGCTGATGGCCAGGGCGACCAGCCAGGCGACGATCAGGAATGTCCCAAAGTAAAGTGCAACCCCTGTCAGGCGGTGCGTGATCGAGGCAACCATCGTGGCGTGAAAACGCCAGACCTGGAGGTGCGGGGACAAGGGGCGCGTGGCGGCGCGCTTCGGTCCGGACATGTAGGCTTCCTTACGTATGGCGGGATGCTGGCCTCCGCTTCTACGAGCCTCTAAGGTGGTGTCAACGCACGCTGACGAGGGAGCGACAATATGAAACCGGCAATCTGCGGACTTATCCTTATGGCGGCCTCGCCATTGGCCCTGGCAGACCCCCTGATCCCGCTGATCGGCGAGTATGAAGCACACGTTCGGGCGGCCAATCCGGCTGAGGCCGCACAGGCGCAGGGCAAGCCGCCCACGCGCTGGCGGGATGTCTCGCCGGCCGCCCGCCAGGCGCAGGCCGACCGCGCTGCCGCCCTTCTTGCCCAGATCAAAGCCGCGCCCACCGAGCGGCTGACCGATCAGGCCATCCTGCAGCGCCTGCTGGCCGATGAACTCTCTGGCCATGCCAATGACGCCGCCCGCATCCCGTTCACCGGCGACTGGGGCTTCCATGCCGAGCCGATGTTCGCCGCGATGCGTCTGCGCATCCGGTCCGAGGCGGATGCCCTCGCCTGGATCGCCCGGCTGAACGATGTTCCGCGCTATTTCAATCAGCACCGCGAGAATATGGTCCGCGGCATCGAAACCGGCTGGACCGGGCATGGCGACCCGCTGGCCACCACGCGCGCGCAGATCGCGGCGCAGATCGTGGATACGCCTGAGGAGAGCGAGCTCTACCAGCCTTTCCTCAATCTGCCCGAGGCGATCAGTCCAGAGTCCAGATCAAGGCTTCAGTCGGCCGGCCTCGAAGCCACCGCCTGGGCGCTCCAGGCTTACCGCGAAACCCTTGAGTTCATCGACGGGACTTACGCTCCCGCGGCACGGCCGGAGCCCGGCATCGCCGCGCTGCCGGGAGGGCAGGACGTCTATGCCGGCCTGGTCGACAGCTTCACCGCCGGCGCCGGCTACTCCGCCGAAGAAATCCACGCCATCGGCCAGAACGAAGTCGCCCGCATCCGCGCCGAAATGGAAGCGATCATCGCCGAACTCGCATTCGACGGCTCCTTTGCCGAATTCCAGCATTACCTGCGCACCGATCCGCAATTCTACGCGCAAACCGAAGGTGAATTGATGGCCGCCGCGCGGGAAATCTCCAGCCGGCTCGACGCCATGCTGCCCCTCTATTTCAACCGCCTGCCGCGCCTCGGCTACACCGTCGATCCGGTGCCGCTCTCCATCGCGCCGGGCTACACCACCGGGCGCTATGCCGCCGGCGACCAGGCCGAAGGCCGCGAGGGCAGCTATCTCGTCAACACCTGGGCCCTCGACCAGCGTCCACTGTATGAGCTCCCCGCCCTCTCGGCGCATGAAGCCGTGCCCGGCCACCACCTCCAGATCGCCCTTGCCCAGGAAATGGAGGACCAGCCCCGCTTCCGGCAGGAATATTACGCCACCGCCTTCGGTGAAGGTTGGGGCCTCTATGCCGAATACCTCGCCGGGGAAGGCGGGATTTACCGCACGCCGTACGAGCGCTTCGGCGCGCTCTCCTATGAAATGTGGCGCGCCTGCCGCCTCGTCTCCGATACCGGCCT
>JBKBVT010000360.1:264-1846 GCA_046289305.1 Hyphomonas sp. | reverse complement strand
CGACGGGGCGGGGATTGAAGCGAAAGGCGGCCGGCTGTCGGGCACGTCGCTTCTGGCGCAGTCGGCGGACGGCGCGACGCATTTGCTGGTGGCCGATACGGAGGGCGGGCTGCATTCGGTGGCGGCGGGCGATGCACGGCTGACCGTGATGCAGACGATTGACCGTACGCGGACGTTTCATTCCGTTGCGCTGGACGGGGCTAAGCCGCTGGCGAGCGTCGTGCCGGGTCCGGAGGTTCTGGCCTTTGCGCGCCTGATGGTGGCGGCCGATACGCTCGGCGCGGCGCAGGCGATGCTCGACAAGGCGGTGGCCTATGCGCAGGAGCGTCAGCAATTCGGGCGGGTCATCGGATCGTTCCAGGCGGTGAAACATATGTGTGCCGAGATGGCGGCGAAGCTGGAGCCCGCGCGGGCGCTGGTCTGGCATGCGGCGCATGCGCTGGACACCGGCGAGGCGGAAGGTCCGCTGATGGCGACGCTGGCAAAGGCGCATCTTGCCGAGGTGGGCACCTTCATCGCGCGCACGGCGACGGAAGTGTATGGCGGCATGGGGTTCACGGACCTTGTGGGGCTGCACTACTGGTTCAAACGGATCGGCGTGAACCGGCAGCTTCTGGGCTCGCCGGAGCAGGTGCGCGAGACGGCCGCGCGGCTGCAGGGGCTGGCCGCCTGAGCGCTCCGCAAAAATGCAACTGCGGCGCGAATAAATACTTGCAGTAGAGTAAATTCGCGCTTATTCTCTCCATATACACGCAGGGATGGTGTTTTGGGGGTGTCGCATGCGGGAAATCCGGATTGACTACGGGCTGCTGGAGCGACGCGCGGCGGAGTTTGGCTTCCGTCAGCCGGACTTTGCAGCGCTCGCCGCCGGGCTGAGGCTGGCCGAGCAGCTGACCGGTCAGCCGATGGCCACGCCGGCCTCCATCACCTGGATCGAAAGCCTGACCGGCATGACCGCCTGGGTGACGGGCGAGCCGGTGGATGGGGTGTTCATCGCCGTGCCGCTGACCGCGGCGGGCGCGGCGGCAGTGCGCAGTGGAGCGTTCGTGCCCGGATGGCCGGCGCTGGCGCATGTCTGCGAATACGGCGCGGCCTGCGCGGGCGTGTATATCGGCGTCTATGCGGGGGCGACGAAAGAGGCGCGGCAGAGGGTGATGATGGCGGCGGCGGTGGTGCGGGTGGACATCTTCGGCCCGGTGCCCTGTTTTGCGCGGGGGGCGACGGAGGATGGCAAGCGCTCGATGGCCTCGCTTGGCTTCGAGCCGCTGAAGGGCACGATGGCGGACCTTTGGGTGCAGGAGGTGGTGGGGGAGCAGACCAATTCGGTGGGCCCTGCCGCAGACGGCGCGGAGGTACGGGTATGAAACGGTATCCGTCCTTCGGGGAGCAGGTGCTCGCGAAGCCTTTGCCGGCAGGCGCCCTGGACCAGTTTTCGGCCCGGCCGGCGCGGACGCTGGAGGAGTATCAGCAGGCGATGGCGATCCGGGCGGCGGTCTACATTGCCGAGCAGGATTGTCCTTATGAGGAGGAGTATGACGGCAATGACTTTGCTGGGATGCATATGGTGCTCTATGCCGGGGCG
>JBKBVT010000360.1:0-254 GCA_046289305.1 Hyphomonas sp. | reverse complement strand
AGGTGCTGCTGGCCGAGACATTCGAGATCATTGCGCGGAAGGGCTACCGGCTGGCACTGGCGCAGATCCAGTCGCGGCTGTGGCCGACCTGGAGCCGGGTGTTCCGCTGCCGCCTGGTGGATGGGCGGCCGGGCTTTGCCTTTTCAGGGTATAATTATGCGGAGATGGAGATCCCGGTGCCGCGCCATCCCGAGGCGCTTACCATACGGGCGGACCCGCTGGCGGTGATCCGGCCGGAGGGCGGCTGGGACCAG
>JBKBVT010000359.1:0-1847 GCA_046289305.1 Hyphomonas sp. | reverse complement strand
AATGCACCTCTTTTCGGACGTTGTCTGGTGCATTGCGCTTCGCTTAATGCACCCTGCAGCGCGCCCGACAGATTGCCGCAGCGCAGCATAGCCCCGCACTCGCCATCCGGGCGTATCCCATTCGCCCGCACCTGTTGCTTTGCCGACACAGGCCGCGCCTGTCACCGCTTCGTCGTAAATCCGATACGCGCCTGTCGCGTTGGCCCTCTACCGCACCTGCGAAGTAACACCGCAGGAGCCTCCCATGATGAAAACCCTACTCGGCAGCGCCTCGCTGACCGGCCTTGTCCTCGCCAGCGCCGGCGGCGCCTGGGCGCAGGCCGAAGAGACGGCCGACACCGCCCTCGTCCAGAACACCATCACCGTGACCGTCCAGAAGCGCGAGCAGAGCCTGCAGGACGTGCCCGTGGCCGTCAGCGTGCTCGACGGCGCCTTCATGAGTGATCTCGGCCTCGACGATTTCGAGGACATCGCCCGCTTCATTCCCGGCTTCGAAGTCCAGGAGCAGAGCCCGAACAATCCGGGTTTCGTCATCCGCGGCATTACGTCCGACTCGGGCGAAGCCAGCATCGAACCCCGCATCGCGATCTTCCAGGACGGCGTTTCGATCTCGCGTTCGCGCGGCTCGATCGTCGAACTGTTTGATGTCGAGCGCGTCGAAGTCGCCAAGGGTCCGCAGCCGACGCTGTTCGGCCGCGGCGCGCTCATCGGCGGGGTCAATATCATCCAGGCGAAGGCCGATGTGACCGATGTTTCCGCCCGCGCCACAGTCGGCGCCGGAAACTTCAATGAAGTGTTCGCTGACGGCGCCGTGAACTTCCCGGTCGTCGCTGACACGTTCGCCGTGCGCCTTGCCGCTCGTTACCGCAAGCGTGACGGCTTCGTCGAAAGCCTCAATCCGAATGAGGATGATTTCAACGGCGAAGACATGCGCGCCGTCCGCCTCAGCTTCGCCTATGAACCGAACGCCGATGTGCGCCTCGACCTCATCCTCAACTATCAGGAAAACGAGAACACCGGCACCTCGTTCAAATCCAAGGTGTTCGCCCCCGCGCCCGGCGCCTCGGTCGATCCGTGGGCACCGGCGAACCTCAACAGCTTCGGCGGCTTCCAGGGCGGCAAGAAACTCGGCCTCGACCGCAAGGTCCAGTCCGCCACCTTCCTCGCCGACTGGCGCATCAGCGACAGCTGGACGGCCAGCTCCATCACCGGCACGCGCCATTTTGACAGCCTCGAAGTGTTCGACCCCGATGGTTTCGGTACGGAAGTTCTCGTCTTCGCGGAAGATGCCAAGGGCGACCAGTTCAGCCAGGAAATCCGCCTCAACTATGACGATGGCGGCGCCTTCACCGGCTTCTTCGGCGGCTCCTTCTTCAAGGAAACCGGCCGCCAGGGCGTGCCGCTTGGCCTTGACGAGCGCGGCGTGCAGGCGCTCCTCGGCGGCCTCTTCACCCCGCCCAACGCGCCTCCGGCTTCTGCCCTGCCGGACATCAACCTGACCGTCTTCCAGCAATCGGGCGGCACGGTTATAGTCCCGCTGAAGCCCTATCATGAAGAATTCTTCGCCAATTATGGCCGTACGGTCGGCCTCGACGTGTTCGCGGACGCCAGCTACGCCGTCAATGACAGGCTCGAAGTCACCGCCGGTATCCGTTACACGAACGAAGACAAGACCAGCGAAATCGAAGCCGGCAATGTCAATGGCGCGAGCAACCTGACAGGTGCCTCGATCGTCATTGCACCAACGAATGGCCGCCTGCGCCGGTCCGAGAATTTCGACGGCACGACCTGGCGTCTCGCCGCGAAATACGAGCTCACGGACAATGTGAACCTGTTCGGCAACTATG
>JBKBVT010000358.1:0-1849 GCA_046289305.1 Hyphomonas sp. | reverse complement strand
CCGGCTGGCTGGTGGGCTCTGTCGTCGGCAGCCTCTTGTTTCCCGCCAAGGGACAGAACGTCACGATGGAGGGTCCGCGGCTTGGTGATCTGACCGTCTCGTCCTCCGCCTACGGCGCGTCGATTCCGATCGGCTACGGCACGCTGCGCATGGCCGGCAACATGATCTGGTCGTCGGGGATCCGGGAGCAGCAGAACGTCACCCGCACCCGATCCGGCGGCAAGGGCGGGGGCGGGCGCAGCACCCAGACCTCGATCAGCTATTCCTATTTCGCGTCCTTCGCGCTGAGCTTCGGCGAGGGCCCGGCCGAGGACGTGCTGCGTATCTGGGCCGACGGCAAGCTGATCTACGACAAGACCGGATCGAGCCCCGACGTCGCCAAGCCAAACCTGCGCTTTCGTTTTCATCGCGGCAGTGAGGCTCAATTACCGGATCCGCTGATCGAAGCGCATGTGGGCGCGGGCCGCGCACCGGCCCACCGCGGGCTCTGCGTCCTCGTCTTCGAGGATCTGGCGCTCGCAGACTTCGGCAACCGCATCCCGAACATCACGGCAGAGATCACCTATCGCCGCGCCGCGCAGCAGCCCTTTCAGCTCCTGGATTTCATCACGACGGGAGAAGGCGGCTATTTTGGGTCGTACCAGATCAACGACCTCGCGGTCGATTGGCGCAGGGGTTACGGCTACTTCGTCTCGTCGAACAGCAGTGCCGAATTCGCCGGCATCCGCCGCTTCAATCTGCGCACCATGGCAGAGGACCGCCAGGCGCGGATGACGGACGTGACGTCGGTCACATCCAACAACTTCCCCGGCACACTCTTCTGCGGCGAGGACGGTCATCTCTACCTCACGGTTGGCTCAGGCAACTCGCGGTCGATCATCCGGGTCGAACCAAACGCGCTGAAGGAAGTGGGCCGCTTCGGCTCGAGCAGCACCGGCCTTTCCAATACCACGACCCGCTTCGTGACAACGAACTGGATGGGAATGATCTCGGCCTATGGACCGTCCGGCCGCGTCGACTTTCTTTTGACCGGCTCCCTCTTCGACGACGTCGGTCTCCTGCGGGCCGACTCCATGAGCTATGTCTGGGGTGCAGGACAGAGGGTGAGTGAACCGCGCGTGCGCGGCGTGATCGGCGGCGCCGTAGGCGAAGGGTTCGGAGACGGCTGGCTGCTTGGCAGCGGCACGAGCACGAACCACACGAGCCTTGGCCTTTATCGCCTGAGGGTATCCGCACAGGCCGGCCATGACGGTGTTGCCGGTCAGTCCCTCGGCGTCGTCTTCGAGAAGGTCGCGACCTTCTCGGTCGCAGACATCGAGAGCGGTGCGACCGGCTTTTTCGGCAGCGCCGGTGCCCTCACCTATGACGCCACCGACGACAGTGTCATCTTTCAGGTGCGCATGTCGAACAGCGGCTCGGCCGGGACGATCTACACGATCAAGTGGCGTACTGACGCCGGGATCGTCTGGAAGACTGCAGTTCTCATCCAGATCAACTACGAGGGACCGTTCTTCGGTCAGAGCCGTTTGAGGGGCCAGCGCTGGACGCTGATGCGCTCGACGCGCGTCATCCAGCTCGACACGGCGACGGGCGCCATCGTCCTCAACGAGATCTGGCCCGGTGCAGTCAGCGAAGGCGGTGCGCAGGTCTACGATGCCGTCACCGACACCCATCTGGTGCGCGGCAGCAGCGGCTGGGCCCGGCTGTTCCTCAATCGCGGCGATGGCGAGGGCGAGGCGCTGTCATCCATCGTCGCCGATCTCTGCGGACGCGCCGGGCTGGGGCTCGCCGACATTGACGTCGCGGAGCTCGGAGCAACCGTGCCGGGCTACGTGATCGGGCGGCAGAC
>JBKBVT010000357.1:0-1849 GCA_046289305.1 Hyphomonas sp. | reverse complement strand
GTACCTCTCGCGCAACACCGACGGCGATCCGAGAAAGATCAGCCCGCACAAACCGGTGGTCTATTTCGGCTCGTTCCAGGATTTGCTCGGTCGCGACGCGGCGGGCAACATCAAGCCGAAAAACGAATGGATTCACAAGGTGAAGTGGGACCTCGTGGTGTTCGATGAATACCACTTCGGTGCCTGGCGCGATACGGCCAGGGAACTGTTCGAGGGCGAGGAGGAGGCCGTCGCCAGGAAGGAGGCCCGGCTCGAATACGCCGCCGGGCTGGAGGACGTGAACGAAGACCTCACCGTCCTCTCGGAGCGAGAAACCGAGTTCCTGCCCATCACCACGCGCGCTTACCTCTACCTCTCCGGCACGCCGTTCCGGGCGCTGGCCACGGGCGAGTTCATCGAGGAGCAGATCTTCAACTGGACCTACACCGACGAACAGCGTGCCAAAGAGGAATTTGCGCGGATGCACCCGGGCAAGCCGAACCCCTACGCCGCGCTGCCGCAGATGCGGCTCATGACCTACCAGATGCCGGACGAGCTCCTGGCGATCGCCAGCGGCGGCGAGTTCGACGAGTTCGACCTCAACGAGTTTTTCGCCGCCAGCGGCTCAGACAAGCATCCCCAGTTCAGGCACAAGAGCGATGTGCAGAAGTGGTTGGACATCCTCCGCGGCCAGTATGCGCCCAGGTCGCACGAGTTTCTCAAGACCGGCACGCGGCCGCCGTTTCCGTACTCGGACGTGCGCCTGCTGCCGTATCTCCAGCACTCGTTCTGGTTTCTGCCCAACGTGGCGGCCTGCCATGCGATGGCGAACCTGCTCGCCGAGAAGCACAACGTGTTCTGGCACGACTACACGGTGGTCGTGGCGGCGGGCGCGCAAGCAGGCATCGGTCTCGATGCCCTGCCGCCGGTGCGCCGGGCGATCGGCAGCGGCTTTACCACCAAGACCATCACGCTCTCCTGCGGCAAGCTCACCACCGGGGTCACCGTGCCGCAGTGGTCGTCCATCCTGATGCTGCGCAATCTCAAGTCGCCGGAGACTTATTTCCAGGCGGCCTTCCGCGTGCAGTCCCCTTGGTCGATCAAGAATCCCAACGGCGACGACCCAAACGTGGAGGAGATCCTCAAACCCGTCTGCTTCGTCTTCGACTTCGCGCCCACGCGCGCCCTGCGGCAGTTCTCCGAATACGCCATCGGCCTGTCGCCCAACGAGTCGAACCCAGAAAACGCGGTCAAGGAGTTGGTGTCGTTCCTGCCGGTGCTGGCCTACGACGGGGCGAACATGACGCAGGTCGACGCCGACGGCATTCTCGACATCGCCATGGCCGGCACCTCGGCCACGCTCTTGGCGCGCAAGTGGGAGAGCGCGCTGCTGGTGAACGTGGACAACGACACGCTGCGCCGCATCCTCGACAACCCCGAGGCGATGGCCGCCGTGGAACGCATTGAGGGCTGGCGTGCCTTGGGCGACAACATCATCGAGACCATCATCAACAAGAGCGATAAGCTGAAGGAACTCAAGAAGAAGGCCAAGGGCCGCGACCTCACGGCCAAGGAGAAGCAGGAACTCTCCGCCGAGGAGAAGGAATACAAGTCCAAGCGCAAGCTCGTGCAGGAGAAGCTTATCAAGTTCGCCACCCGCATCCCGGCCTTCATGTACCTCACCGATTTCCGCGAGAACACGCTGCGGGACGTCATCACCAGGCTCGAACCGGACTTGTTCCTCGCCGTCACGGGACTCACGGTGCAGGACTTCCACCTGCTGGTGCAGCTCAAGGTGTTCAACACCGAGCAGATGAACCAGGCGGTGTTCGCGTTCCGCCGCTATGAAGACGCCTCGTTGCGCTACACG
>JBKBVT010000356.1:0-1856 GCA_046289305.1 Hyphomonas sp. | reverse complement strand
AAATGGGCGCCAACCAAGAGATCAACGATCTGTGTCAGGCGCTTGGCGTGGGCATGGGGTCGAAATTCAACATCGACGATCTGCGCTATGACAAGATCATCATCATGACCGACGCCGATGTGGACGGCGCCCATATCGCCAGCCTGCTGATGACGTTTTTCTTCACCCAGATGCGCCCGATGATCGACAAGGGGCATCTCTATCTGGCCTGCCCGCCGCTGTTTCGCCTGACCCAGGGGGCGCACCGCCTGTATGTGTCGGACGATGCCGAGAAAGAACGGATGATGGAAAAGGGTCTGGGCGGGCGCGGCAAGATCGACGTGCAACGATTCAAGGGTCTGGGCGAGATGGACGCCAAGGATCTGAAAGACACCACGATGAACCCGAAAACGCGCAAGCTGATCCGGGTCAGCATTGACGACGATCTGGGCCACGAGACCGCCGATCTGGTCGAGCGGCTGATGGGCAAGAAGCCGGAACTGCGGTTCGAGTATATTCAGGAGAACGCGCGGTTTGTTGAAGAGCTGGATGTGTGACACCGCATATAGATTGACATGCGCGCCCGATCACTCTATCTAGTCAATATCCCGGATCAGCTCGGGAAGACAGGAGCTTGCTATGCAAGCATTTTTGGATTCCCCGAACTAGAAGCGGTCGCGCGCCATCGCGGCTGAGGCACTCAGAAGGGATATAGGATAAGGCCAAGATGTCGCTTGCCCATGGCGGGGCGGGTTTCGCGAATTAGGCTGCCAAGCTAGGAGGCTGGGTGCGACGCACTCAGGCGACCCGAAATTTGGCATAGGTTTTGCCTCCCCGCGAATAAGGCTGAGGCGCTCCGCCTGAGTGCTTGCCCGTCGCAGTAGGATCTCCGGCGGTGCCGGAGGACATCCGAAGCCGATTGGTCCGAAAGAGGCGGAGCGCCACTCCTGAACTGTTCACTCACACCCACTTCGCCAGCGGCGGCAACGACATCAGCACCGCATCGGCATTATGCCCCGTCTCCAGCCCGAACTTCGTCCCCCGGTCATAGACCAGATTATACTCGGCATAGAGGCCGCGATGGATCAGTTGCGTGTCGCGGTCGGTCTCGGTGAAGGGGGTGGCCATCCGCGCCTCGGCCAGTGGCAGAAACGCGGGCAGGAAGGCGGCGCCGACGTCGCGGGTGAAGGCGAAGTCAGCCTGCCAGTCGCCGGTGTTCAGATCGTCATAGAAAATGCCGCCGACACCGCGCGCGCGGCCCCGGTGGGGGATAAAGAAATACTCGTCGGCCCATGCCTTGAAGCGGTCGTAATATCCGGCGTCGTGGGGGGTGCAGGCGTCGCGCAATGTGTCGTGGAAATGCGCGGTGTCGGGCGCGTATTCGATGCAGGGGTTCAGATCGGCGCCGCCGCCGAACCACCACGCGCCCGGCGTCCAGAACATGCGGGTGTTCATATGCACGGCGGGCGCATGCGGGTTCTGCATATGCGCGACCAGCGAAATGCCGCTGGCCCAGAAGCGCGGGTCATCCTCCATCCCCGGCACGCCGCGCGCGGCCATCGCGGCCTGTGCGCGGGGGGCAAGGGTGCCGTGCACCTCGGACCAGTTCACGCCGACCTTCTCGAACGCGCGGCCGCCGCGCATGACCGACATGATGCCGCCGCCGCCATTCTCGGCGCGGCTGGTCGGCGTCACCTCGAACCGGCCCGGCGGGCTGCGGCCGGGGGCGCGGTCTTCCAGCGCCTCGAACGCGGTGGTGATGCGGTCGCGCAATTCGCGGAACCACGTTGCGGCGCGGCTGCGTTGTTCGTCCATGACGGCCCCTATTCGTGATTTGCAAAGTCCGGCTGACTGCGGCTAGCATCCCGCACCCGCTG
>JBKBVT010000355.1:0-1868 GCA_046289305.1 Hyphomonas sp. | reverse complement strand
TGCTGCCCCGCAGCTCGTCAAGGCGCTCGCCGGCGTGCCGGACATCGAAGACCGGGTCGCCGTGGCCACCCGCGTCGGCGACCGGCGCTGGGATATGCGCTTCGTCAACGGGGTCACGGTCCGCCTGCCCGAAGATGCCGAAATGGATCAGGCGCTGGACCGCCTCGCCCGGCTGCAGGTGCGCACGGCGCTGACCCAGCGACCCCTGGAACTGATCGACCTTCGCAGCCCCGGCCGCATCTATCTGCGCCCCTCCGAGGAAGCCAGCCTGACAAGCTCCGCCCTGCGCGGCAGCGAGAAGACCTGATGGCCAACCTCACCGCCAAGCGGGTCGCCCGGATGCAGGGCCAGCGCAGCGGCACGGTGGCGGCCCTCGACATCGGGTGTTCGAAGACCACCTGCCTGATCGCCCGCCCGGATGCGTCCAGCCCGCGCCGCGTGCAGATCCTGGGCGCCGGGCGCCAGCAGACCCGCGGCTTCAATGGCGGCGCCATCACCGACATGGAAGGCCTCGAGCGCACGATCCGCCTCGCGGTCGAGGACGCCGAACGCGAAGCGGGCGAACCGATCAGCGAAGTCATCCTCGGCATCAGCGGCCCGCAGATCGCCGCCTGCCTGACGGAAGCCGCCCTCGAACCGGGTGGGCGCGCGGTGTCGGAAAAGGACCTCCGCCGGCTGCATGCCCTCGCCCTGTCCCGGGTGCCGCAGAAAGGCGCGGAAGTCCTCGCCGCCTGGCCGGTCGTATACACCATCGACAAAGCGGCTGGCCGCGTCCGCCGTCCGGTCGGCATGATTGCCGGCTCCCTGCATGTCCGCATGGCGGTTGTGACCGCGCCCAGACCCGTTGTCCGCAATCTGGTCGAATGTGTCGGCCGCGCCCATCTCGGCGTGCGCCAGATCGTTCCCTCCGCCATCGCTGCCGGCGCGGGCACGCTGATCGAGGATGAGATCGAGAACGGCGCAATCTGTATCGACATGGGCGCCGGCGTCACCGCCGTCTCGGTGTTCCTGAACGGCGCACCGGCTTGGCTAGGGCTGGTCCCGGCCGGCGGGGCGCATGTCACCGCCGATCTCGCCCAGGGCCTCGGCACGACCTTCGCCGCCGCCGAACGCCTCAAGGGCCTCTATGGCACCGCAGACATCGATGGGCCCGGCCTCGCCGAGCGTATCGAAGCCGCCCGCCTCGGCGATGATGGCCGCCTGCACGCCTCGCGCATCGAACGCCGGGAACTCGCCCGGATCATCTCCCCGCGCATCGAGGAAACCTTCGAACTCGTGCGCAAACTTCTCGAGACCAGCGAAGTTCGCAAGGTCCTCCCCCACCGCGTCGTGCTGACCGGCGGCGCCAGCCAGCTGCCCGGCATCCGCGAAGTCGCCAGCCGCCATCTGCGCGCCCCCGTCCGCATGGGCCGGCCGGTGATCGCTGAATTTCTGGGCGAAACACTGGCAACACCGGCTTTCTCGACCGCATCCGGCCTGTTACTTTACCCTGAGTTGGGGTTTTCAGATGCTGCGCGGGCTGGCGGAGTATCAACAGAAGAGATTGCCGGACCCGGCCCGAACTGGATGAACGCAGCGTTTCACTGGCTGAAGGAAAATTTCTGAAGCAAGTGACTCTCACTTAAGCGTTTTTTAGCGGCGCGGCGCCATTCTACACTTTGAAACGTCCCGGCAGACGTGAACGTGGGAAGACAAGACGCACGATGGCTCAAGAACTCAGACCCAAAATCATCGTCTTCGGTGTTGGCGGCGCAGGCGGCAACGCCGTGAACAACATGATCGAAGCGAACCTTCAGGGGGTCGAGTTCGTCGTGGCCAATACCGACGCGCAGGCGCTGTCGCGCTCGCGGGCCAGCACGAGCCTTCAA
>JBKBVT010000354.1:0-1904 GCA_046289305.1 Hyphomonas sp. | reverse complement strand
AAGCGCGCCTCATGGGGCATCATCATCGGCTCGGTCGTGCTGACCCTGCTGAGCCTCATCATCTTCTTCATCGGCTGAGGGCAGGGAAACATGCGATACATCACCCCCCGCAAGGCGGCCATGGGTCTGGGCTCGGCCCGCTCGGGCACCGCGCATCACTGGAACATCACCGTCAGCAGCTATGCGCTGGTGATCCTGACGCCGCTGTTTCTGATCGCGGTGGGGCAGGGCATCGGCCTGCCGCAGGCCGAGGTCATCGCCCATTTCGGCCGCCCCTTCCCGGCGATCATCACGGCGCTGTTCGTGATCGTGGGCATGCTGCATTTCATCAAGGGCTCGCAGGGCGGGGCGATTGCGGATTATGTCCACGGCACCGCCCAGCAACTGACCATGATCGCCATCGCGGTCTTTGGCTGGGGCGTCATTGCCGCTGCGATCTTCGCGCTGGCGAAGATGGCCTTTACCATCATCGCGATCTGAGGACGACATGGCAGCTTACGAAACCCAAACGCATGAATATGATGTCGTCGTCGTGGGCGCGGGCGGCGCTGGTCTGCGCGCGACGCTTGGCATGGCCGAACAGGGTCTGCGCACCGCCTGCGTGACCAAGGTGTTCCCGACCCGCAGCCATACCGTGGCCGCACAGGGGGGCATTGCCGCCTCGCTGTCGAATATGGGCCCGGACAGCTGGCAGTGGCACATGTATGACACCGTGAAGGGCAGCGACTGGCTGGGCGACACGGATGCGATGGAATATCTGGCGCGCGAGGCCCCCAAGGCGGTCTATGAACTGGAGCATTACGGCGTGCCGTTCTCGCGCACCGAGGATGGCCGCATCTATCAGCGCCCCTTTGGCGGCCACACGACCGAATATGGCGAAGGCCCCCCGGTGCAGCGCACCTGTGCCGCCGCCGACCGCACCGGCCATGCGATCCTGCACACGCTGTATGGGCAATCGCTGAAGCATAACGCGGAATTTTTCATCGAATATTTCGCGCTGGACCTGATCATCACCGATGGTCGCTGCACCGGCGTCGTCTGCTGGAAGCTGGACGACGGCACCATGCATGTCTTCAACGCCAAGATGGTGGTGCTGGCCACGGGCGGCTATGGCCGCGCCTATTTCAGCGCGACCAGCGCCCATACCTGCACCGGCGACGGTGGCGGCATGGTGGCGCGTGCCGGGCTGCCGCTGCAGGACATGGAATTCGTGCAGTTCCACCCGACCGGCATCTATGGCTCGGGCTGCCTGATCACCGAAGGCGCACGCGGCGAGGGCGGTTACCTGACCAACTCGGAAGGCGAGCGTTTCATGGAACGCTATGCGCCGACCTACAAGGATCTGGCCAGCCGCGATGTGGTCAGCCGCTGCATGACGCTGGAGATCCGCGAGGGTCGCGGCGTCGGCGCCGAGAAGGATCATATCTTCCTGAACCTGATGCACCTGCCGCCGGAAACGCTGCATGAACGTCTGCCGGGCATCAGCGAAAGCGCCAAGATCTTTGCCGGCGTCGATGTGACCCGCGCACCGATCCCGGTCATTCCGACCGTGCATTACAACATGGGTGGAATTCCCACGAACTATTGGGGCGAAGTCCTTAATCCGACAGAAGAAAACCCAGATGCGGTCTTCCCCGGCCTGATGGCTGTGGGCGAGGCGGGCTGTGCCTCGGTCCATGGCGCGAACCGGCTTGGGTCGAACTCGCTCATTGACCTCGTGGTGTTTGGCCGGGCGGCGGCGATCCGCGCCGGGCAGGTGGTGGATCGCGAAGGCGCCATCCCGTCGACCAACACGGTCGAGGTTGATCGCGCGCTGGACCGGTTCGACGGGCTGCGCCATGCGAATGGCACGGTGTCCACCGCCGATCTGCGCGATCAGATGCAGCGCACCATGCAACTGGACG
>JBKBVT010000033.1:0-17892 GCA_046289305.1 Hyphomonas sp. | reverse complement strand
CTCGAACGATTGTTCGATCACGCCCTTCCAGCGATAGATGGACGAGACCGGCCCTTCGAGATTGGCGCAAGCCGCGAGCCGCGCCTCAAGCGCTGCATCAGCAATCTCCTCCGCCACCCGGCGAGAAGGACAGGTCACACGGATCAGAACAAGTTTCGTCATACATCTGCCCCCAATGCCTTGGCGACGGAGAACACATCCTTGTCGCCGCGCCCGCACATGTTGAGAATGATCAGGCCATCCTTGCCAAGCTCCTGCGCGACTTCGCCCACGCGGGCAATCGCATGCGCCGGCTCCAGCGCCGGGATGATGCCTTCCAGCCGCGTGCAGAGTTGGAACGCCGCCAACGCCTCATCATCCGTGCACGACAGATACTCCGCCCGCCCGGAATCCCGCAGGAAGGCATGCTCCGGCCCGATGCCGGGATAGTCGAGCCCGGCCGAAATGGAATGCGCGTCGATGATCTGGCCATCGTCCGTCTGCAGAAGATAGGTCCGGTTGCCGTGCAGGATGCCCGGCCGGCCGCCATTCAGCGCCGCCGCATGCTGACCCGTTTCGATGCCGTGGCCCGCCGCCTCAACGCCGATCATCCGCACCGCCTCATCTTCGATGAAGGGATGGAACAGCCCGATGGCGTTCGAGCCGCCGCCGATACACGCCATGACCACATCCGGCAGCCGCCCTTCCCGCTCCAAAATCTGCGAGCGCGCCTCCCGTCCGATCACGGACTGAAAGTCCCGCACCAGCTCCGGATACGGATGAGGCCCGGCCGCGGTGCCGATACAGTAGAACGTCGTCTCGACATTGGTCACCCAGTCGCGCAACGCCTCGTTCATCGCATCCTTCAGCGTGCCCGTGCCGGAAGACACAGGCACGATCTCCGCGCCCAGAAGGCGCATACGGAACACGTTCGGCTTCTGCCGCTCGACATCGGTCTCGCCCATGAACACGACGCAAGGCAGACCAAACCGCGCGCAGATCGTCGCCGTCGCCACGCCGTGCTGGCCCGCGCCGGTCTCCGCGATGATCCGCGTCTTGCCCATGCGGCGGGCGAGCAGCACCTGCCCGAGGCAGTTGTTGATCTTGTGCGCGCCGGTGTGATTGAGTTCGTCGCGTTTGAAATAGATCTTCGCCCCGCCGAAATGCTCCGTCAGCCGCTCAGCGAAATACAGGGGCGAGGGCCGGCCGACATAATGCGTCCAGAGGTCGTCCATCTCGGCGGCAAAGGCCGGATCAGCCTTCGCCTTGCGGTACTCCGCCTCAAGCTCCAGGATCAGCGGCATCAACGTCTCGGCGACATAGCGCCCGCCAAACTCGCCATAGCGGCCATTCGCGTCTGGCCACTGGTCCCAGGTATTGCGCAGGTCCATCACTCTTCCTCTGATCCCCGCTGCGCGAGGAATCGCGCTCAGGGCTGCTCACTTGCCTTCGCCGCGCGGATGAATGCACGGACGAGTTCTCTGTCCTTTAGCCCCCGGATACGTTCGACACCAGAGGACACATCCACCGCATCTGTGCCGGTCTGGCGGATCGCCCCTGCGACATTTTCGGGCGTCAGCCCGCCCGCCAGCAGCCAGGGCTTCGGCGCCGCCCAGCCCTCCAGGATCGCCCAGTCAAAGGCCTGACCGTGTCCGCCCGCCTGATCGGCCCCGCCGGGCGGCTTGGCGTCGATCAGCAACCGGCCTGCATCATCATACGCCGCCGCCAATTCGAGGTCCGCTTTCGTGCTGACCCCCAGCGCTTTCCAGATCTCACACCCCGTCACCGTGTGGATTTCCGCCACCCGCGCCGGCGTCTCGCGCCCATGCAGCTGCAGAACCGGGAAACCCAGCGCCGCGACGGCCAGCGCGTCCTCGATCGTAGGGTCCGCCAAAAGGGCGACCGGCCTTGCATCCCCAACCGAAAGCAGCAGCGTTTCGGCCGCTGCCATCGTCACATGACGCGGGCTTTGCGGGATGAAGTTGAACCCGATCCAGTCCGCGCCTTCGCGGGCCACGAACGCGACCATGTCCGGATCCTTGATCCCGCAGATCTTTACCTTTGCCATGCCTGCGGCCTAGCCGATCTCAAGCTTTTGAGAAACCCGGTTGGGGCTGGCCCACTATGCGTGTTTCGGACCAGCAAACGGCCCTGGTGGCAGATCGCCCGCCCGCGACGGGTGCACCAGGAAATAATCCCGCCAGCGCCGTTTGGTATCCAGCGTCCGCACCGAAATCAGCTCCGCGTCATCATCATCCAGCCGCCAGGCCTCATAGCCCTGCGACAGGAAGAAATCGAGCACGCTCTGAGGCTCGCGCCCGAAATTGCGCTCCAGCGAAAACGGATGGATCTCGATCAGGAAAGCCGGCCGGTATGTCTCGATCGTCTTCTTCCCGCCTTCGATCATCAGGCATTCGGCGCCTTCGATGTCGCAGCGGATGAAATCGACCCGGTCCAGATCGAACGCCGCCATAATCGAATCGAGCGAAATCACCCGCGTCTTCTGGCGAACAAACTCGGTATCATTCTTGGTGGCGAGGATTTCTTCCGACCCGCGCGCCGTATCGCCGATCACGGCATAGGCCCGGCCAAGATGCCCGCTGGCCTTGCGCGGCACGTTGAGCATGGTCTCGCCGTCCTTGTCGCCGATGGCGTAATTGTGCGGCGTCACATTGGTCAGCTTATGCCAGCGGAACAGGCGGCACATGATGTCGAATGAATATTGAGACGGCTCAAAGGCGAGCACCTTGCCCTCCGGCCCGACGATCCCCGACAGGAGATAGGAGTGGCGCCCATCGCTCGCCCCGAAATGCAGGCAGGTATCGCCCGCCTTGCAGAGGTATTTCATATAGGGCGCTTCCGGCTCGAACTTCCGGCCCGAAAGATTGCGCTGATACATGCGCCAGGTCGTGAAATAGTTGCGAAGGCTTTCGGTTGGGGTCATCTGGCAGGTTCCTGATCGCGTGTTCAGGCACCTTTATCTGAGCCTAACACAAAAAAAAAGGCTGGCGGAGAGACAGGGATTCGAACCCTGGAGACGCTATTAACGTCTACACACTTTCCAGGCGTGCGCCATCGACCACTCGGCCACCTCTCCATTCCGGCCCGGAGACAGGAAGCGAGCCAGATACCGGATGACCCGGCGCCTCGCAAGCATATCATTGCCGCAAAACTGAACGAACCCCATATGGCGGACAGATACAGGAGCGCCAGAACATGTTCTTCCAGAAGAAATCCGCAGGTCTGCCCGATGCCGCGACGGCCCTGAAAGGCCGCCCCGATCCCCTCGCGACCGCCGAGCAGCACTTCGTTTCAGGCCGCCCCCTGACAGCGCCCGCGCCGCAAGGCATCGAAACCGCGATCTTCGGCCTCGGCTGTTTCTGGGGCGCCGAGCGCGTGTTCTGGAAAACCCCCGGCGTCTGGCTGACCCGCGTCGGCTATGCCGGCGGCATCACGCCCAACCCGACCTATGAGGAAGTCTGCTCCGGCGGCACCGGGCATACCGAAGTGGTCGAAGTGCAGTTCGACCCGCGCGAAGTGAGTTTCGCCGCCCTCGTCAAACTCTTCCTCGAGAGCCACGACCCGACGCAAGGCATGCGCCAGGGCAATGATGTCGGCACCCAGTACCGTTCAGCCCTCTACACGACTTCCGAGGATCAGGCCGCCACCGCACAGCAGATGATCGCCGACTATGAAGCGGCGCTCACCGCCTCCGGACATCGCGCCAAGGTCACCACCGAAGTGAAACCGCTGGATGTGATCTATCTCGCCGAGGGCTATCACCAGCAATATCTGGCGAAAAACCCGAACGGCTATTGCGGCATCGGCGGGACCGGCGTGAGCTGTCCCCTGCCCGCGCTCGTCTGATCTGGCGCCTGATCTGGCGTCAGGACCCGAAGTTCAGAGAGAAGCGCTTGCGCGATTCGATCATCGACTGCGCCTTGAAAAGGGCGTCGGAGGCTGACTGCGCCCGGAGGATCGCCGGATCCGCCCGCAGCGCTTCGACCGCATGCGAGAGGTGCGTGATCGCCTCGCGCACGATGTTCTGGTCAAACTGGCGTTCAGCGCGCACGATCAGCGCCCGGCCAAGGTCCAGCCGCGCCTGAATGATCCGGCCGTTGTCAGCGGCCGCACTCGCCTCGGCGAGATGCTGACGCCGCATGGCGATGACCTTGTTGAGGGCCGTGAGTTCACCCAGTTCCTCAGCCACGCGCACACCGGAGGCGCAGAAATCGGCTTCGATCTCGCTGCGCAGCCCCTGCGACACCGCCGGCTGGCCTTCCAGCACACGGTCCAGCTCCTCGGCGAGGATCTTGATCTTCTCGGCGCGGAACGCCTGCGGATCGCTCAGCGAGGGCTGCAGCTGCTTGGCCAGCATATAAACGGCGGCGCGCGACAAATCCTCGGTGTGCGCCTTGCGTGCGCCCGGCAGTGCAATCGAGAACAGGCGGGCGTCCGCGGCAGAGAGCCCGCCGCCCCGGCTGAGGCCATAGAGCTCAAGCCCGCCCTCGCCCTTACCGGTATGGCTGGACCAGACGAACAGGTCGGCGTCCGCCAGCCTCATCCGCTTGCGTGCCTTCTGCACGGCGCGGCTGTCCAGCCCGCCCTGAATGACGCCCATCGGCACAATACTGAACGGCGCGCCGAAGCTGAACACAGGCAGGTGCGCCTGAAGCGACGCGCACAGCCACTTGCCGATCCTGCGATGGCCGGCCGGCGGGGAGACCAGAATGCGGAAACCCGGCGCCTTGCTCGCCCTCGCCCGGCGGGCCCTGGAGGAATTGGCCATCGAGCCGAATTTCTTCAGCGCCTTCCCGGAAAGCCAGATCAGCAGGAAGATAGCGGCCACAGCACAAATCGCCGCCCCGGCAAGGGACAGCCATTCTGAGCCAGGCAGATTTGTCCTGAGCCAGTTTTCCGCGCTTTGCGCCCAGCCATGGATCGACATCAGAGTTTACCTCTACTGATCCTTGGCGATACGTTTCCGGCAAGCTTCTGGCAACAGGGAAACTCTGTTTGGACAGGCCATGTCGGGATTTTTGACACGTTTTGCCCCCTCGCCGACCGGCCGCCTGCATCTCGGGCATGCCCTGTCTGCGTTTACCGTCTGGGACGCTGCCGAGACAGCTGGCGGGCGGGTCCTGCTCAGAATCGAGGATATCGACCAGACGCGCTGCCGGCCTGAGTATGAAACCGGGATTTACGAAGACCTCGACTGGCTCGGCCTCTCCTGGGAGGGCGATGTGCGCCGGCAGTCAGACCATTTTGACGATTACCAGTCCGTCCTCGACCGGCTGTTGGACCTTGGCCTGATCTACAGATGCTTCCGGACCCGAAGGGAGATCGTCGCCGGGCTGCCCGCCGGGGCAGATCCATCCGAGGCCGCCTATTTCGGCAAACCCCTGCCAGCCCTGGACGAAGCCGAGCGCCTTGAACGCCGGGCGTCCTTTGCCTGGCGCCTCTCGCTCTCCGCCGCCCGCGATTATCTGGGGCCGCGCTACTCAACGCTCGCCTATCGCGAGCAAACCGGCAGCGGCATTCGCGAAGTGCCCACCAATCCCGCCGCTTTCGGAGATGTTGTGCTGGCGCGGAAAGACACGCCTGCCAGCTACCATCTCGCCTGCTGCCATGATGATGCCCTGCAGGGCATCACGCATGTCGTCCGCGGCGAGGATCTGCGCGATGTGACCGCCGTCCACACGCTCCTTCAGGCCCTGATGGATTGGCCAAGACCGGTCTATGCCTTCCATCCGCTCCTCCTCGGCGGCGACGGCAAGAAACTCTCCAAAAGTAACGCGTCAAAAAGTCTGGCGGAATACCGCGCCGAAGGGATGACGCCGGCGGATATTCGCGCCATGACGCGCGCGCATGACTGAAACCAACCCCGCCATTGCCCCGCCGATCCTGCCTGCCCCGGCCGGGCGCAGCTGGGTTGGGCCGCTCATGGTCCTGTGCGGCGGGGCCGCGCTAGGATTCGCGCCGATCGGCCTGCGTCTGGGTCTCGACGAACTCGGACCTCAGGCCATCGCCTTCTGGCGTTATCTGTTCGCCATCCCGATCCTCTTCCCGCTCGTCCTGCTGTTCGAGCGCCGCCTGCCGCGCAGGCCCAACCGGTTCATTATCCTCGCCGGCATCTTCTTCACGCTCGACATGGCGCTCTGGCATTGGAGCCTGACGCTGACCAGCGTCTCCAACGCCACTTTCATCGTAAACCTCGGCAATGCCGGTGTCGGCATCGCAGCCTGGCTGTTCCTGAAGGAACGCCCCGGCATGAACTGGTTCATCGCCGCCGGCCTCGCGATCACCGGCGCCGCGGCGCTCTCGCTTGGTGGCCAGTCGCTCGACGGCGGCGCGCTGCGCGGCGACCTCCTCGCCTTCTTCGCCGCCGGATTCGTGGCGGCCTACATGCTCTTTTCCAAACTCGCGCGAAGGGGCCTTGGCGGCCTCGAAGCTATGTTCTGGCTCAGCGTCGTCGAAGCTGCCGTCGCTTTGCCAATCGTGCTTTTGGCGGGCGAGAACCTGTTTCCGGCCAGCCTCTCGGGCTTCCTCATGCCGCTTATCCTGACGCTGGTCGTCCAGGTCCTCGGCCAGGGCCTCATCATCTCGGGTCTCGGCAGCACCAACACCGCCATCGCCGGCATCCTCGTCCTCGCCCAGCCGGTTGTCGCCGCCGCCATCGCCTGGAGCGTGTTCAACGAAACCCTCAGCACGATCCAGGCGGCCGGCGCAGCCACGATTCTGGTCGCCGTCTGGCTGGCCCAGCGCGAGCGCGTCCGCCCGCCTTTGGTGTAATCCTCGTAACTGTCACAAACTTGCGCTAAGGCGGGGCAAGCCCAACCCGAACCAAGGAGGCCCTTATGCGCCTTGCCATCGCTTCACTCGTTTCAATCGCCGCTCTGGCCGCTGCCTGCGCCGCCGTTGCCACGAACCAGGCCGCACAGCCGCAGACCGGCATGCTTTCCGCACGAACGCCCGCCCTCCCCGCGCAGGCGCAGGACGATTATTATCTGGCCGCCGCTGCCGCGATTGACGCGCGGATCGATGCGCGCGGGATCAAGCCCGCGAAAAACGTGATCCTGTTCGTCGGCGACGGCATGGGCGTCTCGACGATCACCGCCGCGCGGATCTATGCGGGCCAGTCACTCGGCGTTGACGGCGAAAGCTACCAGCTCGCGATGGACACCCTGCCCTGGTCGGCCCTGTCGAAAACCTACAGCCATGATTTCCAGGTGTCCGATTCGGCCGCGACCGCGACGGCGCTCGTCAGTGGGCTGAAGACCCGCTCCCGCTTCCTGGGCGTAACGGGTGAAGTCAATTATGGCAATTGCGCCTCCGTTGCTGGCAGAGAGGCGGATACGCTGTTCGAACTTGCCGCCCGGGAGAACCTCGCGACTGGCCTCGTCACCACTACCCGCCTGACCCATGCAACGCCGGCCGCCGCCTTCGCCAAAGTGCCGGACCGTAACTGGGAATCCGACGCCGTCATGCGCGGCGCCTATAGCGACAGCTGCCGCGATATCGCCCGCCAGTTCATCGAGTCGTCTGCCGATTTCGACATCGCCCTCGGCGGCGGCCGCGCCCAGTTCCTGACCGAGACTGATCCGGATCCGGAATACCCCCTGCAGACCGGCGACCGCCAGGATGGCCGCAACCTCATCAATGAATGGACCACGAAGTCCGATCAGCATCAGTTCGTGTACGATCAGGCCGGTTTCGAAGCGATCAACTTCGCGTCGGACGTCCGCGTGCTCGGCCTGTTTGAGCCCTCGCACATGAAATATGAACTCGACCGCGCAGACGACACGGCCGGCGAGCCCTCGATTGAGGAAATGACCCGCGCCGCCATCACCCGACTGTCGCAGAATGAAGACGGCTTCGTCCTGATGGTCGAAGGCGGCCGCATCGACCATGCCCACCACGGCGTCAGCGCCATCCGCGCGCTTGAAGACACGCTCGCCTTCGATGCCGCCATCGCCGCCGCCCTCGAAATGACCGATGCAGCGGAAACCCTCATCATCGTCACGGCGGACCATTCCCACACGCTGACGATCAGCGGCTATCCCGAGCGCGGCAACCCGATCCTCGGCCTGGTCTCGGCTGGGCCGGAGGCGGGCCTGATGATGGGCGCCGATGGGAAACCCTACACAACGCTCTCCTATGCCAATGGTCAGTCCGCCTGCCGCCCGGCCGGCGAAGGCCAGCCGCTGGATTGCACCCGCCAGGATCTCACCGGCGTGGATACCGGCGCGCCGAACTTCCTGACGCCTTCCCTCGTCCCGATGTTCTCAGAAACCCATGCCGGCGAAGATGTCGCCATCCTCGCCAGCGGTCCGGGGGCAAACCTGTTCTCCGGCGTCATGGAGCAGAACGAAATCTTCCACGTCATGGGCCGGGCAACCGGACTGGTCACGCCGCCTACGGATCGCTCCAGCGCCGACTGATCGGGCTGGCTTCAGGCCTTGGACTTCATCGCGCCGCTGGCCAGCAGCGGCGCGAGATAGCCCGCCATCAAGGCGATGTTGGGCAGATTGTTGAGCGGAAATCCGGTCGCGGCCGACAGGACGCCGTCAATGACGAACCAGATGGCGAGCGCCGCCGTCAGCCCGCGCCAGGCCGGGGCGCCCGCCGCATGGATCGCCGGCAGCAGGAACAGGATCGTCAGCCCCCATCCCATCGTCACCGCGCCCATGAGCGCGACCGAGAAGCGGATGCCGGGTGCGTCCAGAAAGCCGGCCGGTAAAGGTTCGCTGCTGAGGATACCGTAGAGAAAGCGGACAAGACCGTCCGTCGCCGGAAGACCGCCCGCCGCCAGCACCGCCCCGAACAGGATGATGCCATAGCACCAGAGTTTGATCGAGGTTTTCCAGAATGAAGTCATCGCCGCTCTCCGCTGTTGAATGTCTGCGCAGATTGGCGCGGTCAGCGTAGGCGCCGCAATTACCTCACAGGTCATGGACTCTGGCGCACGCCGCCTGCAATGATTTGCCCATGAGCGTGCAGGATCCTTCCAGCCCTTCCATCGAAGGCGGCGCCTTTCCCGCGCTTCTGCGCCGTTACCGGTCTTCGCGCCGGATGAGCCAGCTTGACCTTGCGCTCGACTGTAACGTCTCCGCCCGTCACCTCTCATTCCTCGAAACCGGCCGCGCAAGACCGAGCCGGGAGATGGTGCTGCAGATTTCCGACGGGCTCGTGCTTCCGCTCGCGAGCCGCAATTCGCTGCTTCAGGCGGCGGGCTTTGCCGCGGTCTTTCCGGCGTCGCCTCTGGACTCCGCTTCCCTCGGCCCGTTCCGCGCCGTGCTGAAGGAAATGATGGACCGCCATGCGCCTTATCCCGCCATCCTCTGCGACCGGCACTGGCAGATGCGCGACGCGAATGCGACCGCCGCCGCGCTTCTTGCACCGCTCCGGGGTGATACGAACGAAACCAGTCTCGTCCGCATGCTGACGGATACACAGACCGCCGAAGCGATGATCGCCAACCTGCCCGAAGTGATCCATGAGATGCGCGGCCGCATCGCGCTTGAAGCGCTCGAGGCCGGCTGCGACCTGGTCCTGCAGGACCTGCTTGCTGCGCTCGATGCCGCCAGCCTGCGCCACCCCGTTCCGGGAAGCGCCATCCGGCGGCCGCTCGTGCCGCTGATCGTCAACACACCCGGCGGCCAGCTGAGCTTTCTCTCGACCATCGCCCATTTCGGCACCAGCGAAGACGTAACCGTCCGCGACCTGCGCCTCGAACTTCTTTTCCCCGCCGACGAACCAACCCGCGCGGCCCTGAAAGCGCTCGCCGCCAGCCTCGGCGACTAGCGCCCTCCCCTTGCGTCAGTCTGGCCAAAACTCCGGCCTTGGGCGATGCTTCTGTCAAATAAGAAGACAACGGAGGAAACGAAGCCATGAAAGCTGCCGTCATGCGGGCGCCGAAAGCGCCTTTGTCGATCGAGGATGTCACCATCTCCAAGCCCGGCCCGCGCGAAGTGCTCGTCCGGCTGAAAGCGATCGGCGTCTGCCATTCGGACGTTCACTTCTGGGACGGCGCGTTTCCCTCCGAACTCCCCGTGATCCTCGGCCATGAAAGCGCCGGCGTCGTCGAACAGGTCGGCTCGATGGTCTCCGCCGTGAAGCCCGGTGATCATGTCATCTCGATCCTCTCGCCTTTCTGCGGCACCTGCGAATATTGCCTCACCGGCCATATGTCCGTCTGCCACACAGTGAACCGCGAGCTTTTCCAGCGGGCGGTGACCGAGCATCCGCGCCTTTCCATCGGCAAGGAAAAGGTCGGCCAGTTCCTCAACCTCTCCTCCTTCGCAGAACAGATTCTCGTGCATGAGAACACGCTCTGTGCCATCGACAAGGACATGCCGATGGACCGCGCCTGCCTGATTGGCTGCGGCGTCATCACCGGCGTCGGCTCTGTGTTCCATTCTGCGCAGGTCGAGCCGGGCTCAACCGTCGCCGTCATCGGCTGCGGCGGCGTTGGTCTTGCCGCCATAAACGGCGCGGCGATTGCCGGCGCGAGCCGGATTATCGCGGTCGACCTTTCGGACGAGAAACTTCAGCTCGCCACTCGCTTCGGCGCAACCGACACGGTCAACCCGACGAAGGGCAATGCGATCGAGCAGGTCAAGGAACTGACGAAGGGCGGCGTCCATTATTCCTTCGAATGCGTCGGCGCCAAGCAGACCGCCGAGATGGCCTATCACATGCTCCGTCCGCGCGGCGTTGCGACCGTGATTGGCATGATTCCGCCCGGCGTGAACATCGAGATTCCCGGCATCGAACTGCTCGTGACCGAGAAGCGTCTTCAGGGCGCCGTGATGGGCTCGAACCGGTTCCGGATCGATTTCCCGCGCCTGATCGACCTTTACAAGCAAGGCCGCCTGCATCTCGACGACCTGATCTCCGACCGGATCGGTCTCGACGGGATCACCAACGCGATGCAGAACCTGAAAGACAACAAAGGCAGCGTCGCGCGGCAGGTGGTTGTCCTCGACTGATTGCACCGCCGGTTCGCGGCGGCTAGAGAGGCGCTCTGGATAGCAACGGAGCGCCCCCGCATGGCCACAACATCGCCCGCCAAGCCGAAACGCTCGATGGTTCAACGGTTGTTGCGGCGGGTTGTTTACAAGCATTATGGCCGCAACATACTCTACCAGCTGCAGCTGAGAGCTCTGGACGAAGCGGCTGATTATGTTCAGGCCAACATGCCTGAGGCGATGATCTTCGAGGATTTTGGCGCCTATCTCCGCTATGTGACCGCTCAATCTCCCGCCGAAGGCCTGATGCTCGAATTTGGCGTGGCGGGCGGCAATTCGATCCGCCAGATCGCGGCGAATACGCAAAAGACTGTTCACGGCTTCGACAGTTTCGAGGGCCTGCCCGAAAACTGGGCAGGCCATCTCGAACGCAGCGGCGCCTTCAGCCAAAAGCGCCGGCTGCCGAAAGTTCCTGCGAATGTGCGCCTGCACGTTGGCTGGTTCGATGCGACTTTGCCGGGTTTCCTTGCAGAGAATGCCGGGCCGATCAGCCTGCTGCATATAGATTGCGACCTTTATGGCGGGACCAAGATCATTCTCGACACCGCCGGAGACCGACTGGTTCCCGGATCTATCGTGCTGTTTGACGAGTATTTCAATTATCCCAGCTGGCGCCAGCATGAACACAAGGCGTGGCAGGAGTTTGTTGGCAGCAAGACGATAAAGTACACATACATCGCCTTTACCGCCGTGGGCGGATCTGTTGCCGTGCGCATAGATGCGATCGGCTAGAGATCCTTTCCCACGGCCTCCGCGACCGCGGAGAAACCGTCCTGAGCCAGACAATGCGACAATTCCCTCGCGATGCGCGCCGCGAGGCGGGGGCCTTCATAGACCATCATGGAGTAGATCTGAACTGCGCTCGCGCCGGCCCGGATTTTGGCGTAGGCGTCTCTTCCGCTGGCGATTCCGCCCGCGCCGATCAGATCGAACCGTCCGTCAAGGCGCCGGGCAAACTGCCGGAGAACCTCCGTTGACAGAGCAAACAGCGGCGCGCCGGACAAGCCGCCGGCTTCCGACACCGCCTCGCTTCTGAGGCCCGCAGGACGGGCGAGGGTCGTATTGGAGACGATCAGGCCCGAGAGCCAGTCGCCTTCCTGCACGAGCACCGAACAAATGTCTCCAATCGCGTCTTCATCAAGATCGGGCGCCACTTTCAGGAAAACCGGTTTGGCGTTTCGCTCGGCCGCGCCGCAGCGGGCGAGCAGGTCGGCCAGCGCCCCGCGATCCTGCAGGCCGCGCAGTCCCGGCGTGTTCGGCGAAGAGATGTTGATTGTTATATAATCAGCATACGGCGCGACACGCTCGATGCCCATCACATAGTCCGCGATGCGGTCTTCGCTGTCCTTGTTGGCGCCGACATTCGCACCGATCGGGACGGCGCGTGAATAGGCCGCGAGCCCGCGAACAAACTCATCCAGCCCTTTGTTGTTGAAGCCCATCCGGTTGATCACCGCCCGGTCTTCCGTCAGGCGAAACAGTCTGGGCTTGGGATTGCCCTCTTGGGGCCTCGGTGTCACCGTTCCGCATTCAAGAAAGCCAAATCCGAAACGCGACATCGCGTCCGCGGCTTCGCAGTTCTTGTCGAAGCCGGCCGCAAGGCCGACGGGTGAACAGAGCCGCAAACCTGACCGGGGGAGTTCCACGCGCGTCGAGACCGGCAGTTCCGGCGCCCTTGCCGGCACACCGGCGCCATATCTCAGCATACTGATGGTCAGGGTATGCGCCGCTTCTGCTGGCAGCAGGCGGACGAGGCGGGCACCGGCAGACGCAATCATCAGACGTCCTCCGGAATCACGGGCGAGCCATCTGCGCCGGGCTCGAGCCAGCAGGCGAAGTCTGCCGCCGCGACGCGCAACGGCGCATAAAGATGCGGAAACAATGTCCCGCCGCGCGCCGGTTCCCAGCGCAGCGGTTCGAGGTCCTGAGACTGGAAGCGCAGCAATCTGATCCGCCCCCTGCCCGCGAAATAACGCGCAGCGGTATCGGCAAGCTGGGCCCGGCTGGAGAGGTGGACATAGCCATCGGATTCGTCGAGCGAAGTACACGTCTGCCCGGCCGCGTCGGCGGACTGCCATTCGGTCTCGGTCAACAGCTTATAGACGGGCTCTGACGGCATGATCTGCGGTGTTGCAGGCTTTGGAATGGCTGGCAATGCCGGTTATCCAAGCCCAGTCGCGCCGGCAGGGCGGGCCAGTTCCCAGCTTCCGCCCTCGCTCCGGCAGGCCGCGAACCGACCCCGCTCCTGTCCCGGCAGGACATAGGCCACATCCCGGCACATGATGGAGACCGCGACCGGCGCTGGCTGCTCATAGCTGCGCGTGACGGGTTCGAGGTTTATCGTCTGCTCGAACCGGATTTCGAGGCGGCGGCCATCTGGGGTCGTTAGCGTCTGGACGGCGCCGTCTTCGCTCGATTCCACATGGCGAAGGAAGTCGGCCTTGAGGCTGGCCAGCCCGTCTTCCGGCAACACGCTGGCGGATGTGCGCGCGACCCGTTCGCCGACGAATACGTCAACCGTCTTGGGCGAGGCCGGCGTTGCCGCCTGGAAGGACCGCACCTCGGGATTGGCCGCAATCAGGGAGCGCGGCGCGGCCCGTTGCACCAGATTGGCCTCTTGCAGGACCGGCGATGCCACATCCGGGCGGGCGGGCTTGAGCGACGCGGCGCCGGGGGGCACAGCGGGTTTGATCGCAGGGGCCGGTGGCAGAACGACGGCCGCCAGTGTGACTGTTGCCGCCGCCTGGCGCTGCGCGTCGGCCGCGGCTGCCAGCCTTTGTGCTTCGAGTTCGGCGAGGCGCCGGGCTTCGGCGGCTTGCGCGGCGCGTTGGGCTTCGATTGCGGCCAGACGGCTCGCTTCAGCCTCGGCCGCCTGCTGGGCCCGCGTTTCCGCCAGCCGCCGCGCATCTGCTTCGGCGGCGAGGCGGCGTGATTCGGCCTGCGCGAGGCGCGCGGCTTCGGCGTCGGCGGCCGCCTGGCGGACGGCCCGGTCTGCCTCAGCGCGGGCGGCGAGGTCTGCGATCCGCTGGGCTTCGAGGTCGGCGAGCCTTTGCTGCTCGGCCACAGCAGCCGCGGCGCGTTCCGCTTCGAGGGCGGCCACACGCTCGGCTTCCGCGCGGAGGGCGGCTTCGGCCGCTTCCGCATCGGCCAGCCGCTGTGCTTCGATGGCGGCAATCCGGTCCGCCTCTTCGCGCACGAGGCGCGCGCGCTCTGCGGCGGCGGCGGTTTCGGCATCGACCGCCGATTGGGTCTGCGCCGCGAGGCGTTGGGCTTCGGTCTCGGCCAGCGCGGCCGCGGCGATCTGTTCGGCATCAAGCTCAAGGCGCTGGGCCGCTTCGCGTTCGGAGGCCTGGAACGCCTCGACGCGGGCCTTCAGGAAATCCGCGACGCCGCGATAATCGAACCAGGGCGTTGGCTCGGCCCCCACTGGCAGGGACGCTTCCTCAACCGCCGCGGCCGAAACAGCCGCCGTTCCGGCGAGGCCGGGACCTTCAGCGGACGCGCTCTGGCGCAGGGCTTCGGTGTCATCATCGGCGGGGCGACCGGACCGGTCATTCAGCGCCTGATCCACGGCCATGTAGGCGAGGCCCGCGAGTCCGAGCATCGCAAGCCCGGCAAAAGCCAGCTGAGCGAAACCTCTGCGCTCTTCGCCCTGTTCTTCGACTTCGGTCGATAGTGTTTCCGTTCTGGACCGCGGCGGGACAACTACCGGCAGCGGCGCCCGCGCAGGCGGAACTTCATAAGGCTCGCGGCGCACTTCAACTGGCACGACCGGCGTCGCAGGGACGCGGACATCCCTGGCGACAGCGGGGGCCATCACCACCGGAACCGAGCGCGTGGCGCGCACAGTATGATGAACCGGCGCCATCCGGATCGGGCCGCGCGGCACATCCGGCGTGGCTTTCCTGGGATCGAGGCCGGCCAGGATGGCCAGCGTAGATTGAGGCCGCGTACCGTCGCGCGCCTTCAGGCGGGCGCGAAAATGCGCCCCGGCCGTAGATTCCGTCTTAGCCAGCCGCTCATCCAGCATGGGCCCGTTCCTCAAAACGGGGCTCAGGCATCCTGCCCAGCCCTCTGATCCGTTTACTATACATCGGGCGTGACAGTGAAACCATAATATTCCCTGTAAGCTCGCGCCTTGTCAGCGCGGGTGCGGGACTTTATGGCAACACTTCCTGATTGTGCGCCAGAAAGACGGCTGTCCCCATGTCCAAAGCCCCTGCTCCCAAAAAAGTCGTGCTTGCCTATTCCGGCGGGCTCGACACCTCGATCATCCTGAAATGGCTGCAGGTGGAGTTCGGCTGCGAAGTCGTCACGTTCACCGCCGATCTCGGCCAGGGCGAAGAGCTGGAGCCGGCCCGGGCGAAGGCGCTGGCGGCCGGCGTGAAGCCGGAAAACATCTTCATCGAGGATGTGCGCGAGGAATTCGTGCGCGATTTCGTCTTCCCGATGTTCCGCGCCAATGCCGTGTATGAAGGCGTCTATCTGCTGGGCACCTCGATTGCCCGGCCGCTGATTGCCAAGCGCCAGATCGAGATTGCCGACATGGTCGGCGCCGACGCCGTCTGCCATGGCGCGACCGGCAAGGGGAATGATCAGGTCCGGTTCGAGCTGGGCTATTATGGCCTCAATCCCGACATCAAGGTGATCGCGCCCTGGCGGGACTGGGATTTCAAATCGCGAACGGACCTCCTCAAATTTGCCGAAGCTCATGGCATCGAGATTGCCAAGGACAAGCGGGGCGATGCGCCGTTCTCGGTCGATGCGAACCTTCTTCACTCCTCCTCCGAGGGCAAGGTTCTGGAAGACCCGGCGGAGCCCGCGCCCGAATTCGTCCATATGCGGACGGTCAGCCCGGAAGACGCGCCGGACCAGGCCGAGATCATCACCATTGGTTTTGAGCGCGGCGATGCCGTCTCGATCAATGGCGAGGCGATGAGCCCGGCGACTTTGCTGACCGCGCTGAACGCTTATGGCAAGAAGCATGGCATCGGCCGGCTCGACCTTCTGGAAAACCGGTTCGTCGGCATGAAATCGCGCGGCATCTATGAGACGCCGGGCGGGACGATCCTGCTGGTCGCTCACCGGGGCATCGAACAGGCGACCCTCGACCGCGGCGCGGCGCACCTGAAGGACGATCTGATGCCGCGCTATGCCGAGCTCATTTATAATGGCTTCTGGTGGAGCCCGGAGCGCGAGATGTTGCAGGCAGCGATCGATTATTCGCAGCGCTGGGTGACCGGCGAAGTGACGATCAAGCTCTATAAGGGCAATGCCTATCTGACTGGCCGGTCTTCGCCCTATTCTCTGTACTCGGAGAAGATCGTGACCTTCGAGGACGATCACGGCGCGTATGACCAGAAGGACGCCGAGGGCTTCATCAAGCTGAACGCCCTGCGCCTGCGCCTGCTGGCGGGGCGCGACCGCAAGTTCGGGAAGAACTGACGCGCCATGAGCCCGCCGATGCCGCCCCTCTCCCCGGCCGATCAGCTGAGCGCGGCGCTGGCGCAGCTGGCCGAGACGATCGATGCGCGTGCGCTTGAGGGTGATGCCGGGACGAGCTGGACCGCGCGGCTGCTGGCCCGCGGGCCGGATGCCGCCGCCGCCAAGGTGGCCGAAGAAGGCGCAGAACTCGCTGAAGCCGTGCGCCGCGAAAGCGACGAACGCGTTGTCAGCGAGGCGGCGGATTTGATCTACCATATCCTCGTGGCGCTGCGCGCGCGCGGCGTGCCGCTGGATGCGGTCGCCAGCACGCTGGTGCAGCGGCAGGGGATTTCGGGCCTCGCGGAAAAGGCCGCGCGCAAGACGGATTGATCCGTTCACGATGTATCGATTTCGGCCCAGGCAGCTGGCTGGGCCAGCTGGTCAAACCGGGTGAGGCAGGCATCGGCCGCCGCACCGAGCCGCCGCAGGACAGCCCAGCGCACCGGCAAGCCCCGGAGCGGTGCGGCGTGTCCCCTTTGCCGGTAACGCGCCAGGCGGCGGGCATGGCGCGCCGGATCACGGAGCACGGCTGAGAGACGCAACGCGGCCTCCCAGAGCAACGCCCATTGGAGTTCGGGCGGGTCGCGCTCGCTGGCCGGTGTGTGGCACTGTCCGGGCATGGGCGGGTGTTCGAGGAGGGCGAAGGTTTCCCTGCTGGCGCGCTGGCATTTTACCTGTGCGGGTACGGACGGATATGCCGGGGCAGTCTGCAGCGGCGGCAGGATGATCTCGGCGGCGAGGATGTGGATATAGCGGCGCACCATCGCCGTTAGATGCGCAAGCCGCGCGCGGGCCTCGGCCGAGATTGCCGCGAAGGCCTCCGGCGCGGTGGCCGCCAGCAGCTGGCGCAGCAGGCCGAGCAGATGCACGAGGGTGTTCCAGAGTTCGGGATGCGGTCGGGGCGCGGTCATGCCGGGCAGTATACGCCCACGGAGGACCGGGTCGGATTGGATTGCGGTGTTTTGTTGTTTTTCCCTGTTGCTGCCGGGGATGGCGGGCCGGGAAAAAGGTGGATTGAGGCGCGTGAGTTCGGCAGAGTTTGGGAGCGTTGGCTCCAGGCTCAACGGACGGCTCATCCTGAGTATCCGTGTTGGTCAATGAGGTTTTGGGGTCCATTTTCGATTATCCCGGATGAGGGCGTTAGCGAGGATGGCGAGCTTTCGCATGATGGCGGTTAGGGCGAGTTTTGGGGGTTTTCCCCTGCGGGTGAGGGCCTGGTATGTTTCCCTGAGGTCTGGGTTGAACCGGGCGGCGGCGAGGGCTGGCATGTAGAGTGAGCGCCTGACATGGGCGCGTCCGCCCTGCACGAACGCCTTGCCGGTCCATTTGCCTGACTGGCGGGTGCGCGGCGCGGTTCCCGAGAGGGCGCCCGCGGCCTGGCTGTCCAGATCGCCCAGCT
>JBKBVT010000353.1:0-1911 GCA_046289305.1 Hyphomonas sp. | reverse complement strand
CCGGATCCTTGCCGCCCTGCCCGGAGCGCGGATCGACTTCACCGGCCCGCCCGCTCCAGAAGGCTTCTTCAAACTGGCGCGACTGTTTCTTCAGGCTGTTCAGCTTGAAGAATTTTTCCCCGATCACGATCCATGACCAGACCGAGGCGGCGAACAGGATGACCAGGACGAGCTTCACCACCGGGTCAGCTGCCATCAGCAGGCTGAACAGCGAGAAATCCGCATGGCCTGAGACCGGGCCGATCATTTCCGTTTCCATGGGTCTTGCTATCTCCTTGGCCAATTCCGGCGGCGCTCCCCGGCCGGATTGCACTGGCGGTAACAGAATTCCGGCCCGGTTCAACTGGCCGGACTGGCTATTTCATTTCTGTCATCCTACCCAAATCCGGCAGAAACGCGGCGCATCCCGGGCTTTGCGCAGGTGACATATTCTTACTTGCCTGCTGGTTAAGCCCAGATGTCTGAATATTAACCTACTGGCGACCAGCGATACGTCTCCAGAAGGTCGGCAATCTCGCGGATCGGGCGGCGAAGCCGGCCATCGGCATGGATCATCACCGCCGTGATCTCGGCTTCCGCCAGCAGCTCCTCCGCCCGCAGGCATCCTTGCGAAAACCGGATGCGCGGCCCGTCCATGCCCAGATACCGGGTGCGGATATGCAACAGGTCATCGACCTTCGCAGGCTTCCGGTATGTCACATTCACATTCGTCAGCGTGAACGCCGCCGGATCCTCGCGCTGCAGCAGCGACTGATGCGATATTCCCGCATCACGCAGATGATCCGACCGCCCCCGCTCGAAAAAGCGCAGGTAATTGGCGTGATAGACCATGCCGGTGAAATCGGTGTCCTCGTAATACACGCGCACCCGGATCCAGTGCTGGCGTTCGCTGTCGAAATTCTGCAGGTCAAGGCGGGGATGGCTCATGGCCCGCCTGTAACAGACTTGTCCGCCAGCATGAAGGCATGGGCCAGCGTATCCACCAGGCTCAGCGCCTCAGCGAGGTCCGCCGCCGTCTGCACCAGCGTATGCTCGCCCCAGTCCCCGGTCGTCAGGTCCACCAGCCGGAACCGGTCCGTTCCCGGAAAATCGAACACCAGCCGGTCGCCCCGCGCCACCGCCCGGAACTTGCCGTCATGCGCGATATCAATCACCCGCTCGATCACCGCCGGATTGAACAGCGCCCGCGCCTCGACCTGGTCCGACGCGCGCAGCCGGTAGACGGCCTCAAACGCCCTCGGGCCCAGATCGACATCCTGCATCCGCGCGCCCGAAATCTCCTGCGGCCAGCCCGTCCTGCGGGCCCGCAGCTGCGTCACCCCGCTGAGGCCAAACGGCGCCTCCAGCACGATCACCAGATGGTTGACGTTCGGCGAGTCCTCCACCTGCTCGACCCATTCGAACATGTCGAACTCGATCCCCCCGCGCCGGCCATGAAAGCCGTCCTCCAGCTGCGAGTTGGAGATCATCATGTTGTGATATTGTTCCTTCTGCGCCTGCGTGCCGAGCACGGTGACATTTACCGCCTGCAACAGGCCGGTATCGCGCACCACTTCCAGCGCCTCGTCCATGCCGCCCGCTTCCTCCATCGCGCCGGCGAGGTTGCGCAGCTCCTCGGGTGCCCAGGATTGTTTCGACAGCCACTCCACCGCCCCTGGCGCCCCGCCCGGCGTCGGCACATAGGAAAGCCCCAGCGGCCGGACCAGCTCGCGCAGCGCCTTCCCCCGGATCAGATAGCGCGCCTTGGTATCCAGGAAGATGCGCATCAGATCATGCCGCATCAGCCAGAAACTGCCCGCAATGCAGGCCAGGAAAATCGTTGGAAACATCAGGAAGACGAGGAGTTCGCCATACCAGCTGTTCGGCATCAGGAACTGGAACAAAAGGAAGAGGACAACGAACGAGATAAAC
>JBKBVT010000352.1:0-1928 GCA_046289305.1 Hyphomonas sp. | reverse complement strand
TGCCAACGTGACCAACGTTTAACAATCGAGTGTCATTCGCTATCGCCATGATCGGTATTGTCGTCGTCAGCCATGGCGGACTTGCTCAGGAGCTTGTCTCTGCCGCCGAGCACGTAGTCGGGCGCCTCTGGCGGGTCCGGGCGGTATCGATTGACGCTGAAGACGACCTCGATCTGAAGCGCGAACAGATCCTCGCCGCCGTGAAGGCCTGCGATGCGGGCAAGGGCGTTGTGGTCCTGACGGACATGTTCGGCGGCACGCCCTCGAACCTTGTTCTCTCCATTCGCGGCACGGTTCCGATGGAGATTGTTTCAGGCGCCAATCTGCCAATGATGATCAAGCTGGCTGAAGTGCGCGAAGTGCTCAGCCTCGAGGAAGCCGCGCATGCTGCGGCTGACGGCGGCCGGAAATATGTGACCATCGCGTCCGAGCTGCTGGCCAAGCTGCCCTGATGTTGCCGCCCTCACCGGACGCAGCCGCGCGCGTTACCATTGTCAATCGCAAGGGCCTGCATGCCAGGGCCTCCGCCAAGCTGGCCAAGCTCGCGGCCACCTATGACGCCAAGATCATCGTGCGGCATGAGGGCGAGGCGGCAGACGCCCGCTCGATCATGGATCTCCTGATGCTGGTCGCGCATATCGGCTGCGAGATCGATATCACCGCGACCGGCCCGCAAGCGGGCGAGGCCGTCGAGGCCATTGTGGCTCTGGTCTCGGACGGCTTCGGCGAATAGGGGCGGGCCTGTTCAGGCCGCCCGGCGCTTGGCCTTACGCACTTCAAACTTGTTCAGCGCATGCAGGTAAGCCTTGGCGCTCGCGACCAGCGTATCCGGATCGGATGACCGGCCCGTCGCCATGATGCCGTCGCCGTTAAGCCGTACAGAGACGGTTGCCTGCGCATCCGTACCGCCGGTCACGGCATGCACCTGGTAGAGTTCCAGCACGGACTGATGCGGCACCAGCTGGCGGATCGCATTGAACACCGCATCGACCGGGCCATTGCCGCGCGCAATCGAATACTGCTCCACACCGTCAATGATGAGATCGATTTCTGCCGTCTGCGGACCTTCCGTGCCGGCCACAACCCGCAGGCGTTTGAACGCAATCCGCTCACCTTCAGCCGCGAGTTGTTCATCGACCAGCGCGATGATGTCGTCATCGAAGACGTGCTTCTTGCGGTCGGCGAGATCCTTGAAGCGCTTGAAGGCATCGTTCAGCGCCTCGGGCTCCAGCGTGTACCCCATGGAGTCCAGCTTGTCGCGGAAGGCGTTGCGGCCAGACAGCTTGCCCATCACGAGCGACGTCTTTGCCACGCCGACATCTTCCGGCCGCATGATCTCATAGGTCTCGGCATTCTTCAGCATGCCGTCCTGGTGGATGCCGCTCTCATGCGCGAAGGCATTCTTGCCGACGATGGCCTTGTTATACTGGACCGGAAAGCCCGTGATCCGGCTCACCATGGCCGAGGCACGCGCCAGATAGGTGGAGTTGATGCCGGTCTCATAAGGCAGGGTGTCGCCGCGCACTTTCATCGCCATGACGATTTCTTCTAGCGCCGCATTGCCGGCGCGTTCACCGAGGCCATTGATGGCGCATTCGACCTGCCGCGCGCCATTGGCGACCGCTGACAGCGAATTGGCGACGGCCAGGCCGAGATCATTATGGCAATGCGCCGACCAGATGACCTTGTCCGAATTCGGAATCGTTTCGATCAGCCGGCGGATCAGATCGCCATACTCGTGAGGATGCGAATAGCCGACCGTGTCCGGCACATTGATGGTCCGCGCGCCGGACGCGATGGCCGTGTCGATGCACTGGCAGAGGAAGTCGAATTCGGTGCGCGTCGCATCTTCGGCGCTCCACTCCACGTCGTCGGTGTGGTTGCGCGCCTGGGACACCGACCGCCCCACCGCTTCGAGAACCGCATTC
>JBKBVT010000351.1:0-1930 GCA_046289305.1 Hyphomonas sp. | reverse complement strand
AGCCACTTCTTCGCAAACCTGCCCTCCTTTAAGGCGACGACGGCAAGCAATAGCGAAGTGACTTGGTTGAGCTACCCAATTGAAAAGCAAGGTGATAACTACGCTCTTGCTGAAGCTGATATCGTGTACTCGGAGTGGGACGAAATCCAAACCTCGTTGAGGGAAGGCACGCCTCCGGAACCTGCTGATATCATTCTGGAGCTTCAGACCAAGCTCCAATCCAAGAAGCCGCCCCAACGGCTCAGAAGCTGATCCCCGCACGCTAGCCGTGTTGCGTGGGCAGGGGCAATTGCTCACTGCTCCGGCTTCATCGGAATGGGTTCCCCGGACCTCGCTAACGCTCGGCCGGAGGATGACACCGGGGGAGGTTTTCCGTCTCCACACCTCCCCGTCTCTGCGCCCCTGACCTGAGCCCCGTTTGGTCCCGCATTTGAATGGAGAGTCTGTCACAAGGAGACAGACTATGCGCAAGAGCAGGTTCACCGAGGAGCAGATCATCGCGATCCTGGCCGAGCAGGAGAGCGGCATGGCAACGGCGGATGTCTGCCGCCGCCACGGCGTCAGCATGGCGACATTCTATAAATGGAAGGCGAAGTTCGGCGGCATGGATGTGTCGGATGCACGCAAGTTGAAGACGCTTGAGGCCGAGAACGCCCGGCTGAAGAAGCTTCTGGCTGACAGCATGCTGGATGTTTCGATCCTGAAAGACCTGCTGGGAAAGAGCTGACGACGCCCCAGGCGAAACGGGCTGCGGCGCTGGAGGTGATCGAGACCTACGACATCTCTCAGCGCCGGGCATGCCGACTGGTCAGCGTCGATCCGAAAACCGTCAGACGAGAGGTCGTCCCGGACAACACCGAGGCGCGCTCGCGCATGCGCGAGATCGCGGCGGCGCGCCGCCGGTTCGGTTATCGGCGCATCGGGCTGATGCTCGAGCGCGAGGGGATCGTGATGAACCACAAGAAGCTCAGACGGCTGTACAGGGACGAAGGTCTGTCGGTGAAGCGCCGCCGGGGCCGCAAGCGCGCCACGGGAAGCCGCGAGCCCCTGCCTGCGCCGGACGCGCCGTCCAGGCGGTGGAGTCTGGATTTCGTGTCGGACGTGTTCGGGGTCGGCCGCCGGTTCCGCATGCTGTGCGTGATCGATGACTACACGCGCGAGTGTCTCGCCCTGGTGGCGGACACGTCGCTGTCTGGCGCAAGGGTCGTGCGTGAGCTGGAGCGCTGCATCCGGCTATACGGCAGGCCTGACACCATCGTGTCCGACAACGGGACCGAACTGACCAGCCGGGCGGTCCTGGAATGGCAGAACCAGACCGGCATCGGCTGGCACTACATCGCGCCGGGCAAGCCCCAGCAGAACGGCTTCGTGGAGAGCTTCAACGGCAAGCTGCGCGACGAATGCCTCAACGAGGAAGTCTTCGACAGCCTGGCTCACGCCCGGCGCGTGCTCGCCCGCTGGCGGCACGACTACAACCACCACCGGCCTCACTCGTCACTGGGCGGGCTGACGCCCGCAGCGCGCCGGTCGCTCGAGCTCGCGAGGGGCATCGCTCCCGGCGCGCTCGCCACCCCAACCACCATGCACTATGAAAGGATCAGACTCTCGATATGAATGAGGGACCCGAGGGGCGCAGGTCACCTGGGGCACAGACCGTTCGACCTGCCTATTACCGCTGGAAATCCGGTACTGGACCCGCTCAGTGGCACGAGGCCGACGGACTTGTAATTTATGACGATCATTTGATCGTTGTTGAAGTGAAGGCTGGGGCCTTTACCTACACGTCGCCAGCAACCGACTTGCCTGCGCATATTGCATCGCTTGAGAACCTAGCAAGTAGCCCCGCCTCACAAGGCAACCGCTTCGTCGACTATCTAGAGAGCGCATCTGAGGTCGTCATCGCTGATAGCGATCACAACGAGATCACCAC
>JBKBVT010000350.1:0-1933 GCA_046289305.1 Hyphomonas sp. | reverse complement strand
GAAACTCGATGCCAATCAAGCGGTTCCAGCGAGGCGTCCGCATGTCCGAAACATCCGCCCATCCAGAAACCCACTATGTCCAGCGCACCGGCTGGCTGCGCGCCTCGGTGCTTGGCGCCAATGACGGCATCGTCTCCACCGCCAGCCTCGTCATCGGCGTCGCTTCGGCCGCCGCCGCCCCGGCCGAAATCCTCCTCGCCGGCATGGCGGGCCTCGTTGCCGGCGCGATGTCCATGGCCGCCGGCGAATATGTCTCCGTCAGCTCCCAGTCCGACACCGAAAAGGCCGATCTCGAGACCGAACGCAAAGCGCTGGAAGCCTTTCCCGACGAAGAGATCGACGAATTGGCGCAGATCTATGTCGCGCGCGGCGTCGAGCCCGAAACCGCCCGCGCCGTTGCCGAGCAGCTGACCCGGCACGACGCCCTCGGCGCCCATGCGCGCGATGAGCTCGGCCTCAGCGAGACGGTCGCCGCCAATCCGATTCAGGCCACCTGGAGCTCCGCCGCCGCCTTCTCCACTGGGGCCGCCCTGCCCCTCGCTTCCGCCGCGCTGGCCCCGTACGGCCTCGTCACCCCGGTTGTCGCCGCCGTCTCCCTCGCCAGCCTCGCCCTGCTCGGCTGGCTGTCTGCGGCCGCTGGCGGCGCAGGCAAACTCCGCGCCATTGCCCGTATCGTCTTCTGGGGCGCCGTCGCCATGATCGTCACCGGCCTCATCGGCGCCGCCTTCGGCACAGTTCTCTAGCGGCAAAACGCATCAGCGACTGGCACAAAGCCCGCAAAATCATATACCCTATCCTCCATGACAGACCGCACCCCCGATGAACTCGCCCGCCTGATCCGCAATGCCGAACGTGTCGTCGTCTTCACCGGCGCCGGCATCTCGACCGAGAGCGGCATTCCGGATTTCCGCTCCCCCGGCGGCGTCTGGTCGAAGATGAAGCCAATCATGTTCCAGGACTTCTGCGCCTCCCGCGAAGCCCGCCGCGAATCCTGGAACCGCGTGTTCAACAAGACCGCCGGCTGGACCGGCGCCTCGCCCAATACCGGCCACTATGCCGTCGCTGATCTCGTCGCCGCCGGCAAAGTCACGAGCGTCATCACCCAGAATGTCGACAATCTCCACCAGGAATCCGGCGTGCCCGCCGACCAGGTCATCGAGGTTCACGGCAATGCCAGCTACGCCAAATGCCTGAATTGCGGCAAGCGCTACGAGTTCGAAGCCCTTCGCCCGCGCTGGGAAGCGGATGAGGACCTCACCTGCGTCTTCTGCACCGGCCTCGTCAAATCCGCGACCGTCTCCTTCGGCCAGCCGATGCCGGAAGACAAGATGGAGCGCGCCACCGAAGAAGCGATCCTCGCCGACCTCTTCCTCGTCCTCGGCTCCTCCCTCCTCGTCTACCCCGCCGCCGGCCTCCCCGTCATCGCCAAGAAATCCGGCTCCGACCTCGCCATCGTCAACCGCGAAGAAACCGACCTCGATCCGTACGCGGATCTGGTCCTGAACACCGAGATCGGGCCGCTGATGAGCGCGGTACTGGAGCGGCTTTAGATGGTGGCGGCCAATGAAAGGCCACTGGAACGTCTGATTACCAATCATGCTGCGTTGGTCGCGTCCATGATTGCAGCCATGGCGCTTCCGATTCTCCTCGCAGGCGGCCTGGATCTAAAAAATCCCGTAGCGCTGGGCATAGGTACAGCGCTGACTCAAGGCGTTCTGGTCTTCTGGCACATTACAATCTATGTCTTGCTGCAACCTAAGTGGTCGTCATCGGTTGTTGCGTACGCCATCATTGTACCGATCATGCATTTGGCGTTGGCTCTACTCTTTGCCATCGGGATGCGTGATCCCGTCGCTTTTGGTGCACTAGAAAATATAATCATTGTACTGATGTTGTCGATAATAACATTGCACTTCATCACCATCGCGCTCAA
>JBKBVT010000349.1:0-1965 GCA_046289305.1 Hyphomonas sp. | reverse complement strand
CGACCCAGCCCGCACAACCCGCCGCAGCGGACCTGTTGATCGTTTGCGAGGGCGATTCCGATCGTGTGGTCATTGCTACGCTCGCCGAACGCATCCTTGCCACCGCCGGCTCAGGACGCTCTATCAAAATCTTGACCGCCATGGGGAAAGTCACCATTCCGCGGGTCGCCAACGCAATGTGGAACACCTTCCACTCGGAATCGAAGGTGTTGATCGTGGTCGACGGCGACAACGACCCAACCGGCACGGCCACAATGCTTGGTAAGGGGCTGGAGTTCGAAGAGTGGATCGCCGCGATCCCCAACCCATCGATCGAAACCTGGCTCAACCTCGATGACGTTGCCCCCAACTTTTATCCAGCGTGAGCGAGACTCCGGGTTTGGTTTTTGCCTGTTTGGGCGGGTTGGGCAACGGGGGCTGGCGCGGAGCCTTGCGTTTTGCGCAGCGTCAGGTCCCGTTGCGGGGTGAAGGTTTCGGCGAACTCGGTGGGGGTCTGCCAGCCGAGGCGTGAGTGGGGGCGTTCGGTGTTGTAGTCCTTTCGCCAGGCAGCCAGCATGGCGCGGGCGTGGTTCAGGGACGGGAACAGCGTTTCGTTCAGGAGTTCGTCCCGCAGGCGGCCGTTGAAGCTCTCGATCAAGGCGTTCTGGGTCGGCTTGCCCGGCGCGATGTAATGCCAGTCGATCTTGCGGTCATCGGCGAAGGTCAGGATCGCGTTTGAGGTGAACTCGGTCCCATTGTCGCTGACCACGGTTGCGGGCTTTCCGCGGGCTTCGATCAGGGTTGCCAGCTCTCGCGCCACCCTTGCACCGGACAGGGACGTGTCGGCGATCAGAGCGAGGCACTCTCGCGTGCAGTCGTCCACCACGGTCAGCACCCGGAAGCGGCGGCCATCGGTCAGCTGGTCTGAGACAAAGTCCAGTGACCAACGCTGGTTCGGCATCAGCGGCAGCGCCATCGGGGCCCGCGTGCCGATGGCCCGTTTGCGCCCACCGCGACGCCGGACATGCAGCCGCTCCTCGCGGTAGATGCGGAACAGGCGCTTGTGATTCACCTCGTGGCCTTCGCGGCGCAGGAACACATGCAGCCGCCGATAGCCGAACCGGCGGCGCACGCGCGCCAACTCCTTCAGCCGCTCGCGCAGCACCGGGTCATCCTGACGGATGGCCTCGTAGCGCATGGTCATCCGGCAACAGCCGATCACCCGGCACGCCCGCCGCTCGCTCATCCCATGGCTTGCCACCAGATGCGCGACCGCTTGCCGCTTCGCGGCGGGCGCTACCACTTTTTTCCCAGGAGATCCTTCAGCGCCGCATTGTCGAGCATCGCATCGGCCAGCAGCCGCTTCAGACGGGCGTTCTCGTCCTCGAGCCCTTTCAGGCGCTTCGCCTCGCTGACATCCATGCCGCCATACTTGGCCTTCCACTTGTAGACGGTCGCATCGCTGATACCGTGCTTGCGGCACAGATCGGCAACGGAAACGCCGGCCTCATGCTCCTTCACAATGCCGATGATCTGATCTTCGGTGAACCTGCTGCGCTTCATCTCTGGTCCTCTCGGTTGGGCCAGAGTCTACCTCAGACTGGATTAGGCGGAGGGGGCAACGTCATCGATCTTGAAACACTACGTCGCCGGGGCGGCAAAATCGAGCAGTCCCGTAGAGCCGCCGAAACCCTCGACATCGAGGCGCTGCGGCAACGGGATGAGCAGTTCGCCAAGCTCTACAACGCTATCCTTGGAGCTTGATCGCTTCCGCGCTCCACCCGAAAGACTACCTCGGGATCTTGGCCTGAAAGTTCGGCGGCGGGTTATTGCGACACGACTTAAAACAGCTGATCGAAATCTGGAAAGGTCGGCCCAAAGATGAAGTCTCACCGACAGGAGGAGTATCTGGATCTCGACCACATTCAACTTGCCGCGCGCGATGCGCCGCTGATCATCGCATGGCCATCGCCCGGGCTCCCCGGA
>JBKBVT010000348.1:0-1977 GCA_046289305.1 Hyphomonas sp. | reverse complement strand
AGAATGTCGGGCTCGACTGCGCCGGCCCATTGATAGCCCCAGAGCGTGCCGGTGCGGCCCATGCCGCATTGGACTTCATCAAAGATCAGGAGAAGACCGTGGGCATCGCAAAGCTCGCGCAGACCCTTGAGGCACTGCTCAGGCATCGCCCGCACGCCGCCCTCGCCCTGGACGGGCTCGACGAATACGGCGGCGGCGGTGGGGTCCGAAGCCGCGGCCTTCAGGGCGTCATGGTCACCCCATTCCAGATGGACGAAGCCAGGCAGGTTCGGGCCGAAACCTTCCAGGTATTTTGCATTGCCGCCGGCATTGATGGCGGCCATCGAGCGCCCATGGAAGGCGCCGGTGAAGGTGATGATTCCGATCCGCTCCGGCCGGGACAGCGCCCAGTGATATTTACGCGCGGTCTTGATGGCGCATTCGACGGCCTCAGTGCCGGAATTGGTGTAAAAGACGCGGTCGGCAAAGGTGGTCTCGCAGATCTTGTCGGCGAGCTCCTCCTGGCCTTTGACCCGGAACATGTTGGACGTGTGCCAGAGCTTGCCGGCCTGGTCACGCAGCGCTTCTACCAGGGCCGGGTGGGCATGGCCGAGACCGGTGACAGCGATGCCTGCGATGAAATCAAGATAACGCCGACCATCCTCGGTGTAGAGGTAGGCGCCCTTGCCTTGCACGAACACATCCTCCGGCGGACGGTAGACCGGCAGGATATGCTGGCGGGGATCGGTCTGGGGCGTGTCAGCGGACATGAGCGACTCCGGAAGGGGGGTGATTTTTGGAGGCCACGCATGCGGCTGGCGCGCGGCAGAGTCAACATCGGCCGGCGGGCGGCAAAAGTGCGCTGCGGGCGGATTACAAGCATTTAATCGAAAAACGATAAATATGCTTGACGTTTATCGATAATTACATATTGTTATTCATGAAGCCGGGACCGGCGGCGCGGTGATCAACGCCCCTCGACTCCCCCTGATGCGCGGCGCAGCCAGGTCCCGGCTTTCACCTCCCAGAGCGAAACACAGGTCAGAATGAAAAAGGGACGCAGCACCTGTCCTTGGCGCCGCGTCCCTTCCACCGTTTGCAGCGTTTCCTCCCAGAAACTTGCCTGACCATACGGCAACGATTTTTGGGTTGTGTCAAGAATGTGTCGAAAAAAAATTACAAGCGACGGGATGCCGCAAATCAGAGCGGGCGCAGCAGTTTTGCGATCACCGTATCTGCCGCTGGGCCGGAGGCGGCACGGACGGAGCGGGTGAAGGCCGCCTCGCTTTTCAGGATGACCCCGTCTTCGAGGATCTTCAGGCCGTTTGCCTTCAGCGTGGCGCCAGTGGTGGTGATGTCGACGATGACATCGGCCGTGCCGGTGGCGGGGGCGGCTTCGGTCGCGCCAGCGCTCTCGACGAGGCGGTATTCGCCGACCGATTTCTGGGCGAAGAAGCGCCGTGTGATGCGAAGATATTTGGTGGCGACGCGCAGGCGCCGGTGATGCGCCTTTCGGAAGGCGGCGCCGGCAGCTTCGAGGTCTGCCATCGTGTCGACATCGAACCAGGCCTGGGGCACCGCGACCACGACATCCGCGCCGCCGAAGCCGAGGCGCTGGAGCAATTCGAAATCGGCCGGGCCATCCGGGGACAGATCATTCAGCAGGTCTTCGCCGGTGACGCCGAAATCGAGGCTGCCATCGATGAGGCCTTGCGCGATTTCGCGGGCAGACAGGAGACGGACCTCAGCGTCAAGACCTTCGATTTCGGCGGAGTAGCCGCGTTCCCCGCCGATCTGGCGCAGGGGATGGCCGAGGCCGGCGAGCCAGTCTTCGGTCTGTTCCTTGAGGCGCCCCTTGGAGGGGATGGCGATCGTGACGCGGCTCATGCGATAGCCCTCCTGGCTCGGACCATCCGATCCGGGCGCACGACTCCGCCAATACCGGTGGCAGAGACGCGGCCGCCGGAGAGGTTGGCGAGGAGGCCGTCATAGCGCCCG
>JBKBVT010000347.1:0-1980 GCA_046289305.1 Hyphomonas sp. | reverse complement strand
GAGCAGGCCGCGATAGCGCGGGCCCATCAGGATCGTATGATGGCCCACATCTTCAAAGCGGCGCTTCGTGCCGAAATACCAGACGAACAGGCCCATCGAATAATCGGATTTCTCAATCTTCTTGTCGGTCCAGCGCTTGCGCGGCAGATGGCCGAGTAGGCGGCCATAGGTCCAGGCGGGGTCGGCATTGGAGACGACGATGTCTGCCTCCAGACGCTCGCCCGAGGCGAGCTCCACGCCGGTCACGCGGCCATCCTCCGTCGTTATCTGGCTGACTTCGGCGCCGCAACGCATTGTTCCGCCAGCATTTTCCAGAACGCGGACCATGCCGCGCACGAGTTCGCCTGTTCCGCCCACGGCATAATGGACACCGAAACGGCCTTCGAGATGCGCGATGAGGCAGTAATAGGCGGTTGTCGTGAACGGGTTTCCGCCGACGAGGAGCGGATGATAGCTGAACACCGTGCGCAGATGCGGATGGCGGAAGTAGCGGCTGACAATGCCGTAGACGGATTTATAGCCCTCCAGCCGCACAAGATCCGCCATGGCGGAGGCCGTGAAGGGGATCGAATGGAACGGTTTGTCGGCGAGCTGTTCGAAGGCGACGCGGTAAATCTCGCCGCTCTTTTCCAGGAAGCGATCATAGCCGGCAACATCCTGCGGATCGAAGCGGGCGATTTCTGCGCGCATCGCTTCGCGGTCGCCGGAATAGGTGAATTCCTGCCCGTCATCGAACCGTATACGGTAAAAGGGATCGCAAGGCAGGATGGTGACATCGTCAGATAGCCGCGCGCCCGCAGAGGCCCACACGTCTTCGAGCATCTGAGGCGCGGTTATGATGGTCGGCCCGGCATCGAAGGTAAACCCGTCCAGCCGGTAGACCGAGGCGCGCCCGCCGGGCGCATCGAGGCGTTCGAGGACCGTCACGCGGTAGCCTTTCCCCGCAAGGCGTACGGCCGCCGCGAGGCCGCCGAAACCGCTACCGATGACGATGGCCGTGGGGCGATCACTGCCGCCGCCGTCATTGGGATTGAACCCTGCGCTGCCGTCCATAGCCTGTTCCTTCCTATTCGCTCGCCGGCTGCGCCGAACGCTTCCGCAATTCGCGCCGTGTATGCAGGACGCCGAGGATCGCCGCGCCTGCCGCAATCGGCACTGCAATGCCCATGACCAGCTTGGGATCGATGCCGACGCCCAGCGCTACGAGGCCGCCGGCCAGATAGCCGATGACGCCGACGACATAATAGGTGATCGCCGCGACCGACAGGCCCTCGACGGTCTGTTGCAGACGCAGCTGGAGTTCGGCACGGGTGTTCATGCTTTCGAGTATCTGCCGGTTCTGCATTTGCAGCGCCTTGTCGACCTTGGCCGACAGAAGCTGCGCGGCGCGGTCCACCCGTTCCGACAAGGCGGACTGGCGGCTCGCCACGGACTGACAGGTCTCCATCGCGGGCGCGAGGCGGCGGTCGGTGAATTCCTGAAAAGTCTGCATCTCGGCGAGGCGGTCCTCGCGAAGCTCTTCGATCCGCTTACGGACAAGCGAGTAATATGCAGCGGCCGCGCCGAAACGAAACTGTGTTTCGGTATGGCTCTTCTCAATTGCGGCTTCCAATGACACCAGACGGCCGAGGAGCTTCGCCTCATCATCGATTTCGGCGCGGATCATGGCGGCGGTAATCTCCGACAGTTCGCTCTCCCATCCCGACAGGCGCGGTACGAGGCTTTGCGCCACGGGCAAGGCGAGCATCGCCATGATGCGGTAAGTCTCGATCTCGAGGAGGCGCTGGACGATCCGGCCGGTATGCCAGGGCGACATCTTCTGGTTGAAGAGAAGTATCCGAGAAAAACCATCCGCATGCAGCCGGAAATCCGTGATCGCAGTGCCCGCGCCGCCTGTGATGCCCGCACCGATCAGGGCATTGCCGCTGAAATATTGCTCCGAGAGCTGACTATGGGACGGGACCTTGTCTTCGGCCGGCA
>JBKBVT010000346.1:0-1992 GCA_046289305.1 Hyphomonas sp. | reverse complement strand
TCAGCCATCTCGATCAGCTGCGGCGAGGCGTCAAACACCGCGTTGAGGACCTGGCGAACCTGTTGCGGGCCCATCACCGGGGCGGCGAGTTTTTCGGCGAGGTGAAAGGCGAGCGCCTGCCCCAGCGTCGCGTGGGAGAGGATCGCGGTGTTGAGATAGCTCGCCAGCGCCGGCTCTTCGGTCGCGGCCGCGGTGGCTTCAAAGCGCAGGCGTTTCCAGGGGGGCGCCGGGGCGCCGATATCCGGATTCTCGATCATCTCAGGGGAACCTTTCCTGCCGGTTGCGGGGAACATGGCATCGCCGCGGCCGGGTTTCAATTGCTTCGCACTCATTCTGCCGGGAGGGCGGGCCGGACGGGCCGGTAGCCGAACAGGCGCCGGACCGGCTTCATCGTCATGATCCGGAACACGGCGGGCGTGAAATAAAGAGCTACCAGCGCCGATCCGCCGACGCCGCCGGCGATTCCCGCCGCGAGCGGCAGCCAGAAGGCGTCGCCGGACATCAGGATCGGCACGAAACCGCCCATCGTGGTCAGCGTGGTGGCGACGATGTGGCGTGTGGCGTCCACGACAATTTCGCGCTGGGCGATGATGTCATCGGCCATGGCTTCAGCGTTTGCCCGGAGCAGCGAGAGCACGACGATTGAGCCGTTGATGGCAATGCCGAACAGACCAAGGCTGCCGACAATGGCGTTGAAGCCGAAGGGCAGATTGAACAGCCAGACGCCGAAGAAGGCGTAGAAGACCGAGATGATGCCCGCGGCCACGATCAGCAGCATCATGCGGAAAGAATTGAACACCAACATGATCGCCCCGGCCATGACGAGCATCAGCGGGATGCCCACGGCGCCGAGATTGCCGACCGCGTCGCCGGAGTTTTCCGCCTCGCCGCCGACCAGCATGTCATAGCCGGGAGGCAGCTGGAAATTGCTGGCGGCGAGCTCGGCCCGGAAGATCGCGAGGCTGGGCGCGGGCAGCGTGTAGGGCTCGAGGAAAGCGAGAATCTGGTTGGTGCGGATGCCGTCGCGGCGGGAGATGACGGCAGTCTTGGGCAGGAGTTCCATGTCGCCGAGGGCAGCGATAGGCGTGCCGGTGACGCCGGCCATGCCGCCGACGGTTTTCGACTGGAGGTCAGCTAGGGAGCGGCGGCGGTTGTCCGAGGCGATCATGCGGACGGGAAGTTCCTCGGTGCCTTCGAGGACGGAGCCGGCGCGGACGCCTTCCAGTTCGGAGCTGAGCGTTGCGGCGAGTTCCCCGAGGCGGGAGCCGGTGATGGCGGTAACCGCTTCATCAGCCTTCAGGCGCAGGACCGGGGCGCCGAGTTCGAGCGAGCCAACCGAATATGTGATGCCGGGGGTCTGGCCGAGCAGTGTGCGGATCTCGTCGCCGAGGCCATTGAGCGTTTCGAGGTCCGGTCCGCGCAGGATGAGTTCGATAGGGGCGTCAGCGGGCGGGCCCTGCTCAAACGGCAGAGCGAGCAGGCGGGCGGAGGGGAATTCTTCGCGCAGGCGGGCCTGCACATCCGCAACGATTTCGCGGGTGCGCTTCGTCGAATCGAGCTGGACCCAGCCGGAGGCGAAGCCTTCGACGCCGCGGGTTTCGTTGATGGCGTTGTAATAGACGCGCGGGGATGGCTCGCCGAGTACCCAGTTGACGGCGCGAACGCCGGGATAGGCGGTGATCAGATCCGTGGCGCGGCGCGCGACGTCTTCGGTGTCGGCGAGGTTTGAGCCGCTGGGCAGGTTGAGGACCAGCTGGAACTGGTCGCGTTCCGTGGGCGGAAAGAATTGCTGGGGCAGCGTGCCGACTAGGAACAGGCCCGCGATGGCGGGCGCGAGGCCGATGGCGATGCCGAGCGGCGGAAAGCGCAGGACCGCTTCGATGGTGGCCCGGTAGCCGTCAGAGACGGTGTTGATGGCGACGCCGTCCCGCCACCAGCGGCGGGGGCGGCGTGCTTCGCCCTTCTCCCAGCTGCGGGTCCGGTCGAACCAAC
>JBKBVT010000345.1:0-2013 GCA_046289305.1 Hyphomonas sp. | reverse complement strand
GATCGGTATCTTTGAAATGCACGCCCTCGGGCTGACGCCCGCGAAAGAACCCTCCGCCCTGTTTCTATCGACTGAAGCCGAAGCTGGCGGCGGCACGGCGGTGTTCGCGGCTATGGAGGGCTCGCGGCCGGTGCTCGCCGAAGTGCAGGCGCTGGTCGCCAAGAGCCCGTTCGGCACGCCCCGGCGCAGTGTGATTGGCTTTGATTCCGGACGCCTCGCCATGTTGCTGGCGGTGCTGGAGGCACGGTGCGGCATTAGCCTCGCCGGCATGGATGTCTATCTCTCCGTCGCGGGCGGCTACCGGATCACCGAACCCGCCGGCGACCTCGCCGCCGCCGCGGCGCTTCTGTCCTCGCTGTCGGGCAATCCGGTACCGGAGCGCAGCGTTTTCTTTGGCGAAGTGGCGCTCTCAGGCGCCGTACGGCCCGCCCCGCGGATGGACCAGCGCCTCAAGGAAGCCGCCCGGCTCGGTTTCCATAAGGCATTTGCGCCCGATAGCAGCGCAGGCGCAGACAGCGGCTTGACGGTCAGCCCGATTGCAAGGCTTATCGCGCTCGTCGACCTCCTTGCGCCGGACGGCCTTGATGCTTGAATCCATTTCAGCTTTTGACGGAATTGTTGCCGCCGTCATCGTCGTTTCGGCGATCATGGCATTCGCGCGCGGCTTCCTGCGCGAACTGGCCACGCTTGGCGCTTTCATCGGCGCGCTGGCAGCCGCCTATTATGCCCGCAAATTCCTGTCTGCCCCGGTGGCTGGCCTGCTGCCGGAAGGCACACACCCGCTGGCGCCGGACATCATCCTGGTCGTCACAGCGTTCCTGATCGTTTACGTCATCGTCGCCTGGTTCGGGCAGAGCCTGTCAAAATCCATCATGACGGACGGCGATATCGGCATGTTCGACCATGTTGCCGGCCTCGTCTTCGGCGTTTTCCGCGGGGCCGTGGCGCTCGTCTTCTTCGCCGTGCTTCTGAATGTCGCCGTCGATCATGACCGCGTGCCGCCCTTTATCACGGAGAGCTTCTCCTATCCGCATCTCGAACGCCTGGCCGACCAGATCACCGGCGAAGCGCAGGAAATGGGACGGACACGCGAAGCAGGCCGCCCGGCTAGCCTGTGAGGAGTCCGGCCTTGCGCTCCGGCTGGCACGAACTTTAAGCTCAAATATGAGCAGGAAGCTCTGCAGAATGAGGGTATCTGCATGCCTATGAACCGCCTTGGTCCGGCATTGCTCACGGCTCTGGCCGTGCTGGCTGGCTGCGCGACTGAGACTTTGGCCCCGGCGTCCACTGACGCGATCGTGCCGACTGAAATAGTGGCCCAAAACCCTGCGGCGGCCTATTTCAAGCCTACCGCCGAACTTTCGCCAACGGATGCCGGCATCATGGCCCTCGCAGATGCGGTCGCGGGCGCGGATCTCATCAGCTTCATGGGACATGGCAGCTATTCCGAGGAAGACGCGCGCCTGAAGGCCGCGCTGACGCTCGCGCTTATCGAACAGCATGACCTTGGCTTGGTGATCCTCGACACGCCCTGCGGCGGCGCGTCCATACTCGATACCTATATCGGCGGCGCGCAGACGGGCGACCTGGCCGTGGATATCGTACGTCAGGCCGACATTGTTCCGGCCCTGAAGTCCCTCGCTCTCGCTGATCTGATGACGCAGCTGCGCGGCTGGAACGCCGTGAACATCGATGCGCCGGTGCGCATTGCCGGCAAGGGTTGCACGACTGCGCGCGAGGCCGCGCCTGGCCGCCCGGCGATCTTCTGGGGCCTCACCGAACTGCCCGCCTCGATGAGCGAAAAGGACATGGCCGCCGCCGCGCGCGGAGAACCCGCTGCCAGGAACCATGTCTGGATCGTCCAGGATTTCGAGGAACCACTGGGGATCACCGACGGAAGCGATGGCTGGATCGATCTGCGGGCCCTGCCGGATGATCCCCAGATCGGGATCTGGCGGGATGAGCAGGCGAAAACCCAGCCATGGATGAAAGCCAGCCACCCTTGGGCCGCTG
>JBKBVT010000344.1:0-2019 GCA_046289305.1 Hyphomonas sp. | reverse complement strand
CTCGAGATGAATCACTCGCCTAAATTCTGGGCGCACGGCGCCCGTTGCGGCCCGGACTGGAAGCGGCAGCGGTCCTGGCTGCGCATTCATGGGGCAGAACTCCAGGCGGCCGGCGAATAATCCGTGTCAAGACGGAAATCGCGACAAAAAGATAAATAAATATTCTCGCCGTAGAGGAGAGTTCGAGTAACGGACTGAGGGTGCGCGCAGATCTCGCTCAGTAATCCATACTATGGACCGAGAACTCAGGATCTTTTCCGGACTCAGGCTCCGAGAAGTCGAACCCGATGGTCCGCGTGCCATAGGCACCTTCTTCATAGCGTTCGATGTTTTCCTGAAACCAGCCCAGCATGTGGCTGTAGAGATGGTCGTAAAACGGTTCGGAATCCGCCTCCTGGATGGGCAGGTGGAATTCATATCCACTGCCTTCCTCGATCTGGACGATGAAGGTGTCGCCCGTCTTCCGGCAGTGCAGCGTCAGTCTCAGCCAGTCTGACCGGCGCGAAATGCGTATCGCAAGCCCGAACGAGACAGGCCCGAGCGGACGGAAACCCCGAGGCGGGATGGAAAAAGCTTGATCGCCATAGGGCCGCGCCTCAAATGCACCGGCGGGCGGAACGAGGTGCACGCAGTTCCCATCACCGGCATCCAGATAGTTGCAGAGCCCTGTACGAACATCCTCGGCCAGCCGGCGGATGCGGTTATAATTCTCTTCGGCGAGAGCCTGATAGGCATCGACAATGGCGACAAGTTCATCGAACCGGGACATGCGAACACACTTCCTGCTGACTGTGCCCCAAGCCTAGCCGCCAAATGGCCCGGCCGCCATTCACGCGCGCATCAGGCCGCGGGGCGACGCGCGCTTGCCAGGGGTGTGACATTGGCTGCCACCGGGCGCACCGACTCCGGCTGCAATTCCGGTGGCAGGGTCGTGCGTGCCATTTCCAGCGCCAGCGCCGGCGAAGCCCCCTCGGCAAAACCCCGGATCACGGTCCGGATCGTCTCCAGGAACAACGCCTCTTCCTCGACGATCTGGCCATAGCGCGCCGCGATTGGCCCGACGAAGCCATAGGCGAGGAACACGCCCAGGAAGGTGCCAAGCAGCGCGGCGCCGATCATCGCGCCTAGAATTGCCGGTTCCTGGTCAATTGCGCCCATCGTTCGAATAATGCCGAGCACGGCCGCGACAATCCCGAGTGCCGGCAGCGCATCGGCGAGCGTCTGCAGCGCGCCAACGGCCTTCATCCGGCGGTCGAGGTGCCCGTCGATGGCTTCCATCATCCGCTGGTCTGCCCTTGTCGCATCGGACAGGTCCAGCGCCATCAGCCGGAACGCATCGCAGATCAGGCTGCGCGCCGGGGCATCTTCGAGAATGCGCGGCGCCGCGCGAAACAGCGCCGACTCGTCCGGCACTTCGATATCCGCCTCGATGGCAACAAAGCCCCGGCGGCGCGCATCGCGCATGAGGCTGCCGGTCAGAACGAAAAGATCGCCATAGTCCGCCTTCTTCCAGCGTGATCCCCGGAAGGCGCGCAGGAAGCCAGCAAACGCCTCGCGCGCCACCTCCGGCGAATTGCCCAGCATCACGGTGCCAATGGCTGCGCCGCCGATCAGTGCCAGCTCGAATGGCAGCGCATGCAGCGCGGCCGGCCCGCCGGTCAGCACGAGACCGCCGCCGATCAGCAGCATGACAATCACGAGACCGGCCAGCTGGAGCACGGCAATCCTTGTTCTCGGCGCCGGCGGATCACCGGCCATCGCTCCCACACTGCCCCGGCGCGCCTTAAGGCGGCGTTCACGCGCGCCTTGTTTTCTCTGATGGCTTTCGTTGCGGGGCCTCTGGACATTTCCCGCGCGCCGCCGGATGAGACGAAGATGGCTGGCTCGCAACTCCCGCCTCCCGATCAGCCCAGACCGGACCGGCGGGGAGCGTTCGTTCTTTTGTTCTTCGCGCTGATGGCGATCGGGGCCGGCAACACGATGTTGCTCGCCGCGGTCCTGCCGCAGCTGACGCGCGAG
>JBKBVT010000032.1:0-18011 GCA_046289305.1 Hyphomonas sp. | reverse complement strand
CCGCGAATCGCGCCTTTGCCGAGATGGTCCACCTTTCAGGTCCGTCGACGCTGGCGGGCGGGAAGCTGAGCGAATATCTCGGCCGGTCGCAGACGGATCTCAACGTGCTGCTCTCCGCCATTCGCACAAATGGCGCGGCGCGCAACTTTGCGACCGTGCTGCGCGACCGGTTTGGCGCCGAGGATGACATCGAAGTCTCCGGCGTGCTGACGCAGGATACGGGCGGGACGCTGTATGGCTTCTCGATACGCAATGTCGCGCGCCGGCTGAGCGCTGATCCGGCGATTGGCGAGGAATTGCCGCGCTCGGTCGAGCATCTGACCAATCTTGTGGGCCGGATGCCGCTGAAGGATATCGTGCGCGATTCCACGACACTGATTGAACGGCTCTGCATCGAGGCGGCGCTGCGCCTGACCGATGACAACCGGGCTTCGGCCGCCGAGATCCTGGGTCTCAGCCGGCAGGGGCTTTACTCCAAGCTGAACCGGTTCGGCTTTGAGGATAAGGAATAGCTTTTTCAGGCTATATGGGCGTCAATCCGGATTGACACTTTAGTCTGTCAATCATACCGTCAGGTATGTCTCAGACGCCTGTCCCTGCCGCGTCCCGCCGCCTGCCTCAGGCCTCTGCGGTGCTCGAACTCTTCAAGCCCGTCACCTGGTTCGCCGCGATGTGGGCCTTCATGTGCGGCGCAGTCTCGAGCGGCCAGGCGCTCGTTCCGAACCTTCACCTTCTGCTCGGCGGCATGCTGCTGGCTGGGCCGATGGTGTGTGCGTCCAGCCAGGCGGTGAATGACTGGTATGACCGGCATGTCGACGCGATCAATGAGCCGAACCGGCCCATCCCGTCCGGGCGTATTCCCGGCCAGTGGGGGCTGTATCTGGCGATCATCTGGTCGACGCTGTCGCTGATCCTGGGACTCATTCTGGGCTTCTGGGCGTTCTTTGCGACGGTCGTGGCGGTGTTTCTCGCCTGGGCCTACAGCGCGCCGCCGCTGCGACTCAAGATGAATGGCTGGTGGGGCAATGCGGCGGTCGGGTTTTCGTATGAAGGCATCGCCTGGTTCACCGGTGCGGCTGTGATGCTGGGCGCGCTGCCGCATCCGCTGATCCTGTTTCTCGCCTTTGCCTATTCGGTGGGCGCGCATGGCATCATGACGCTGAACGACTTCAAGGCGATGGAAGGCGATGTCCGGATGGGCGTGCGCTCATTGCCCGTGCAGCTTGGCGCGAACGGCGCGGCGAAGCTTGCCTGTGTGGTGATGGCGGTGCCGCAGATGGCGGTCATCCTTCTGCTGATCATCATCGGCCAGCCGATCCATGCGGCGATCATTCTGGCGCTGCTCGGCGCGCAGGTCTGGCTGATGCGCAGCTTCCTCGCCAACCCGGTCGAGAAGGCCATCTGGTACAGCTCCACGGGCGTGACATTGTTCGTACTCGGCATGCTGGTCAGCGCCTTTGCGGTTGCGCCCTGGTCGGCCGCGTCATGAGCGCAGGCGCCGCCTCCGGGCACTTCGGATGGGCGGGCATCGTCCGCCTGGGCCTGGTCCAGACATCTCTTGGCGCAATTGTCATCCTGATGACCTCGACGCTGAACCGCGTGATGGTGGTTGAGCTTGGGCTCGCGGCGGCGATTCCCGGCCTGCTTGTGGGGCTGCATTATGCGGTGCAGATGTCGCGGCCCCGCTGGGGGTATGGCGCGGACACTGGCGGGCGGCGGACGCCCTGGATTCTTGGCGGCATGACGGTGCTCGCGGCGGGTGCGATTCTCGCGACGGCAACGGCGGCTCTGATGACCGTGTCGCTGGTGCTGGGGCTTGGCCTCGCGCTGATCGGCTTCACGCTGATCGGGGCCGGGGTCGGCGCGGCGGGCACGAATTTGCTGGCATTGCTGGCGATCCGGACAGAGCCCTCGCGCAAGGCAGCGGCAGCGGCGATCGTCTGGATCATGATGATTTTCGGCTTTGTGCTGACGGCCACGATTGGCGGGCAGCTACTGAAGCCTTTCACCTTTGAGCGCCTACTTCTCGTCACGGCGGGCACGAGCCTGATTGCAGTGACGCTGACCGCCCTTGCCCTCTATGGGCTGGAACCTGCGGCGAGCCGCAAGGCCGCGAGCGCGCCTGCACCGGCGAAACCTGAGCCGGGCGCGTTCCGCGCGGCGATTGTGGAAATCTGGCAGGAAACCCAGGCGCGGCGCTTCACCATTTTCGTGTTTGTCTCGATGCTCGCCTACAGCGCGCAGGACCTGATCATGGAGCCCTTCGCGGGCATTGTTTATGGCTACAGCGTCGGCGCTTCGACGCAGCTTGCGGGCGTCCAGAATATGGGCACGCTGGCGGGCATGCTGGTGACGGCGCTCGTCTGTACGCTGATCGGTAAATCCCGCGCGGACTTCATGCGCAACTGGACCGTGGGCGGATGCATCGCTTCAGCGGCGGCGCTGATCACACTCGCGGCGGGCACGTTCACTTACGGCGCGGCCTGGCCGCTTCTGGCGAATGTGCTGGCGCTGGGCGCTGCCAATGGCGCGTTCGCGGTGGCTGCAATCGGATCAATGATGACGCTGGCGAGCGCCGGACGGTCTTCGCGCGAAGGCACGCGCATGGGCCTCTGGGGCGCGTCGCAGGCGATCGCGTTTGGCCTTGGCGGCCTACTTGGCGCCGTCGCCGCAGATGTGGCGCGTTATACGATGGCTGACCCTGGGGCGGCGTTTTCGCTGGTCTTTGCGGCCGAAGGCATTCTGTTCCTGTTGGCAGCGCTACTCGCGCTGCATGTCGGGCGCAGCGAAGCGGACAAGAGACACCTGCCCATCCTGCCTGCGGGCGACTTCCTGGCAGCAGACCGGAGAGACTGAAGATGACCCACCCAACCCAACCCACTGAGACCTTTGATGTCGTCATCGTCGGCGGCGGCCCTGCCGGCGCGACGGCGGCGCATGACCTTGCCCGCAAGGGGCGGCGCGTCATGCTGCTCGACAAGTCCGGCCGGATCAAACCCTGCGGCGGCGCGATCCCGCCCCGGCTGGTCGAGGATTTCGATATTCCGGATCACCTGCTGGTGGCGCGTGCGCGCGCGGCCCGGATGATCGCGCCCTCGGGCCGCAAGGTAACAATGCCGGTTGAAGGGGGCGCGGTGGGCATGGTCGACCGCGAGCATTTCGACGAATGGCTGCGGAGGCGCGCCGAAAAGGCCGGCGCCATACGCCGCGACGGTCTGTTTACGGAGTTTGCGCGGGACGCCGATGGCACCGCGCTGATCCGCTACAAGACAAAAGACGATTCGGCGGCGCCAGTGACCGTACGGGCCCGTGTCGTCATCGGGGCGGACGGGGCGCGGTCGCGCGTCGCGGCGCAAGCGATCCCTGGCGGGGGCGAGACGAAATCGGTGTTCGCCTATCATGAGATCATCCGCTCGCCCGAAGTGGGCAAGGACGGATTTGATCCGAACCGCTGTGACATCTTCTATCAGGGCCGCCTGTCCCCGGATTTCTATGCCTGGATCTTCCCGCATGGCGACACGGCCAGCATTGGCGTCGGCAGCGCGGTCAAAGGCTTCTCGTTGCGCGATGCCATCCGAACGCTGCGCGAAGAGGCGGGCCTCGCGGACGCAGAGCTCATCCGGAAGGAAGGCGCGCCGATTCCGCTGAAGCCGCTGAAGCGCTGGGACAATGGGCGCGATGTGATCCTTGCCGGCGATTCGGCAGGCTGCGTGGCGCCGGCATCTGGCGAGGGCATCTATTATGCCATGCTGGGCGGGCGCGAATCGGCGCTGTCGGTGGAGACGCTGCTGGCGACCGGCAATGTCCGCGCCCTCGCCCAGACCCGCAAACGCTATATGAAGGCGCATGGTCAGGTGTTCATGATCCTCGGGATCATGCAGCATTTCTGGTATCGCTCCGACAAGCGCCGCGAAGGCTTTGTTGCCATGTGCAATGACAAGGATGTGCAGCGCCTGACCTGGGACGCATATCTCAACAAGCGCCTCGGCAAGGCGGATCATATGGCGCATCTGAAGATTTTCCTGAAAGATACGGCGCACCTCCTGGGCCTCGCGCCAGCGCGGCCGAAAGAAACGTGAGCGAGGCGGCGAAGCGCTTCCGGCGGCCCCTGCTGGTTGCCGGGGCGGCCGCGCTGATCACCGCCATGGCCGGCGGCGCGATGACGCGCATCGATGGCTGGTATCGCGGCCTCGAGAAATCATCCCTGAACCCGCCGGACTGGGCCTTTGCCACCGCCTGGACGGTGATCTATGCACTCGCCGTGCTGGCGGCCGTCATCGGATGGCGCGCCGCGCGCAACAGCGCTGACCGGGCCTGGCTGATCAGCCTGTTCTTCATCAATGCGCTTCTGAATATCGCGTGGAGCGGGATCTTCTTCACCCTGCGCCGGCCCGACTGGGCGCTGGCGGAAGTCGCCATGCTCTGGCTGTCGGTGGCGATGTTGATCGCCCTGCTCGCCCGCTTCTCGCGCAATGCTGCGCTGGTGCTGGTGCCGTATCTGATCTGGGTGAGCTATGCCGCCTGGCTGAACTACAAGGTCGTGGTTCTCAACGGGCCGTTCGGTTGACGCCATGACATTGGCGCCCTGGATGCTCGACCTGGTGATCCTCGGTATCGGCGCCGAGTTTGCCCTGCTCGCTTACCTTCTCGCCCGGCTGAAGCTGTCTGCCTGGACGGCGCCGCTCGGCTGGTTCCTGATCAGCGGCGCGCTGCTGATCGGGGCGCTGCGGCTGTCGCTCAGCGGCGCAGCCGGCGGGGTAATCGCCCTGCCCCTCGCCGCGAGCCTTGTCACGCATCTGATGCTGCTGCGATCCGTCTTTATACGCATAAAAAAGCCGGGCCTGTAAAAACAGGCCCGGCAGGGAAGAGGTAGCTGGGAGGCTCCAGCTACTCAGAAGCGCGCGAATCCGTTTTCGGCGCCCCATAGGAACCAGTTGTCAACAACCGTCCCTGTGAGAAGAACCCCAATGCCGCCCGTGATCGGGCAGAGGATGGCAAACCACCAGGCCCAGCGGTGGATGGATTCCATCGAGGCATTGAAGCCCATGGTCCATCTCCAGAACAGGGCAGCCCGCTCCGACGCTGTGCCGCGATCCGTGATCTGCTCGATCTCGCGCTCGCCGCCATACCGGCCGACAGCCAGGATGGTTGCGCCGTGCATGGCGAACAACAGGGCGGAGCCATAGAGGAAGACGATCGAGAGCATGTGGAACGGGTTGTAGAAGAAGTTCCCGTAGAGCAGCGACAGATTGTTGGTCCAGTCGAGGTGGGAGAAGATGCCGAAGGGCACGGCCTCCGCCCAACTGCCCATCATCACGGGACGGATGAACCCGCAGACGAGATACAGCCAGATGGCGGCAGCAAAGCCCCAGCAGATGTGCGTGCCCATGCCGAGCTGGATCGCGCGGCGGTAAGACCTGACCCACCAGAGCAGGATGGCGGAGGTCAGGAAGAAGCCGGCCATGAGCCACCAGCCGCCTTCATTCAGCGGCATGAACAGGCTGAGCCCGTGTTCCGGCAGGGGTTGGTCCAGCGACAGCCAGGGCAGCTGGCCGAAGAACCGGATCGGATCCCAGCCGACACTGGCCCACATATGCAGACCGATGATCTCGATCGCGATGAAGCCGCAGATGAGGGAGGCCACGCCCGACCAGCCGAGATAGATTGGCCCGAGCTGGGCGTCTCCGATCCGGCCGAAGAGGTGGCTGGTGCTGGTGATGAGGTAGCGGGGCTCGTCGCCCGGCCCCTCCGCCACGCCGTGGTCGATGTGACCGCGGACCTGCACCTGGGTAAAGATATTCTGATAGTCAGCCATTGGATTGGCCCTTTCAAATGCGCCAGATGGACAGGTTTCTCCAACCATCCCACCAGTCGACCCACGAACCGTCATAGAGCGGTCCGGAAATGATGATGCAGATGGCACTCCAGATACCCGCAGAGAGGGCCAGGAACAGGCCGACGCGGTGGATGCCGAGGGTGCCGACAGAATAGCCGATGAAATCGCGGAAGAAGGCGTTCTCATGCTCCGGTGTCTTCACGGTCTTGCCTTTGCCGGGGTTGACGGCCGAGAGCACCAGGCCGCCATGCAGGGCGAGCGCGAGCGTCGTTGTGAAGAAGAACGTGATCGCGACCATATGGGCCGGATTGTAGTGGAAGTTGCCGTACGCGTAGCCGACGTTCGAGACCCAATCGAGATGGCTCATGATGCCATAGGGGAAACCATGTCCCCAGGCGCCCATCAGCATTGGGCGGAACACGACGAGCGTGACATAGGCGAGCACGGCGACGCTGAACGCGAAGGGCACGTGCAGGCCCATTCCGAGTTTTCGGGAGATTTCAACTTCCCGCAATGTCCAGGATGCGAACGCGCCGATCGCACAGATCGTGACGATCTGCCAGATCCCACCTTCCGCCATCGGAGCAAATTGCAGTCCATACTCAAGGGCTGGCGGATCAATACTGATCAGCCAGGGGTTCCAGGTGTCGCCCATCGATGCGCCCAGAAACAGCATGGCTGTTCCGAGGAAGGCAAAGAAGGCGGTCGTTATACCGAAAAACCCGACATAAAACGGGCCGATCCAGAAATCGAAGAGGTCGCCGCCAATCAGCGTGCCACCCCGGATCCGGTACTTTCGTTCAAAATTGAGTAGCGCCATGTCAGGGTTTCCTTCTTCTAACGCGCCCTGCTTGTAAGCGTGCAGGGATCACGCTTTTCTGTGCCTGCGGTGCAGTGGTAGGAGCACAGGGCGGATGGCTTGCTGCCATCCGCCCTGCGCCATGGTCAGGCATGCTGGATCGGGGTTTCAACCATCAGCTCCGCAACAGCTGTCGGCGCAGTGCCGAGCCAGTTGAAGCGGGGTGAGCTGAGCAGGATGAAATGGATCAGCAGTGCGAGCACAAACAGGAACACTGAAAGTGCCACCAGCGCACGCCGGGGGTCAAAGAGAAGCCAAATTCTCCACATGTTTCAGTCCTCCTAAAGTTTCATGCTTACGAACGAGCCCGCAAGGCGGAGCCCATCCTCGATCATCGCGTATCCGCCGGGTCCGGGGATCCAGGGGCGCCATGACCATACGAGCACGTGAGCCACAATGGCGATGATCGTGAAGAGTATGAAACTCATCATGAAGATCTTGTGGAACTCCTGAGCTTCTGAGGCGGTTAGACCTGTCAGAGACCCAGTTCTTTCAGTTGCAATATCGGCCATTAACATTCTCCGTTCATGGGCCTACGTCAGTCACCACAGCAGCTTGCTGCTGCGGTCCAATTGACGCCCGAAACAAGTCCGTTCGCCAAAAGTCTTATTTCGTGTGCTGATCTTTTTTCAGCGATCAACGGAACACGAAAAACCAGGGTACAACGCTGTGGGTGAGCTCCGATGTTTCGGCGAAGGCCGATTGCGGGCGCTGTCCCCCAGCGTTTTTGCTGCGGCCCGGCAGAAGCCGTCCCGCGAGCACGAATAGAAGGAAAACCGGATAGATCAGGTTCTCCATGATGAGCATGTTGCGGCGGTCCCGCTCGCGCTGGGTCAGCGCGACTGTTTGGCTGATATCGGCCATGGTTCTAAGACTCCTCTCGCCTCATCTTCAGTTCTTCGTGGGGCGCCCTGATGGTCATCATCAGGCGACCCGCATACCTTCAAGTTCCAGCCGGCTGCGCTCGACCAGGTCGGCCGTCACGCGGCCGCCGTTTTCGCGCGAGGCCAGCGCCTCAGCATGATCCCGCAGACGTTTCGCAGCGGAAATCCGTGTCAGGACGGAATGGCGCGCGATGCAGTCTTCGAGAAGCTGATTGGCGGCCGCGTCCCAGCTGATCTGGACGGCCTGGCCGCGCGTGGGCGTTGCCTCGGCGCGGTCCATGTTGGTGGACAGCGGCAGGATATGGAACAGCGCATCGAACAGCGCGTTGCAGTATTCCTGAACGATATAGGTAGCGCCGGAATAACCCATGAAGGGCGTACCCGTATGCCGGCGGATGATCGCACCGGGGAAGGAGGCGGGAATGAACACCCCTGCCCCGCCGGCTTCCTGCAGGTACATCCGCTCGTTGAAGCTGCCGAACACCACGAAGGGCGGGCCGGCATGAATGGCGGCGCGGACGGCGTCATTGTCGGTTTTCTTGCCCGCGACGCGGGTGAAGGAAAAGGCGCACGGGATGCCGAGATCGGTCTCGAGGAAATTCCGGATGCCGCGGGCATGGGTGTCGTTGGCGACGATGCCGAAGCTTGCGGTGGCAAAGAAATCCTGGGTGACGGAGCGCCACAGATCCCAGAGCGGCTTCAGGGTCGAATGCTTTTCGGCTTCAATGAAGGGTTCCGGATCAAGGCCCGTGAGCTCACCGAGCGCGCGCAGGAAGCGGGTGGTGGAATGCAGGCCTACGGGGGCCTGAAGATAAGGCATATCGAGCGCTTCGCAGAGCGCGCGGCCATATTCCCGGTACATACAGACATTCACATCGGCGTCGACCAGGCGGCGGACTTCCGAGATGTGGCTGGCCAGCGGGAAGACGAGATTGATCTCGGCGCCGATGCCTTCGACGAGGCGGCGGATTTCGGCAAGGTCCGAGGCCATGTTGAACATGCCGTAAGCCGGCCCGAGGATATTCACGCGCGGCTTCGCGCCTTCGGGGCGTTTCGCGGGCTTCGGGCTGCGGCCCTTGGTCTGACCGTATTCAGTCCACAGCCAGAGCATCGCGCGGTCGGCGCTCTGCCATTGGTCTTCATCGATGGTGCGCGGCAGGAAGCGCTGGATGTTCGAGCCTTCGGGTGTAACGCCGCCGCCGATCATCTCGGCAATCGAGCCGGTGACGACCACGGCTGGCAGGGCCGGATCGAGGACGGACCGGGCGCGCTTCATCGCGGTTTCCGTGCCATGTTGGCCGAGTTCTTCCTCGCCAAGTCCGGTCACCACGATCGGCAGCTCATGCGGGGGCAGAGCATCCGTGTAATGGAGAACGGACGTGACGGGAAGATTCTCGCAGCCCACAGGTCCGTCGATGACGACCTGAAGTCCCTTGATGGCGGAGAACACGTAGACCGCGCCCCAATACCCGCCTGCCCTGTCATGATCCTGGATCAGCATCCGGTGGGCGCCTCGATGTTGGCAGCCTGCTTGGCGCGGGCGGCGAGTTTACGCGTCTGATGCTCCCGGAACTGAGGATGTGTATCCGGCGTTCCGCGCCAGACCCCAGCTGTGTCACCGGAGCCGACGCCCTCGAAGAAGGATTTCATATCATCGAAGCGGGCCTGGCCGGCGATGGCGGCGTTGACCACATCGGCGAGCGAACCGGCACCGGCCGGGCCCATAAGGGGGCGGGCCGAAATGAGGTTCGTGAAGTAGAGCGCCGGAACGGCCGCCTCTTTCGCTTTCTGCACGACGGGGGTCGTGCCGATGGCAAGGTCCGGCTTGTATTCGTGGAAAGCGGCGAGGTCGTGTTCGAGCGAAGCCCGGAACTGGATGTGAACGCCTTTGGATTCGAGCCATTCGCGATCTGCATCGGCCCAGCGGGTGCGCGGCAATGCGGTGCCTACATAACGGACGTCCGCGCCGCTCTCGATCAGGAGGCGGGCGACAAGCAGCTCGGAGCCTTCATAGCCGGACAGCGTAATCCGTCCCCGGATGGGCTTGCTGGCGAGGGCGGCTGAAATGGCCGCGCCGAACATGTTGCGGGCGGCGTCCACCTTGGCGGCAGGCACATTGGCGGCGTCGCCAATGGCTTTCAGCCAGGCGTCGGTTCCGTCGAGACCGACTGGGGCAGAGCCGACAATGGGGCGGCCCGCGGCTTCGAATTCGCGGATCGAGGCGGTGTAGAATGGATGGATCGCGGCGACGACAGCGCCGTCGAGCGCAGTGTAAAGCTCGCGCCATTCGCGGGTCGGGACGACGGCGCCGGCGGCGAGGCCGAGCGGCTCGAGCAGGCGGCCGATAACGACCGGATCGGCGGGGAACATTTCGCCCAGAAGCGTGACCTTGGGGAGCTGCGCCGTATCATTGGCGGCGCGCGGCACGGGGCCCGAAGACGCCTCCTTGCGGGCATAAGCGAGCATGGCGCCAGCCAGGATGTCTTTCGCTTCTGCATGGGTCGGCACACCGAAGCCTGGGACATCGATGCCGATGATGCGGACGCCGTTGATTTCGTCCGGGAGCAGACGGAGCGGAACGCCGGACGCCGAGGGGACGCAGAGATTGGTGACAACGATCGTGTCATACTTCTCGGGGTCAGCAGTCTTCTCGACGGCTTCCTTGATGTCTTCGAAAAGTTTGCCGGTGACCAGGGTTTCGGAATTGAACGGCACATAGCCGACCGAGCGTTTGGCGCCGTAGAAATGCGATGTGAAGGTCAGGCCATAGACGCAGCAGGCCGAGCCCGACAGGATCGTCGCCGTGCGGCGCATGCGCAGGCCGACGCGCAGGGAGCCGAAGGCCGGACACATGCTCTGAGGCTGGTCGTGCGGCCCTTGCGGATAATCCTTCGCATACTGATCGAGCAGTTCGCTCTGACCGGCAGCGGCCGCGGCGGCGCGAAGCTCGTCCTTGCCGGCATGACAGCCCGAGGCTTCCGCAACAGGCGCTGCGGCTTCGGCTGCAAGCGCGGCCTTGGCGGCGGGGCGGCGCTCGCGGTTTTCCAGAAGTGTCAGGCGGCCATTATTGGACATCAGGCTCAAATCTCCTCGTACACGACTTCGAGGGTGCGATGCTCGACGGCGAGTGCGCCGCACATGTCAGCCAGGGTTGCCGGCTCGAGCACGATGTCGCCGCCAGTATCCTTGGAGGAGAACAGACCGAGCAGGCCGTCCTGGGTCAGAGGGTTCGGGCGGTTGGGTACGGAGGTTCCGATATTCTCGGAAAGCTCCGAGAACAGAGAGCCCCACTGGGATTCGGCCGTGCCGACGATTTCGTAGTTGGCGGACTTGCGGCGGATATCATCGTGTACCGGAATGGTCGCGAGCACTGGGATGCCGACGGACTTGGCAAAGGCAGCTGCCTCGCCTGTCCCGTCATCGCGGTTGATGACCATGCCGGCCACGCCGACATTGCCGCCCATCTTGCGGAAATATTCGACTGCGGAGCAAACATTGTTGGCCACATAAAGTGACTGCAGATCATTTGATCCGACCACGATCACTTTCTGGCACATGTCCCGCGCGATGGGCAGACCGAAGCCGCCGCAGACCACGTCGCCCAGGAAGTCGAGCAGCACATAGTCGAAATCCCAGTCATGGAAGCCGAGTTTCTCGAGGAGTTCGAACCCGTGGATGATTCCGCGTCCGCCGCAGCCGCGGCCAACTTCGGGCCCGCCAAGCTCCATGGCGAACACACCGTTGCGCTTGAAGCAGACATCGCCGATCGTGACTTCCTCGCCAGCGAGTTTCTTCTTGGAAGATGTCTCGATGATCGTCGGGCAGGCCTTGCCGCCGAACAACAGCGAGGTCGTGTCAGATTTTGGATCGCAGCCGATCAGAAGGACGCGCTTGCCCTGCTCCGCCATCATGCAGCTGAGATTGGCGAGCGTGAAGCTCTTGCCGATGCCGCCCTTGCCATAGATCGCGATGATCTGGGTGTCGCGCTTGACCGGCCCCGTGCTTACAGGATCGGGCTCGATCGCGGCTTCGGCCCGGAGGCTGTCGGCATAGTCGGTCCCGGCATCACGGCGCGTCAGGTTCAGGTCTTCAGACATCGGATATTTTCCAGTCAATTATCATTTTGAGGCAGGCTGCATCGCTGAAAGCCTGGCGGTACGCTGCGTCGGCTTCTGCGGCGCTGGCGGTGTGGGTTATCAGGCCGCCAAGCGGCAGAGTACCATCTGCGGCGAGGCGCGAGACGGCGGTGAGATCCGCAGGCGACCATTCGGCGGCGATGCGCAGGCGCATCTCCCGCATGAAGGCCAACGGAAAGGCAAAAGACGGGCGCGCGGCATAGAAGCCGGCGAGAATGATCTCGGCGCCGCGCGCGCAATGCGGCAGCACCTTGTCGATGATATTTGCGTCACCGCTGGCATCGCAGACGGCGCGGTAGTTGCGGCGGTCATCTGCCTGCGGCGTAATCACCCGGTAAGCCGTGTCGCCCTCCATCCGGCCGGGATTGATTTCCCAGACAGTGGGGGCCTCGCCGCCGAGCGCGATGACAAGGCGCGCAATCAGCCGTCCGACAACGCCGTGGCCGATGATCAGGTCCGGCAGCGGATGGCCGGCGACGGCGTGGTGGGCTGTTGCAGCGAGGGCGAGCAGGATGCCTTCGCGCGGATCTGCAAGATCGACCCGGTGAGCTTTAGCGCCCGGAATGATGAGGTGGGAGGCCGAAGCGCCGAACAGGCCCGCGGCATCGCGGAAGCAGCGCGCGCCGGGGACGAAGACGATCTCGCCTTCCCGCTCTGGCGCGTCCGGCGCGTGAATAATACGGCCGACGGCTTCGTAGCCGGGGACGAGCGGATAGCTCATGCCGGGAAAGAGCGGCATGTCGCCGGACCACATTAGGCGTTCGGTTCCCGTGCTGACGCCGGACCAGAGGATCTGGACGGCCACGTCGCCGGCTTCGCGCGGCAGGAGGTGAAGGGTCTGGAGGTCGGCGGCGCCCTGGCCGTTGAACACGATGGCCTGGGCAAACTGAGGGCTTTCCATCTGCGCGATGTTTCGCTGCCCCGATGGTGACTTTGCGAGGGTTGATCCCTGCGACTCGATGACGCCCGTTTCCATGTCTGTAATCCTAGCTTTACATTGCCGAGTGTCAATTCTTATTTACGCTCTTCGGGCGCGGGACACGGTCAATCGTGCGCTCACTTCGCCAGAATCGCGCTGACGAGCAGGGGATTGGGGGCACGCAGGCGGCGGGAAGATTCGAAGCCCGCCTGTTTCAGAAGACCGGCAATTTCATCTGCACGGCGCGGCCGGCCCTGGCCCATCGCCCAGAGATAGAGACCGAAATACCCGTCCCCCATCCGCTCGGCCCCGCGCGCGCCGGCCATCGGTTCGGCGATCAGCAGCCGCCCGCCGGGGGGCAGCGCGGCGCGGATGCGGCGGAGCAGGTCGAGGGCCGGGCCGTCGTCGTGATCGTGGAGCACCCGCACCAGGGTGATCAGGTCCGCGCCGTCCGGCAGCGCGCCGGATAGAAAATCCATCGGGCAGTGCGCCATCCGCGCGGCGAGCGGCGTGGTGGCCAGCCGGGTCTGAGCCAGCGCAGTGACGGGCGGCAGATCGACGAGCTTCAGGGTCAGGTGCGGATAGCGCGTCCCGGCCCGCTCGAGGAAGCCGCCGAGGCCGCCGCCGACATCCATCAGGCAGCGGTGTCGTTTGAAGCTGTAGGCGGCGAGAATGTCTGCGGCGACCAGCGCCTGCGTCTCGGCCATCAGGCGGGAATAGGCGGCGGCATCGTCTGTGCCGGCATCGGTCTGATAGGCCCAGAAGCGGCTAAGTTCGGTTTCCTGGCTGCGCGCTTTCAGGAGCGGCGTGATGCCCGCGAGATCGGAATAGAGCGCCTGGTGATGCCGGATCATCGCGAGCACGGGCGCATTGCCCAGCAGGGCGGCCCCCATTTCGCCGAGGCCGTAGCGGCCGTCCTTGCGGCGATAGAGAAGGCCAAGCGCGGCGGCGGCCCGGATGAGCCGATCCGCGCCATCTGGCGAGAGACCGGAAACCTTGGCGAAATGTGCGGCGTCCAGCGGCGCGTCGGCAGCAGACTGCAGGAGCTGGGTCTCGACCGCCGCCGACAGGATTTGCGAATAGACGAAGCCCGCCACGAGGTCGAAACTGCGCGCGGCGCTGCGCTGAGCGATGGGCCGCAGCAGGGGATTGCGCAGGGCGAAGGCCTGGAAACCCGGATTGGCGATCCGGCGGTTGCGCCAGTCAATCAGCCGGTCGATGAGAGACATGGGCGCCCTCCTCCCGGCTCAACAAGTGCGGATCAGGCGACCCGCTTCAGCAGGCTGGCGGGGGTGAGACGTGCGGCCTGGGCGGCGACGAGCGCCTGCAGGAATCCGGCGCCGGGGCAATCCGGAATGGAGGCGGATGCCTCCCCGATCAGGCGGTTGAGTTCGCCGACCGCGCCGCTGACGCCGAGGCGCTCGACGGCGCTCGGACGGCCGAGGCGCTCGTCCTGGCCCGACGGCTTACCCAGCGCTTCATCACCCATCAGCGCATCGCGCAGATCGTCGGCGACCTGATAGGCCTCACCGAGCCGCGCGCCGAGCAGACGCCAGGGGGCGGGATCTGCGCCAGCAGCAACGGCGCCCGCGCGGGTGGCGGCCACAAACAGCGCGCCGGTCTTGGCTTTGTGATAGGCGGCGAGATCAATCTTCGCTTCGCTCTCCCAGGCCTGGCCGGCAACAATGCCGTTCGGCGCGCCGGTGGCGTCGATGAGAATACGCGTCAGCGCGGCGAAGCGTGACGGCATGGGGGCGCATTCGCGCAGCATCGTCTCGAACGCCATCACGATCAGCGCATCCCCGGCGAGCACGGCGAGCGCTTCTCCGAACACGACATGGACGGACGGCTTGCCGCGTCTCGTGTCGGCCGAATCGAAAGCGGGCAGGTCGTCATGGACCAGCGAGGCGCAATGCATCAGCTCGATCGCCGCGCCGGCACCGGCTGCCATCTGCAGCGAGTCTTCCGCGCCGCAGGCCGCCGCAACGGCGACGCAAAGTCTGGGCCGCACCCTGGCTCCGCCTGGAAACACCGCATGGCGGACCGCCTTGCCCAATAAGGGCGGCGCATCTGCGCCAAACGCGCTACAGACAGATTGTTCCAGGACCCATTCGATCAGGGCTTCAGTATCCATGAGGCGGCCTCCTGATTGTCATCGTAGCTTGTCATTCTTGACTGTCAATTTGTATTGACGTCATTTGGTCATCGGAGGGCACAGATGGCCAACATAAATAATGCAGTCGCAGAGGGGCGGGGCCTGTTCGATACCCCCGTCCCGCCGGGCGGATATGCCTGGTGGTATCTCGATGCGATGAGCCATGATGGCGAGTTTGCCCTGACCGTCATCGCCTTCATCGGCAGCGTGTTTTCTCCCTATTATGCCTGGGCGGGGCGGGCGGATCCGGCGAATCACTGCGCGCTGAATGTTGCTCTGTATGGCCGAAACCGCGGCCGCTGGACGATGACGGAGCGAGGGCGAGGCGATGTCTCGATTGCGCCGGATGTGTTCAAGATTGGCCCGAGCCAATTGCGATGGGACGGGCAGGGCCTGACCATCGATATTGCCGAATATGGCATGCCCCTGCCCTATGCCGTGCGCGGGCAGATCCGTGTCATCCCGCGGGCCGAACCTCCGCCGAAGCCTTTCGCCATCGACAGTGGTGGGCGGCATTTCTGGCGGCCGATCGCCCCTTCCGCCAATATTGAGGTCAAGTTCTCGGACCCGCGCCTGCGCTGGCGCGGCGAGGGCTATTTCGACACGAATTCCGGGCCGGAGGCGCTCGAGCGCCGGTTTCGCTATTGGGATTGGTCACGCCAGCACCTGCCAGACGGCGACACGTTGGTGCACTACAATCTGGATGAACGGGAGGGCGCTGGCCCGTCGCTGGCGCTGCGCTTCAAGCCGGATGGCAGCCATGTCGCTCTGCCCGCGCCGCCGGCGAAAGAGCTTGCCGTCTCACCGGTCTTCCGCATCCGGCGGCGAACGAGCGCAGAGCCTGACAGCCGCGTGCGCATTGCCCGGACGCTGGAGGATACGCCCTTCTACAGCCGCTCGATCATCGAGACCCATGTTGACGGGCGGCGGGCGGCGGGCGTGCATGAAAGCCTGGACGGTGACCGGCTGGAAAGCAGCCTCGTCAAGCTGATGCTGCCCTTCCGGATGCCCCGGCGGGCGCGGCCGGGTTAGCCGGCGTTCTGGGCGTCGGCGGCTTCAGCAGCCGCGGCCTCTTCCGCTTTGCGCTTCCGGATAGCTTTGTTGGTGCTGTGCAATTCCCAAAAGCCCCAGCCGAGGGCGGCGCCGCTGAACAGCACCAGTTCCAATACGATGAGGGGGTGAAAACCGAACATGGATCACGCCCTGAGACGGCGGCGGCGGTCCCGCGCCGGCACGCTGCGCGATTCCAGATCGAGGAACAGGTTCATCACCCAGGGCCAGCCGCCATTCATCGCCGGATGCGATGGCTGCTGCGGCGGACGGGCGGAGACGGCTTCGATCAGGAACCGGCCAGAGGGCACGGCGAGCGCCTGCGCCGGAAGCTGTTCAGCATGGGCGAAACTCGCCCGGGCGAGCAGCGCCAGCTTGCGGCGCGATGTGACATAGGCCCGGCGGGAGATGCTGTCATGGCCGTTGCGCACGATGCTGCGCCCGATGTCCCGGTAAATGAGCGCAGCCGCCCGGATCGCCGGACGGCAGCCCGCGGGCAGGAAGGCAATGCCCGCCGTTCCGGCCGCATAAAACCGCTCGGCTTCGGCCAGCAGGCGCCGAGTCAGTGCCTTGTGGCGCGGGCAGGCCGTTTCGGCTGAAGCGAGCGCCATTTCCGTCACGCCCGCCTCGCGCAGCCAGGCCTGCGGGACGTAAAAGCGCCCATGGCGGGCATCCTCGCCGATATCGCGGGCAATATTCGTGAGCTGCATGCCGATGCCGAGATCCATCGCGCGCGCCAGCACCTCCGGGCGGCGTTCGCCCATGACGAGCGCCATCATGACGCCGACCGTACCGGCAACGCGGATCGCGTAGGCAACGAGATCGTCAAACGTCTCATACCGCCGCCCGGCCACGTCCCAGGCGAAGCCTTCGAGTAGTGCCTGCGGCACGGCTTTCGGAATGGCATAGGCGCCGGTCACCCAAGCGAAGGACCGGTCCACGGGGGAATCCCAGGGACGGCCGGCATAGGCGGCGTCGAGGCGCGCGGTGAGCAGCTTCAAGGCTGCGGAAGGGTCCGCCCCGTCATCGACCTTGTCATCCGCCACGCGGCAGAAGGCATAGAGCGCGCGGGCCGCCACGCGCACATCCTGCGGCAGCAGGAGCGAGGCGGCATGAAAACTCTTCGAGCCCTCACGGATGATGCGCGCGCATTCGGACAGGTCCGATTCCGCAGCGCGCATTTGTGAGAGGGCCCCATCCGGCATTGTCCACATAGTTTGACATTAAGCCCTGTCAGAACGTATTGCGCAAGCCTGATGCGAGACCATGTGATCATTATCGGCGCGGGCGCCGGCGGGCTCGCCGCCGCGATCCGCCTGTCGCGGGCAGGACACCGCGTGACGCTGATCGACAAGTTTGCGCGGCCGGGCGGCAAGATGCGGCAAGTGAACGTTGCCAGCCAGCTGATTTCCAACGGGCCGACTGTGTGCACGATGCGCTGGGTGGTTGATTCGCTGCTGGCAGAAGGCGGGCTTGATCCGGCCACGGAGCTTGTCATGAAACGGGCGCCGCGCCTGGCGCGCCATGGCTGGCTCGACGGGACGCGGCTGGATCTGTTTGCGGATGTTACAGCCTCGGCGGCGGCGATCGAGGCGGCGTTCGGCGCGGGCGAGGCAGACGGCTATCTGCGCTTTGCGCGCGATGCGGCGGAGACGGACAGCGTGCTGCGCGAGAGTTTCATGACGGCGCAGAAGACCGGGCCGCTCGGCCTGATGCGCCGGATCGGGTTTCATCGTCCGCAAGCTTTATTGAAGACGTCGCCCTTCAACAGTCTGTCGGCGGATCTTCGCCGATACTTCAAGGATCCCCGCCTCGTTCAGCTGTTTGCGCGCTATGCGACCTATGTTGGCTCCTCGCCCTATCTGGCGCCGGCGACGCTGAAGGTCATCGCGCATGTCGAGCAGGAGGGCGTGTGGCTGGTCGAGGGCGGCATGCCGGCGCTGGCGGCGGCGCTGCTGCGGGCGGCGGAGGCGCAAGGCGCGATGTTTATTCCGGATACGGAGGCGGACGGTATTCTGGTCTCTGCGGGGCGTGTGACGGGCGTGCGGCTCAAGACTGGCGAACGTCTGATGGCGGACCATGTCGTTTTCAATGGTGACCCGGACGCGCTGGCGACTGGCAGGCTCGGACCTGCCGCACGGGGAGCCGTCCCCGCCCGTCCGCGGGCGCGGC
>JBKBVT010000343.1:0-2020 GCA_046289305.1 Hyphomonas sp. | reverse complement strand
TTTTGTGGAAAAGGCGCAGGATGCGCATGCTTCTGGAAGTTTCGAGACGACAGCCCCCGAAATGGGCCGGCTTGCCCGCGAATTGCGCGGTGCGCTTGGGCCGGTCCGGAATGCCTGATATGGGCCGGAATTCGGGAGACATCGTGAGATGAACTGGATCAACAAGGTCACCCCGCCGGGCCTGAAGACGATGATGTCCAAGAAGGACACGCCCGATGACCTCTGGGTAAAGTGTCCGGCGTCAGGCGAGCTGATCTATCGCAGCGACCTGGAACAGAGCTGGTATGTGACGCCGGCGGGCGCGCACTTACGCATTTCGCCGCGCATGCGGTTCCGCATTCTGTTCGATGATGAGCGCTGGGAGCCGATTTCGCTGCCGCAGGTGCCGCTCGATCCGCTGAAGTTCAAGGATGACAAGCCTTATCCGGCGCGCCTGAAGGCGGCGAAGACCAAGGTGGCCAATCGCGACATCAAGGAAACCGAAGAGGGCGGGGCGCCGCTGCTGCAGGAAGACTGCATGGTCGCTGCCTATGGCAAGATCGGCGGCGTGCCGGCGGTCGTGCTGGTTCAGGACTTTGATTTCATGGGCGGATCGCTCGGCATGGCGGCGGGCGAGGCGTTTATTACGGCTGCGCAGCTGGCGCTGGCCCGCAAGTCGGCCTTTGTTGTGTGTACCGCGTCTGGCGGCGCGCGGATGCAGGAGGGCACGCTGAGCCTGATGCAGATGCCGCGCACGACGCTGGCGATCAATGATCTCGCCGATGCAAAGCTGCCCTATGTGGTGGTGCTGACGGACCCGACCTCGGGCGGTGTGTCCGCCTCTTATGCGATGCTTGGGGACGTGCATATTGCCGAGCCGGGCGCGATGATTGCCTTCTCCGGCCCGCGTGTGATCGAGCAGACGATCCGCGAGAGCCTGCCGAAGGGCTTCCAGCGGTCTGAATTCCTGCGCGAGAAAGGCCAGGTCGACATCGTGGTCGACCGGCGCAAGCTGAAGGCGACGCTGGCGCGTGTGCTGGGCCATCTGCTGCCGCTGGGGCGCCGCAAGGATGACCGGTCGGCCATCACGCTGACCGCGCCGCGCACCCATGCGCCGACGCCTGCGCCGGAGCCGAAGGGCAAGCCTGATTGAGCGGCGAGTCCCCGGCCCTTGCGGCGGCGCTGAAACGGTTCGAAGGGCTCTATCCTGACACGATCGAGTTGTCGCTCGGGCGGATCGAGCGCGCGCTGGAACGGCTCGGCCGGCCGCAGGACCGGTTGCCGCCGGTCATTCATGTGGCGGGTACCAACGGGAAAGGCTCGACCTGCGCGTTCATGCGGGCGATGGCCGAGGCGGCGGGGCTAAAGGTTCATGTGTTCACCTCGCCGCATCTGGTGCGCTTCAATGAGCGGATCCGGCTGGCGGGCAGGCTGGTGGAGGATGCGCCGCTGATCGACTGGCTGGCGCGGACTTATGCCGCGATTGAAGGCGGTCAGATCACGCATTTCGAGGCGACCACGGCGGCGGCGCTGCTGGCTTTCTCCGAGGTTGAGGCCGATGTCCTGATCCTCGAAGTCGGGCTCGGCGGGCGGTATGACGCGACGAATGTGATCGGCCTGCCGGCGCTGTCGGTGATCACGCCGGTGGATTATGACCATGCGCAGTTCCTGGGGACCGATCTGGCGGGGATTGCGGGGGAGAAGGCGGGGATCATCAAGGCCGGGCGCCCGGCGCTGACGGCGATACAGGATCCGGTCGTGGATGCAGTGATTGCAGCGGAGGCGGCCGAGGTTGGCGCCCCGCTTTACCGGCTGAAGGCGCATTTCATCGAGGCGATGCCGGAGGATCTGTCGCTGGCGGGCGACCATCAGCGGGCGAATGCGGCGCTGGCGGCGATGGCGATGCAACTGTTTGGAAATTCGACGCGGATTGACCAGGTCGCGATCTTTGAGGGCGCGCACAAGGCCGTCTGGCCCGCGCGGATGCAGCGGCTGAAGGACGGGGCTGTGACGCAGCTGGCGGGCGGGCTGCCGGTCTGGC
>JBKBVT010000342.1:0-2022 GCA_046289305.1 Hyphomonas sp. | reverse complement strand
GCTGCCGTGCGGAAACGTCCTGCGCGCCCGGCTGGCCGTCGATCACCGGGGAGAGCTGACCCTGACCCACGCGCCACTGCCCCCCGCTGCCGCCCTCTGGCGCGTGACGATGTCCAAACGCAGGCTGGTTGCCACCGATCCTTGGCTGACGATCAAGTCATCGCACCGGCCGGTCTATGACGCCGCCCGCGCCGAACTGCCGCCCGGCATCGACGAGGCCCTGCTGCTGAACACCGACGGCGCCCTGTGCGAGGGGACCATCACCACGGTTTTTCTGGAACGCGAGGGCCTGCTGCTGACACCGCCGCAACGCTGCGGCCTGCTGCCCGGTGTTTTGCGGGCCGACCTGCTGCGGTCGGGGCGGGCCATCGAGCACAGCCTGACGGTGGACGACCTGCGGCAAGGCCCGTTCTTCGTCGGAAATGCCCTGCGCGGCCTGATCCCCGCGACGCTTGCCTGATACCGCATGGAACAGGCTTGCCGCCGCCCTTTCCGCCGCTTATTCCTGTGCGCGGCGGTCCCGTGGCTCAACTGGATAGAGCAGCCCCCTCCTAAGGGGCAGGTTGCAGGTTCGAATCCTGCCGGGGTCACCAAAAAACCCAGTAAAATATGGCGTTTTGTCAGGGGCTTGCAAAGGGCGCTGCAGAAACGCCCGTTTGAATTCCCGGCAAATCGGGCGCTGCGGACGGGATTTCTGTACAAAACCTGTACAAGTTGAGGCCGGTTTCGGGCGTAGCGAGGCCCTGCAATGAGCTGGCGTGTCGCGAACGAATGCGCCGACCGCCGCTTTGGCAGTGCCGCGCGCAAGCAGATCATCATGTTCCTGGCCGACAAGGCGAGCGACGACGGCTCGGGCATCTGGTGCTCCAAGGGCACGATCCAGCGGCATACCGAGCTGGGCGAAAGCACCGTGAAGCGCACGATTAGCGACTTCCTGCGCGAGGGCATCCTGATCGAGACCGGACGCCGTCCCTGCAAGAACGGTTTCACCGTGATCTATCGCATCGTTCTGGCCCGCGTGATGGCGCTGGAATCCACGGCTGAACCCGATGAGGGGACGGGGGTCACAGTGGACCCCGTCCAGCCTGAACCCGGTACGGGGTCCACCGTGGACGGGGTACGGGGTCCACGGTGGACCCCAAACCACCCTAAAACCATCCATAAACCACCTACGCGCAAGCGCGCGGAGGCGGTGGCGGTGGAGGATGAAAGATTCGAGAAGATCTGGATAGCCTATCCGAAGGACCGCCAGCGCGGCAAAGCTGCGTGCCTTGCCCGGATCGCTGAGGCCGTGAAGGAGGGTGTCGACCCCGACGACCTGCTGCGCGCCGTACAGGCCTACGCCATCGAAAGCGAGGGCTTCACGAGGTCCAAGGTCTGTTTCGCGGACAACTGGTTCCAGTCGCGACGCTGGCAGCCTTTCCTCGAAAAGTTCGAGGCCGAGCGCGAGACGGCGGAGGCCGTGCAAGCGGATCACCACGCCCGGCTGGTCGGCTGGATTCGCGACCGCAGCCCCATGTGCAAACACATCACCGCGCCGCAGGTTGCAGCCCTCATTGCGGCCGAGTTGGTCAGCGACAGCCAACTGAAGGCCGCGGGGCTTGCGGCATGACCGGCGCGTTCTCTGCAGTTTGCATAGGGCATCGCGTCCATTGCACCCGGCATCACGCTTTCTGCATCGCGTCCCGTGTCCTTTGCACTGCGTCCTGTGCATCGCGCATCACGTCCTTTGCGCCGCGTTCCGCGCTCTCCGCTCCGCGCATCGCGTCATCTGCACCGTACTCTCTGCATTGCAACCCAGCGACCAGCCCCAATCCCTGCCTTCTCAGAAATGTCTCCAAGCCCCTGATCCGCCTCCGCTGACGCTGGGAGGCGGGGGACTTGGAGGAAGTTGGCAAGAAATAGGAACGTAAACTTCACATGCACCACCACCGCAAACTGACCGACGACGAACGCCGCCAGATCATCGAAGCCCACTCCGGGGGCACGCCTGCGGCCCTGCTGGCCCAACGCTTCGGCGTC
>JBKBVT010000341.1:0-2032 GCA_046289305.1 Hyphomonas sp. | reverse complement strand
GCGCAGTCGTCTGCAAGCAGATCGACCGCTTCTCCTCATCCGTCCAAAGCCGCCTCGTCCGACGCGCCACGCCCGCACCTTAGTGTCCACTATCCTTGGTGGACACTATCCCGCACCATCAGCACGCGGCAGAGCAGTCAGGCCAGACGCTTACGTCGGCTGAGCTTCTTGCGGAACAGGACCGCCCCGTCTGCCGCCGCGCCGTGAAGTTGAAAGCTGTGTTTTGCAAGATCGACGCCGATGATGATAGCCTTTTCCATGGATGCCTCCTTCTCCTCTCGTGGAACCAAGCACCACGAGCGTGGCACATGGCGCTGCCGTCGAGGAAGGGCGGCATCCACCCCATCTGGCGGCCAAGCAGGCCGTTCACCGGGGTGTTCGCGAGGCTCGTCGCCCCGTCCTTGTGATCGCGCGCCGTCGGCGTCATCCACATGCGGCTGGCGTGGGTCAGATCGGCTGTCTTGCGGTTGCCAGCGCTCGGCTTGCAGCCGTCGTTCGCCATCGGCGTCGGCCAGTCCCGCGCCATCCGGTCCAGACCCTTTTCGTCCTTCCGCTCGCCACCCCGACTGCGAAAGCTGTCGATCTGCGGCGTCGGCCATTGCGCTGCCGTTGTCGCGAGGTTCATGCCGTGCTGGCCCGCTGCCTGCGACGGCGTCGGCTTCGTCTGCCGGTTCTCGTTGGCGCTGGCGCGGGGCGTCGGCCAGAGCCGCAGCAGCTCGGTCCGGTTCCCGCCACTCGACCGGGTGCCAGAGCAGGCGCGTGGGGTCGGCCAGCTCGTCCCCCTCGCGGACGGCGAGGATGAAGAGCCGCTCGCGCTTGTGGGGCGCGCCGACTTCCGCCGCCGTGAAGAGGCCTGCCGCAAGCTTGTAGCCCATGCCGACCAATCCGCTGGCGACTTCGGGGAAGCCGAGGCGGAGATGATGGGCGACGTTCTCGAGGAAGACGAAGGGCGGCTCGACCTCGCCGATGATGCGGGCGACATGCGGCCAGAGATGGCGCGGGTCGTCCGCGCCCCGGCGTTTGCCCGCGACGGAGAACGGCTGGCACGGATAGCCCGCAGTGACGATGTCCACCGCGCCGCACCACGGGCGACCGTCGAAGGTTCCAACGTCGTCCCAGACAACAGCCTGATCCAGGGACGCGTCTTCCATCCGCGCCACGAGAGTGGCTGCGGCGAAGTATCCGTGTTGATCAAGCGGCTTTTGCGTTCCATTTCCGGTCATCGCGCAGCAGGGCGTTCGCGAGGACCAGCAGTTTGCGCATGATGGCCGTGATGGCGACCTTCGAGGGTTTTCCGGCGTCCTTGAGAGCCTGATACTTCTGCTTCAGGTCCGGGTTGAAGCGCAGCGCCACGAGGGCTGGCATATAGAGCGCCGTGCGCAGGCTGCGGCGTCCGCCTCGGATGCGCGCCCGCCCGGACCAGGTGCCGGACTGGCGCGTCATCGGCGCAAGGCCCGCAAGACTGGCCGCCTGTTTGTTGTCGAGCGTGCCGAGTTCCGGCATCTCGATCAGGATCGCCATGGCGGTGACGGTTCCGATGCCGGGAATGGAAGCCAGAACGTCCCGGCGGCGGGACAGGCCCGGGTCGGAGTCGACCAGGGTCGCGATCGCGGTATCGATTTCCTTCAGCTGAACGCCGATCTGCTTCAGGCGGGCCCGCAACTGGCGCTTGATCACGGGGTTCACGGCGATCTGTTCGCGGTTGGTCGCAGCGATACGGTCCTTGACCAGAGCTTGCCGGGCAACGCCCAACTCTCTGAGATCGTGCAGGGTTTCGGCTTTCGCTGGCCGTCCTTCGAGATCGAGAACAGCGCCCATCCGCGCCAGGATGGCCGCTGACCTGCCCCCCGGAAGTTCCCTCGGTCTGATGTAGAGTCTGCCACCCTTAAGGAGCAGACGACATGAGGAAAAGCCGGTTCACCGAAGCGCAGATTATCGGGATGATCAAAGAACAGGAGGCCGGACTGCCGACGGCCGATCTGTGCCGGAAGCATGGGCTCAGCCCAGCGACGTTCTACAAGCTGAAGGCCAA
>JBKBVT010000340.1:0-2049 GCA_046289305.1 Hyphomonas sp. | reverse complement strand
GTGGTTCGCGCGGGGCTGCGTCTGCTGGAAGAGAGCGAACAGCGTCGGCAGCTGGAGCTTGAAGCGCTGCGTGCCGAGATCGCGGCCGGGCGTGCCAGCGGCGAGCCCAAGCCTGCCTACGCCGTGTTCGACCGCCTCGAAGCCAAGTACACCGGCCAGAGCCGTTGATGCGGTTGTTCTTTGCGCCGCTGGCCGAGCAGGACCTCGAATCCATTGCCGACTACATCGCCGCTGACAACCCCCATCGCGCGCTCAGCTTCATCCGGGAGCTTCGGCAGCAATGCGAACGCATTGCACTCAATCCGCCCGGCTACCGCATGCGGCCAGAACTCGGCGAGGGCATCCGTTCCTGCCCGCACGGGCACTACGTCATCTTCTTCGAGGCGTCGGCCGACGCGGTGACCGTGATCCGCATCCTGCACGGCGCTCGTGATTTGCCCGCACTGTTTCGGCCCGATGATGAAGCGTCCTGACCCGGCAGCGTCATCCACTCGGCGCGCTGCAGACCGGCTGGCACTGCGGCAAGCGCTGATGACAGGCGCAGCCTCTCCCGCCGCTTCTCCGGCAGGTGTTGCGTACTTTGCCTCGCTTCGGCAGCGAGTAAAGTCCGGCGCGCCCGCGCAGAAGGACTGACTGCCCCAGGCGAAATGGGTCCTTCCTCGTCAAAACGCCATACGGGGGGCCCGAGCGCGGCGCTTCGCCACCGTCAGGGTGCAAACCGAGGTTTGCAGGGTTTGCGGTTTGCACCCGGCCAGAAACTTGAAGCTGCACCTGTCCGATATGATGCTCGCGTGATAGCATCATGCTCAAACACGGGGAGAGCATTCATGCGCACGGTCGTCGGCATCCGCCCAAATCAGCCCCAGAATAAACGGGCCCGCCAGGCTTCCAGCCACAGCGAAGCGCCCACGCCCACGGTCTGGTTCACCTCATGGCGCCAGCTGGCCGGTGTGCTGTCGGACGAGAACCGGGCCCTGCTGCGCCTGATGCAGGAGAAGCAGCCGCGCACGGTACTGGAACTGGCTGAACTCTCCGGCCGCGCGGCCAGCAATCTGTCGCGCACGCTGCGCAATCTTGAGGGTTACGGATTGGTCAAGCTGCACCGCAGCCCGGACACCCGCGCCGTGCGCCCGGAGGCGCTGGCCACCGAATTTCTCGTGGTCCTGGACTGACCCGCTCCGCGCCACCCGGAAAAAAGAACAACAGGATCGACACATGGCCAACGGCAAAGACAAGAAAAACGGTGGCAACCTCGGCTTCGAAGCCGAGCTCTTCAAGGCCGCCGACAAGCTGCGCGGCAACATGGAACCGAGCGACTACAAGCACGTCGCCCTGGGCCTGATCTTCCTCAAGTACATCTCCGATGCCTTCGAAGCCCGCCACGCCGCGCTGCTGGCCGAAGACCCGCGTGCCGCCGAGGACAAGGACGAATACCTCGCCGACAACGTGTTCTGGGTGCCCAAGGACGCGCGCTGGTCGCACCTCAAGGCCAATGCCCGCCGCCCCGAGATCGGCACCCTGATCGACGACGCCATGCGCGCCATCGAAAAGGACAACGAATCCCTCAAAGGCGTGCTGCCCAAGGACTACGCCCGACCGGCGCTCAACAAAGTGATGCTGGGTGAGCTGATCGACCTGATTTCCGGCATCGCCATGAACGAGGGCGGCGACAAGTCCAAGGACATTCTTGGCCGCGTCTACGAATACTTCCTCAGCCAGTTCGCCGGTGCCGAAGGCAAGCGCGGCGGCGAGTTCTACACCCCGCGCTCGGTGGTGCAGGTGCTGGTGCAGATGCTCGAACCCTACCAGGGCCGCGTCTACGATCCCTGCTGCGGCAGTGGCGGCATGTTCGTGCAGAGCGAGAAGTTCGTGCTGGAACACGGCGGCCGCATCGGCGACATCGCCATATACGGCCAGGAGAGCAACTACACCACCTGGCGCCTGGCCAAGATGAACCTCGCCGTGCGCGGCATCGACTCCGACATCCGCTGGAACAACGAAGGCAGCTTCCACAAGGACGAACTGCGCGACCTGCGCTTCGACCACATC
>JBKBVT010000339.1:0-2059 GCA_046289305.1 Hyphomonas sp. | reverse complement strand
GAGCAGGCGCTGATCTTGCGCGGCAGCCGTGATTTTGCCTGCATCGAAGACTACCGGCGGTTTGTCGACATGCTGGTGGCCCGGCGCAACCGGCAGCGGGCAACGGCCGTTCAAGCGGAACAGCCGCACCTGAAGTCCCTGCCGTGTCAACGGCGGAGACAAAACCGGCCACGGGGCGGCGCAAAACCAGGCCAGTGGCGGGGCCGAGCGCCATGGCACGCGCGCTCGCCAGATAGCTGGCGTGTGCCATGGCGCCTTGGCCCGCAGGGCCAAATCGTTTTCGCTTGATTAGGTGCTGGGTTCGGCGTTGCAGGCGCGGCTCTGGCCGAGCCGGTAGCTGTCGCCGTTCATCTCGAGGGTTCGAAGGGACCGTCGCGCCAGTGGCGCGGCGTAAGCCCGGAGAACGACGTGGTGGGTCAGCCGGTCGAGGAGAGCGCCGGTGAGGCGTTCTGAGCCGAAGGGTGAGCCATTGGAACGCCATTGGTCCGAGTGACAATGGCGAACGGCCATTCGTCAAACGGCAGGTTGCTGGTGATCAGGGTGGCACCGCGTTCGTAGCGCTGCGAGATCAACTCGAACAGCAATTCGGCGCCGGTCTTGGACAGAGGCACGAATCCCAGTTCGTCGATGTCGAGGAGGGACCGTGGCCGCAGGTGCGGCCGCGTAAGCCCGACGAGGGGAGCTTGACGGCGGCCATCTGCTTCTGGAGGCGCAGAAGCCGGCGTTCGTCGCGGGCCTCCATCAACTCGTTGACCAGCGTCGCGGCGGTGGTGAAGCCGACCGACAGGCCCTTCTGGCAGGCTGCCAGCCCGAGCCCGAGGGCGACATGGGTCTTGCCGGTGCCACTGGCCCGAGGGCGATGACGTTCTCGCGCCGGTCGATCCATTCGCAGCGGGCCAGTTCCAGCACTTGCATCTTGTTGAGCCTGGGGATCGCCTTGTAGTCGAAGCTGTCGAGACTTTTGGTGACCGGGAACCTTGCGGCCTTGATCCGGCGCTCGACCATGCGCCGTTCCCGGTCGATCAGTTCCAGTTCGACCAGGCGGGTCAGGAACTGGATGTGGTCCTGGCCCTCGGCCGCACATTGCCGGGCGAGCTTCTCGTATTCCCGCAGGAAGGTGGGCAGCTTCAGCGTCTTCAGGTGATGCGCGAGCAGGATCTTCGGCGCTTCGGTCATGCCGCATCCTCCGACAGCAGACACATGTAGGCCGCAGCCGAGGTGGTCGCGACATGGGCGCGCGGCAGGTAGGGGTAGACGTCGAGGTCCAGCTTTGGCGGCCGCTTCTCGACCTGGCACAGGACAAGGTGCTTGACGGCATCGAAGCCGACCGCGCCGAGTTGCAGCGCCTTCTTCACCGCGGCATGCAGGTCGTGGATGTCGAAGCTTTCCAGCAGGCGCAGGACCTGGACCCTCGCCATTGTCCTCGGACCAATGGCGGACAATGGCTCGATCGCGCCGCCCCGTCTTCTGCATGCGCGCCTCCATCAGGCGGCGCAGGGTGGCGAATTCGGGCGGCAGGTTCCACTCGGCCAGGGGTGCCGCTTGGTCGAGAGCATTGATCTTCTTCTCGATCAGCGGAAGGTAATGGATCGGATCGAAGACCATGTCCTCGCGATCGTAGCAGCGCGGGTGCCTTGCGATGACCGCACCGCCGCAGCCGATCACGACCGTGCCGACATAGCCCCGGATCCAGACATCGCGGTGACCGTAGGCCACGGGCACCGAGTAATCGTTCGTCTTGTAGCGCACCAGCGCCTGTGAGGTAACCCGCCCGGTGGTCTGATCGCAGGCGTCAAAGGGCGCCGCCGGCAGGTCGGACATCGCAGCCAGATCCCGCACGAGCCGGTTCGCAATGGTCTCGGACTGGCCGCGCAGGACATCCGTCTGACGGCGGCGGCACTGCTCCTCCAGATGGGCGTTGAACGCGTCCCAGGTCGCGAACCGCGGGATCGGCACCATGAAGTTGCGGCGCGAATAGCCGACCAGGCCCTCCGCGTTGCCTTTGTCGTTCCCTTTGCCGGGCCGCCCGTAGCGGTCCCGGAACAGGTAATGCGACAGG
>JBKBVT010000338.1:0-2061 GCA_046289305.1 Hyphomonas sp. | reverse complement strand
GATCAGGCCACGCAGGTTCTGAAACAGGTCCGGCATGCGCTGAACCTCGTCAAGAATGACCAGCTTGTCTTCATGCGAGGAAAGGTAAAGTTCCGGGTCCGACAGCTTTGCCCGGTCGGCATCGGATTCGAGGTCGAGATACAGCGAAGGCCGCCCCTCGCCAAGCTCGTGCGCCAGCGTGGTTTTCCCGACCTGTCGTGGCCCCAGCAGTGCGACTGCGGGGCTGTCCTCCAGCAGGTTCTTCAGTTCGTCAGCTATGCGGCGATCAATTATCATCCATGCATTTATGGAGTATTATTCCTGTTTTGCAAGGTTAAATATGCAATTAAATCTGCTCTGGTAACACGATAGCGGCTCCTGCCCAGAACGTGTCGAGATCGGCATCCAACTCGCGCAGGATTACCATCAGCTCGATCACATCCAGCCGTCGCTCGCCCAGTTCATACTTTCCGACGAAAGACGGCAGCTTGCGCAACCTTGCGGCCAGCTCGGCCTGCGATATGCGCCTCTCGTTCCGAAGAGCGACAAGCGCCTTCAGGAAACTACGATAAGCATCTGAGTGAACGCTGCCAGCCAATAGCCGTCTGCCGGACAAAACGACAGGTTCAGCTCCTCCCGTTATAGGATTGCCGCCAAAATGGGGGTAAAACGATTTGTATTCCCTCAGTCTCCGAGCGAGGGCAGGAAGCGCGGCGGGATAGCACAGAATGAACAAGTCAGCAGTCTGGCCTCACGCCGGGGCGAACACCGGCAGCCCCCGGATTGATCAGCGTCCGCTGGTGGTCTGCCGCGGTCGGGTGGTTTCGGTCGCCGACCGGGTGACAAGCACGACGATCAGCGGGCCGAACGGTTACACGGACATCAACTCGGTGCCCGAAGTGTGGATTTCCGATGCCGAAGGGAAGGAGCTTCGTTTCTGCGATATCACCGTCGCAGATTGCCGGGTCGGACATGAGGTCGCGATCGTTGTCGATCCGGCAAAGAGCCGGCTGCTGTCCATGCGGAACCTCACCACCGGGCAAACTCGATACGCGCCGTCCATGGCCGATCTGCCGGTCAACCGCCGGCACATCATGTCGATGGTCGGTGTGGGCATCATCTTGTTCTGCATCACTTGGTTCATAACCGTGGCTGTGTTCGGTGATCCGTGGGCGCGAAAAACGATCTGGCAACAGAATGGTCCGAAGCTGTTCTATGGCGTGGCGCTCTACCTGTCATGGTGGCTGCCCGAAAGGGGGCGGCGCGCAATCAATGGCCGCAATGATGCGCTGCGCGCCCGGATCGAGCGTGAACTGGAGGAGGCATCAGCATGATACGGCTTTTCGTGATCACAGGTCTTGCGGCGTCTGTCGCTCTGTCTCTACCGCTCGCCGCCGGGCCACTGCTACCCGTGCCCTTCGAGGTGACGGACATCGGCCAGATGCGCGATCCGACGGGCCTCTGGTCCCCGGCAGAGGTCGCCGAGGGCGGATCGGACGTTCAGTCCTCAATTCGTCATGCGAAATTTGCGGTGCAGGGCGGCACGGTAACGTTCTCGGTTCTGGTCGGCAGCTGGTGTGGCATGACGGAATGCCCGGTTCGCTTCCGGGTCACGACCGATGGTGACCGCGCGGCTCAGAATTTCGAGACGACCGAATACGATATGATCTGTCAGGACTTCGAGGGGTTCACCTACGATCCCGAAGCGAGGCTGCTGCACGCCTGCGCTGCCCGTATCCAACTCTTGTCGTAGAGCTGAGCCGTGCGTGGGACAATTGCTGCGATCATGATGGCATGCTTGGCCTCAACGGTGTCAGCGAATTCCGCGCTGGAGTTTCCTGCGCCGGGGCCAAGGGCGGCATGGAACAACCTTGTGCTTGGCCTGACCCAGACCGATGGCTCCATTGACGTGGTGATCGCCGAACAGCCCGGCACTGCGGCCTTGGCCAGCCTCCTGGACCTTCTGGTGCTGCACACCGGCTTTCAGGTCAGGTTCAGCATCTTCCATGACGTTGAAGATCGCGGCGAGGTGCTGGCGCAGATCTACGCCTTCCGCGAAGCGACGGGTGTGGAACTGCATGT
>JBKBVT010000337.1:0-2071 GCA_046289305.1 Hyphomonas sp. | reverse complement strand
CAGAAAGCTGGACTGAACCTCTTCGGGGTTCCACGGGCGCACGATCGCCCCGATATGAGGGCGTAATTCGATATAGCCGTCCGAGGCCAGCTTGCGCATCGCCTCGCGCACCGGTGTCCGGCTGACGCCCAGTTCCTCGGCCAAGGCGGCCTCGCCAAGGCGGGTGCTGGAGCCGTAGCCCCCTGCCAAAATCCGGTCGCGAACAAATGCATAGACCTTGTCGGTTGCCGTTTCAGCAAGAGTACTGGGTTTTGCCATGGGTCCCTCGGGCGGTTTGATCTTCATCGCGATCCTAGGGGAAAGTCCTATCGTATGCAATAAAGCTTGATCGAGGGTGAAAGTACGCTAAGAAAGCTATTATCGTATGCAATCGGGGAGGATCAGCATGCATATATAGAGGTGGTCGCGGGATTTCGGACCAGTTGCTAAGCTCTGGCGACTGACGAAGGACCGACGTGAAGATGACGAAACAGAAGCGTTATACGGCTGAGTTCAAGGCGAAGGTTGCCTTGGAGGCGATCCGCGAGGAACTGACGACGGCGGAGCTGTCGAAAAAGTACGCCGTGCATCCGACGATGATCAACGGCTGGAAACGGCAGGCGATTGCGAACATGGCGGCGTCCTTTGACGCCAAACCGGCAGTAGAACCGCTGATTTCCGCGGGTGAGGTCGAGAAGCTGCACGCCAAGATCGGCCAGCTGGTGGTGGAACGGGATTTTTTGGCGGATGCCTCCAGTCTCATCCTCGGCACTGGAGGCAAAAAGCGGTGAAGCAGGATCATCCCAGGCTCAGCGTGCGGCGGCAATGCAGCCTGCTGTCGCTGACCCGTTCCACGCTGTACTACCAGCCACGCGGCGAAAGTGCCGAGAACCTGGCGTTCATGGCTATCATCGACCGCCAATTCTTGGACACGCCTTGGTACGGGTCGCGGCAGATGGCCCGGCACATGCAACGCGCAGGGCACACATGCGGTCGACATCGTGTGCGGCGATTGATGCGGCTGATGCGTCTGGTGCCGATCTACCAGGAGCCAAAGACCAGCCAGAAGAACCCCGCGCACAAGATTTACCCATATCTTCTCAGAGACTTGGCGATCACCCGGCCCAACCAGGTCTGGTGCACCGACATCACGTATATCCGCATGCACCGCGGATTTCTCTATCTGGTGGCCGTCATGGACTGGCACAGCCGCAAGGTGCTGAGTTGGCGACTGTCGAATACCATGGATGCCGGGTTCTGTGTCGAGGCCCTGAAGGAGGCGCTGGAAAAATACGGCCCGCCGGAGATTTTCAACAGCGACCAGGGCAGCCAGTTCACCAGCGCGGATTTCACCGATGTCCTGAAGGACGCCAAGGTCAGGATCTCGATGGACGGGCGCGGCCGGTGGATCGACAATCGCATGATCGAACGGCTGTGGCGGTCGCTGAAATACGAATGCGTCTACCTCAACGCGTTCGAGACTGGGTCCGCAGCTCGAGCGGACATCGGCGCGTGGATCCGCTATTACAATGAAACGCGCCCCCACTCATCCCACGGACTGCTGACCCCGGCCGAGGTCTATGCTACCCGCGGACCAGACCTGAAACTTGCCGCATGATGTAAACCTCAAGCCAGAGCGCTGCGCGGCACAGAACTGGTCGAAAAACCGGGACCACCTCTGTCATGGCCTTCGCGACCTTCCTGGCTGCGTTAAGACAGGAGACGTTGTCGAACGAACGGCTTTCAGCGTTGCTGGGCGGTGAGCCCTCCTGGGCGTAATCGCAATTGTCTCGTCGTCCCTCTAGGGTTCTGATCTGGCTGAAAGACTGGGCTAGCCTCGGATTTCCATGAGAGGGATGGAGGTGATCGACCCCAGCGGTTCGAGTTCCAGTGTGACGGCAAGCATACCGGTATAGAAGCGAACGCGGGGATCGGACTCAAAGCCCGCGGGGGTAGGCATATCATCGGACCGGTCGACCGGTAGGGAAGCGATGCCCGTTTCTACATCTACAAAAAAAGAAGGGTGCCATGGCGGAGTGCAAAGAATGTGGGCGATCAGTTGGCTTTTTTCAGCAGGTGGGCGCCCAGTGCC
>JBKBVT010000336.1:1773-2073 GCA_046289305.1 Hyphomonas sp. | reverse complement strand
CGACGTTTGCCAGCAACATCGCGCGGCTGAAGACGCTGGCGGATGCGGCGCGCGCCTCGGGGCGCAAGGTCTGTCTGCTGGGCCGTGCCATGCGGCGCATGGTGGCGGTTGGCACCGAGACCGGCGTGCTGACCGATTTCCCCGAAACGATCGGCCCCGACGACGCTGCCCGCCTGCCGCGTGGCGAGGTCATGCTGATCGTGACCGTCAGTCAGGGCGAGCGGCGGGGGGGCCGCGCGCCGCAGGCGCCGGGGCGCGATGGTGGGCTGTCGCGGCTAGAGGGGGGGAGCGTCCAGGTAA
>JBKBVT010000336.1:0-1764 GCA_046289305.1 Hyphomonas sp. | reverse complement strand
GGCCGCTATCTGGGCATGTCACTGAAAGAGGGTGACAGCTTTCTGTTCAGCTCGACCACTATTCCGGGCAACGAGCGCTCGGTCGGGCGGATTCAGAACGCGCTGAGCGAATTGGGGGTCGATGTGTTCGACGCCCATGACGGGCTGTACCATGTCTCGGGCCATGCCAACCGCCCCGATATCGAGGCGATGCACGACCTGCTGAAACCGCAGATCGTGATCCCGATGCATGGCGAGCACCTGCATCTGCGCGAGCATGCCAAGCTGGCGCGCGGCAAGGGCATCGCCGCGGAAATCGCGGTGAACGGCACCATGCTGGAGCTGACCGGCGACCGCCCCCGTGTCGTCGATCAGGTCGAGACCGGCAGGCTGTATCTGGACGGCACGCAGCTGATCGGCTCGATGGACGGGATCGTGCGCGACCGCATCCGCATGGCGCTGAACGGTCACGCCATGGTCAGCGTCATCGTGGACGAGGATGACAAGGCGCTGCCCGATGCCTGGGTCGAACTGATGGGGCTGGCCGGGCAGACGCGCGGCGGCGAGGATCTGGGCCGTCACATCGAGGGCGAGATTTCCGAGTTCCTTGAGCGCGCCGATGCCCGCACCGTGCGCGACGACGGCAAGATGGACGAGGCGATCCGCAAGATCACGCGTCAGGTGTCAATGGAGGAAATCGGCAAGAAGCCCGAGGTCACCGTCATCATCAGCCGGTTGATGGCCGACTGATCCTTCGGGCGCGTTATTGCGTCCCGCGACCGCCGGGGGACTTTGCGTTTAGTCGAAAAGGCTACAAAACAAGTACATAAAATCAAACGCAGCCCACAGACGTTTCACGAACGTATCGTGAAAGTGGGCTGCGCTCGCATGGTGGCGCTATGAGCCATATTGCGACCAACTGGGCCTTCCAGCAGCGCGGGCTGAAGCCCTCGGCCAAGATCATCCTTCTAGCCCTAGCGGACTGCCACAACCCAGTGCATGGGTGCTTCCCCACACAGGCCTTTCTGTCTGATGTCTGCGAGGTGAACCGGGACACGGTGAACGCGCAGCTCAAGCTCCTTGAGGATCGCAAGCTGATCCGCCGTGTCCGGTCGGTCGATCCGCAGACCAAGCGCCAGCGCCCGACCCGCTACAAGCTCGCCTTTGAGGGCGATTTCGAGCTGGCCGATGGTGGCGAAACGGCCTCTGAAAAGGCCGGGAATTCCGTGTCGGAAATTCCGACACAGCCCCCCGGAGCCGTGTCGGAAAAACCGGCAGAGCCGTGTCGGAAAAACGCGGAAAGCCGTGTCGGAAATTCCGACACTAACCTTGTAAAAGAAAAAGTAATTAAACCCGCGCGCGCACACACGCGAGGCGAGGCGCCGGAAGAGACCGGGCAGGTTGATGAGGATTTCCAGCGCTTCTGGAGGGCTCACCCCCGCCCACTCAACCGGGATCGCACGCTGCTTGCGTGGAATGCTTTGGAAGATGAGGGCATCGCAGCGGACGCTGTGATCTGGGCTGCTGAGCGGTACAAGGATGAGAACCTGCATACGCCCATGCAGTACCGGATCTCGTCCGATCTGTGGCTGGAGCAAAGGCGGTGGGATCCGCAGCCGACCGCAGCGCGGAAGGCCAGCCCGCTCGCCATGCACTGGGCGTCTGCTGTGAAGGCCGGGAAATACGTCCCGTCTTCGGCAATCAAAATGAGCCTTGCACGGGAAATGGTTGAAACCGGACTGCTAGATACCGCCGCGCTGCGCCGCATCGGGGTGTATTTATGAG
>JBKBVT010000335.1:0-2081 GCA_046289305.1 Hyphomonas sp. | reverse complement strand
GGGCAAGTGCGGACGTCACCCGGTTCATCGGGGGCAAGCCCCGCTCGCGTCAGGATGCCTGGTTTGCCCTGCTGCGCGGCGCCGGTCTGTGGGCGCTGAAAGGCTTCGGCTATTGGGTAGTCACAGACCGGCAGACCGGCGCCTTCCTCGGCGAAGCTGGCTTTGCCGATTTCCAGCGCGGCCTGAACGATGAATTGGTCTCCGGACCGGAAGCCGGCTGGGCTTTTGCGCCGGAAACCTGGGGACGCGGAATCGCAAGTGAAGCGGTTCACGCCATTCACCAATGGCTCGACACGTCGCGGCCACAACCGAGCTGCTGTATCATCGAGCCGGACAATGCTGCATCCGTCCGTGTCGCTCAGAGGGCGGGATACAGGTTGATAGGGACGACGTTCCTGGCCGGCGCTGAAGTTGGCGCCTATTCGCGCGGCGCCTGAGCCAGTTCGCCCCGGCCCTCATCATTGGCGCCAAGCGGTTTCCATGCCCTGAGCAATTCAATGAAAGCCTGATCCGGCAGGCCTGGACTGTAAAGGAAGCCCTGCGCCATCGTGCAGCCGCGCCGGCGCAGGAAGTCGGCCTGCCGTGTCGTCTCGACGCCCTCGGCCACAGTCTTGAGCCCCAGCGTTTCAGCCATGGCCAGGATCATCTCGACGATCGCGGGCGCCTGCCGGTCGGTTTCGAGCGCGGAGACGAACTGCCGGTCAATCTTGAAGACATCGAATGGCAGTTGGGTGAGCATGGCCAGATTGGAGTGTCCCGTGCCGAAATCATCAATGGCCAGTTTCGTACCCATCGCACGGAGCGGCGAGATGAACTCCGCGACACGCGCCGGATCCGACACCGCCATGCTTTCGGTGATTTCGAGCTCCAGGCGGCGGGGGTGGAGCCCGCTGCGCTTCAGCGCGCTCATGACAATCTCTGTCAGGTCGCTGCGCTGAAACTGGCTGGGCGAGACGTTCACGGCCACTGTGACGTCATGGCCTTCCATCTCCCAGCTGCGGGCGGCCTGACAGGCGGCCTCGAGGATCTGCCGGCCGATCTCGTCGATCAGCCCGGCTTCCTCTGCAACCGGAATGAAGGCGGCCGGCGAAATCAGCTTGCCATTCGACCGGCGCCAGCGCGCCAGGGCCTCGGCGCCGACGATGCGGCCTGTCGCAAAATCGATCTTCGGCTGGAAAACGGCCTTGAACTCGCGGTTCTCGACCGCGTCGCGCAGTTCCGCCTCGAACCGGTAGCGCCCCTGCACGATCCGGGTGAGTCGCGGGGTGAAGAAGCGGAAGCCGGACTGGGATTCGTTGCGCACCAGCCGCAGCGCCAGTTTCGCATTCTGCATCAGCTTGGCCGGCGAATCGGCGTCTTCCGGCGCCATGACGATCCCGCCGGACAGCGACATCGTCACATTGCGTCCGTGAACCGTGAACGGCTCGGCGAACGCGTTCCGGATGGCCCGCGCGATCGCGATGACGTGTTCGCGGCTCGCCGCGTCCGGCATATAGAGAATGAACTGATCGGCTGAGAGGGCCGCCAGCATCGAGCCCCTCAAGGCCGCGGCCGAAGGGTCCGGCACATCGCTGAGCGCGCGGGTGATGCGCTGCCCGGCGGAATAGATCATCGATTCGCCATGTCCGCTGCCCACCTGCTCTACGAGATGTGCGAAGCGGTCGATGTCGAGCAGAATGAAGGCCGCCGGCCGCTCGAAACTGGCGAGCGGCAGCGTGTCAGCGATTCGCTTTTCGGCCGCGATGGCGTTCGGCAGGCCGGTCCGGGCATCGCGGTAGGCGATCTTGCGCAGGGCGTCATTTTCCCGCCGCAGCTTCCGCACGGCACGCGTGGTTGCCACGCGCAGCCGCCGCATCTCTGGAAACTGCATGCTGCGCAGGTCCGTATCGCTGTCGCCGCGCGTCGCCACCATATAGTTCGTCAAACGCACGAACACGCCCTGAAACGGCCGGGCGAGCAGGTAACAGAAGACGGCGGAAATGGTGATCGTTCCGATCAGCAGGGCGATGATGACAGGTACCGGTACCGAGAAGCCGAGGGGCTGGCCCGTCGTCTGGGTTCGAAGCCAGACCTCGACAGAG
>JBKBVT010000334.1:0-2081 GCA_046289305.1 Hyphomonas sp. | reverse complement strand
GCCCTCAACCCGGATGGCACGAGCCTGCGGCGGCGTAACGGCGTCGGCGTCAGCGCGGATGGGCGGCAGGTCCATTTCGTCATCAGCGAAGTGCCGGTGAATTTCCATTCCTTCGCCCGGCTGTTCCGGGACGGGCTCGGAACGCCCAACGCGCTGTATCTCGATGGCGCGGTATCGAAAGTGTATGTGCCCTCGCTCGAGCGCAACGAGACCGGGCTCGACATGGGACCGATCGTCGGCGTGGTCCGCGAATGAAGACGCTCACCCTGTCACCCGAGCGCCGGCAGCGCCTGGTTGATGAATTGCGCAAGCTGTCAGCACGCGACTTCGATATCCCCCTCAGCGACTTTCAGGCAGGTGAGTTGATCGACCGGATGACCGCCCACATCGGCCCTGCGGTCTATAATGAAGCTGTGCAGGATGTGCGCCTGCATCTGCAGCGGCGCCTGGATGATCTCGATGGGGAGATCTTCGTGGACGATCCGGGCTGAGGCGTGAGCCTGGCTGACAGGTCCCATGAGTTGGTTGCAGACCTGCGCGCCGCCCCATATCTGCCCGTCAGACCGAAACACCCTGACCGGAAGGCATCCCCCATGACCCGCACCCTCTACGGCCTCAAGAATTGTGACACCTGCAGGAAGGCGCTGAAGGAATTGGAGGCCGAAGGAAAGCCGGCTGACTTTGTGGACATCCGCGCCGAAGCTGACCTTGCCGCGAAACTGCCGCGCTGGCTTGCAGCGGTGGGCGACAAGCTCGTCAATCGCAGCTCGACGACCTGGCGGGGCCTGTCCGAGGCCGACAAGGCCCGCGCCAATGGTGTCAGCCTTGAGGGCCTGCTCCTCGGCAACCCGACCCTGATCAAGCGCCCGGTCATCGAGACCGATAGCGAAGTCCTCGTCGGATGGAGCGTGGATACAAAGTCGCGGATCGGCTGATTTCAAAATAATCTGCAGACCCGCAACGGAAAGCCCGGCCGCCGCGCGTTCAAGTCTCAAACGTGTCGTTTCCGGGAGTTCCAATGCGCTTTATGTTTGCGTCTGCCCTCGCCTGCTTTCTGCTTGCGTCCGCGGCCACCGCTTCCCCAGCGCGTGCGCCGCTGCCGCAGGCCGAAACCATCACCGTGAACGCCGGCAGGACCGCGCGCGACGCGATCGTCTACAAACCCTCCGGCACTGAAGACGCCCCGGTGGTTCTAATCTTCCATGGCGGCGGCGGTGGTGCGGGCTGGATGACGAACAAGTCGCGCGACCTGACCCGTACATTGACGGGCGCTGGCTATACAGTCGTCTATATGAACGGGTCGTCGCGGCGGGACCGCGACAAGCTGCGGACCTGGAACGCCGTCCATTGCTGCGCCTATGCTGCGCGTGCGCGGATAAATGAAGCCGCCTATGCCGACGCGGTGATCGACACGCTCGATGCGCGCCTCGGCATAGACCGGACACGGATTTTCCTCATTGGTCATTCGAACGGCGCCATGCTTTCCTATCGCCTCGCCGGCGCCATGAAGACAGCGCCGCGCGCCGTAGCCAGCTTCAGCGGCGCGATCTTCGCCGACCAGCCCGCCATTCCCGCCCGCACCTCGATCTTCATGTACCACGCAGTTGATGATGATGTGCTCAGCTATGATGCCAACCCGAATGACAAGGCCGAGCGCTGGCGCACTGCGCCGCATGTCGGCTTTATCGACGCCGAAGCGCGGCTGGCCGCGATGAAAGCCTGTAGCAGCGCCGCCGACTTACCCGCCGCAAACAGCGTTGAAATCACACGGCGCAGCTGCGATGGCGCATCGGAACTGGTCGCAGTGACCGGCCTTTCGGGCGGCCACGACTGGCCGTCCAGGCCGCCGGGCTATTCCATTGAGGAGGCCCTTCTGAACTTTTTCGAGCGCCAGCGCTGAGACAAGCGAACCGGCCGAAGCGTCCGGTCAGGCGTCTACGAACTGAGCCCCGAGCCGGTCCAGCGCGCTCGACCAGCCTTCTTCGACGCCCTCGAGCAGATCCGAACCATCGACCGCCACGGTCTGCAGGGTCAGCACCAGCTTTGTGCCGCGGCCGTCCGCAATGAACTCTGCTGAGACG
>JBKBVT010000031.1:0-18191 GCA_046289305.1 Hyphomonas sp. | reverse complement strand
CGATCATGCCATTGGCGATGACGGTCGAGACATCGTCCTTCGGATTGGCGCGGCGGTCGGCGGTGATGCCGGTGAAATACATGAAGAATTCAGCGAGCGTGGCCTGGATCGAGGCGAGGCCCTTCTCGACATCACGCTCCTCGGCGAGGGATTTGTCGCGCATCAGGTCTTCGTCCTGAGCGCCGAAGATTTCCTGCGTCAGTTTCAGCATCATCGGTTCGTCCGTCTCCGGAACACCAAGAATCTGCATGATCACGCGCAGCGGGTAATACAGCGCCACATCGCGCTGGAAGTCGCATTCGCCGCCAAGGTCTTCCATCCGGTCGACATATTGTTTGGCGATCGTCTTGATGGCGTCTTCGCGCTTCTTGACGTTCTGCGGCATGAACCATTCCTGGGTCAGGTGGCGCAGCTTATAATGCAGCGGGTCATCCAGCTGCACGAGCGTCTTGAGAAGATGCGGCTGGCCAAACTTGGCGTACACACCCTTTTCGGCTTCGTGATAAGACAGCATCTCGCGCTGGCCATTCGTGAACAGCGCATTCTGGCGCGACACTTCCATGATGTCGGCATGCTTGGTGGCGGCCCAGAAGGGACGGAACGCTTCCGGCTCACACCAGGCGAGCGGATCTTCCGCGCGCAGCCTGCTGAACGCCGCGTCGAGCGTCTTCTGGTCAGCATAGACAGCCGGTGTGACGATCTGGTTGCAGGTTTCTGCCGCCGCTGCCGTCATTGTGCGGGAGGGGTCTTTCTTCGTGTCCGGCGGTACTGCCAGAACAGCCGTATCAGACATAAGTTTTCGTCCTTTGGGTCCGCTTTACGGCTAATCGCGCCGCTTCCCCTTCAGTCTATCGGAAGACCCCTGCCTGCCAAGGCGTGACTTTGGGGCAGGTGGCGCCTTTGTTGGCAGAGCGCCCGTATGGCCGAGTTCCGACAGCGCGGCCGCGAGCAGGTCTGACGGGATCTCTTCGACCTGGCCGGGTTTCAGCGTGTCGAGCACGAACGGGCCATATCTCACGCGGATCAGCCGGTTCACGGTCAGGCCGACCGACTCCATCGCCTTGCGCACTTCGCGGTTCTTGCCCTCGGTGAGCGTCACGGTCATCCAGGAATTGGCGCCCATCTCGCGGTCGAACACCGCCTTGATCGGCTGATAGCGAACGCCCTCGACGGTGATGCCGCTGGCAAGCTCGTCGATCTTAAGCTGCGTGACCGTGCCCTTGGCGCGGACCCGGTAGGTGCGCTCCATGGCGGATTTCGGCAGCTCCAGGAAACGGGCGAGTTCGCCGTCATTGGTCAGGAGGAGCAGCCCCTCGGTCGTCAGATCGAGCCGGCCGACGGTTACGACGCGGGGCAGGGACTTCGGCAGCTCGTCAAAGATCGTGCGCCGGCCAGCAGGGTCATTGGTCGTGGTGATGAGGCCCGAGGGCTTGTGGTAGCGGAAGAGGCGGGTCTGTTCCGGCGCGGTGACCGTGCGGCGGCCGACCTTGATCAGCTCGCGGCCGGTTACCTTGAAGGCGGGCGAGGTCAGCTTCTGGCCGTTGACGGTGATCTCGCCCGCCTCGATCATCCGCTCGATCTCGCGGCGCGAGGCGATACCGGCGCGGGCGAGGTATTTGGCGATCCGCTCGCCGCTCTCGTTCCATTCCGCATCGCTCGGAGGGGTGCGGGTGGGGGTTGGCTTGCGCGGGCCGGTGGGTTTCCGGCGGGGGCGGGCCGTCTCACGACGTTCCGGCATGGGCGTGTCTTTCTGTTGGATGTGTGGCTGGCGTCTAGCTCAGCAAGTGCAGGACCGGGGCGCCGATGGCAAGGCCGAGCGCCACCTCAGTCGCCATCCAGATCGGGATGATCTTTGCGCCTTTGACCTGTTCGCGGTCGAAGATCAGCGACAGGGTGCGCCCGAAGGCGGCGCCGAGCCAGCCAGCTGCGACGGGCAGGGCGGCAAGCGCGGAGCCCGCCGGCGGCGTCAGGATGACAATGACGAGGGCAACGGCATGCACCATGAAGAGCAGCCCGCCATAGGTGGCGCGAAACTCCGAATAGCCCCCGGGCTTGGCCGGATCCGCAATCAGCCGCACCACGCCGGAGGCCCAGCGCGGCGAGGCCATCGCGCCAAGGCCCATCAGCGCGCCCAGGCTGAGGCCGATGATGGCGGCGATCTCTGTGATCTGCATGAGGCTGGCCTTTTCTGTTGTAAATGCTGGCCCTGAAGCGGTCCTGACTGCTGAGGGGGAATCGCAGCTGGTAATGTGAATTTCCGGTAAACCCTAACGCCGGTTGGCAGAAAATTAACTATTTGGGCGGCTCTATCGCATCTGAATATAGCGGCTTGCGGGCGTTCGCCCATTCCTCATGCCGCAACGCGTAATTTCGAGGACGCCGCCCATGCGCATGAAGATGTTCGCCGCAGAATCGATGGAAGCTGCCAAGGCGTTGATCTTTGCGGAAATGGGAGAGGATGCGGTCATCCTGTCCGAACGGGAAGTCGATGGCGGGGTCGAAGTGCGCGCCGCGACCGACCGGATCGGCCAGGCCGCGATGGGCAATGAGCCTGTCTTCCTGCGCGATGCGCGCAATATGGGTCATGGCCGGGGTGTGGATAATCCGCTCTATGCAAGGGTGCGCGATGCGCTGCTCTGGCATGGCGCGCCGCAGCGTTTTGCTGACCGTGTCGCGAATGAAGGCGCCGGGCGCCTGCCGGGCGGCTTTGCGAGCCCTGAAGACGCGATGGCTGAAGGCCTTGACCGGCTGGTCACCTGCGATCCGATCCCGGCGCGGCTCGACCGCGACATACTGCTCGTCGGCCCGCCCGGACATGGGCGCACCTCGACCGCTGCCAAACTTACACGCCGCGCCTCTGTCGCGCGGGCGGAAATCGTGCCGCTGGCGGCTGACCTTGACGGCTCTGCCGCCGGCGAACAGCTCGCGGCCTATCTGGAGCGGGAGCGCGGGCAGATCCGCGTCGCCGAGACACCGGATGCGCTGTTTGCCGAACTGCGTACCCTGCGCAGGACCAATCGCCGCTGCGTGATCGACCTGCCGGCCATCAACCCGTTCGAGGGCGAAGACCTGGCGAGCCTGGGCGATCTGGTGGCGGCCATCCGCGCCGAGCCCGTGCTCGTCATCTCGGCCGAAGGCCATCCCGAAGACCTCGCCGACTCCGCCCGTGCTTTCTACCGCGCCGGTGTGCGCCGCGCCATTCTCACCAAACTCGATGTCGTCCGCCGCCGGGGCGGGGCCATCGCCGCCCTCACATCTTCCGGCATCGCCTTCTCGCACCTCGCGATCACGCCTTTCATTGGCGGCGGGCTTGTCCCGGCTGCCCCCTCCCGTCTCGCGGCGCTTCTGATGGAAGACGCCCGCGGCGATGTGATCGCCCTTAAAGGAGCAGCCTGAGCCATGAGTTTCGCGCTTCGCAGATCGCAGGACCGCCCTGGAGTCCGCCCACCGCCGCGGGTCTCCCCGGCGTCCATCATTACCGTTGCCAGCGGGAAGGGCGGGGTCGGCAAGACCTTCGTCTCCATCTCGCTTGCCTCATCGCTTGCCCAGACCGGCCGCCGCGTGCTGCTGGTCGACGGCGATCTCGGCCTTGCCAATGTCGATGTCCAACTCGGCATCGCGCCGGAAACGGATCTTGCGGCCGTTGTGGCCGGCTGGGTCGAACTGGAAGACGCGGTCACGCCGATTGATGGCGGCGCAGGTCATGGTGGTTTCGATGTGCTGCCCGGCCGCTCCGGATCCGGCGCGCTCGCCGAACTGCCGACCGAGGAAGTCGCCCGTCTCGCGGCCGGCCTCTCGGCGCTGGCACTGCAATACGACCATGTCGTGATCGATCTCGGCGCGGGCATCGAAGCCAACTGCATGCGGCTGGCCCGTTCCGGCGACAAGGCGCTGATCGTGATCACGGATGATCCGTCCTCGATGACCGACGCCTATGCCTTTATCAAGGTGCTGCGCGGCTATGCCCCGACGGTCGAGCCGCTCATCTGCATCAACCAGGCGGACACACGCGCCGCCGGCCAGCGGACCTATGAGGCGATTGCCCGGGCCTGCCAGACTTTCCTCGGCTTCCGGCCGCGCCTTGCGGGCATCGTCATGCGCGATCCCAAGGTGCGCGATGCCGTCCGCTGTCAGAAGACATTGATGTCGATCGACGCCAATGCACAGCCTGTCCAGGACGTGATTGCCGTGGCGCAGGTGATGATCGGACAACCCTCAGCAGAGATCGGAAACTGATCAGTGCCGGGAAGTGTGAAGAAATATTCAGGAGTAAAGGGTGCGCGTTTACCCCTTGCAAACCTTTCATGTGGAAAAAGGTAAACGCTGGGATTCACAGTATGTGCCAATCAGGCTACTGATGGTTAAGATGATTCGGGAGACGAGCGATGCGCGTCCTGCTAATTGAAGATGACCGGGCACTAGCACGCTCGATAGAGCTCATGCTCAAAGCCGCTGGCTTCAATGTCTACCTCACCGACCTCGGTGAGGACGGCGTCGACATCGGCAAGGTCTATGAATTCGACATGATCCTCCTGGATCTGTCGCTGCCGGATATCACCGGCTTCGATGTGCTGAAACAGCTCCGTATGAGCCGCGTCAACACGCCGGTCATGATCCTTTCCGGGAACCCGGATATTGAGGCTAAGGTCAAGACGCTTGGTTACGGCGCCGACGACTATCTGACCAAGCCCTTTAACAAGGACGAGCTGATTGCGCGGATTACCGCCATCGTCCGCCGCTCCAAGGGCCATGCCGAAAGCGTCATCCGCACCGGCGAAATCCTGGTCAATCTTGACGCCAAGACGGTCGAGGTCGAGGGCGAGCGCGTACACCTGACGGGCAAGGAGTATGCGATGTTCGAGCTGCTCTCGCTGCGCAAGGGCACGACGCTGACCAAGGAAATGTTCCTCAACCACCTCTATGGCGGCCTGGACGAGCCGGAACTGAAGATCATCGACGTCTTCATCTGCAAGCTGAGGAAAAAGCTTCAGCAGGCCACCGGCGGGCAGCACTATATCGAAACGGTCTGGGGCCGCGGCTATGTGCTCCGGGATCCGAGACCGAGCCAGAAAACGAGCGATGTCGAGCAGGCCGCCTGATCCGGCATCTGCGATCTGATATTTCGAACAGGCCCGGCTTTGCAGCCGGGTCTTTTCATTTGCGGCCGCGGGCTTCTTCCGTGCCCTGACGGGCGAGGGCGTCGGCGCGCTCATTGCCCTCGTCGCCGGCATGGCCCTTCACCCATTTCCAGGTGATCTCATGGCGCGCGCAGGCCTCTTCCATCGCCAGCCACAGATCCTGGTTCTTCACCGGCTTCTTGTCGGCGGTTTTCCAGCCATTGCGCTTCCAGCCCTTGATCCATTTGGTCAGGCCGTCCTTCACATAGGTGGAATCGACGTTCAGCGTGACTTTTGAGGGCTTCTTCAGCGCGTTCAGCGCCTCGATGACAGCCTGCATTTCCATGCGGTTGTTGGTCGTCGCCGGGTCGCCCCCGAAGAGTTCCTTCTCATGGCCGTTCCAGCGGATCAGCGCGCCCCAGCCGCCAGGGCCAGGATTGCCGCTGCAGGCGCCATCGGTCCAGATTTCGATTGTATCAGTCATGCCTTGCGGGGTGGGCGGCTTTGGGCGCGGCGTCAAGCCAGCGGCGGCTAAGGATCAGAAAACCGAGATATCTTCCTGTGCCAGCTGGCGGGCCGGCCGGACAATGGCATGGAAGAGGAGGCCGCAGACACAGCCCGCCAGCCCGCCGATCAGGCCGCCGACGATAAGGGCGCCGAGACCCGCTGCGGGATCCATCATGATGCCGATCAGGCTGTTGGTGACGCCGACCAGAAGCGCGCCCCAGATTGCGCCCCAGCGCAGATAGGCCTTTCTGGCGGTGATGCCCCTTCGCGGGAACTGCGCAATCGAGACGCCGAGCGCGACCGCGGCAGCCGGAACGGTCAGGAAAAAGATAATGAAATTGAGGAGTGAGAGTTGTGCGGCCAGCACCGCGCCGCCCTTAAAGCCGCCTTGCGTTGGGGGTTGGCCCGCCGTCAAACCTGTCAGGACGATTGCCAGAAGTCCAATCAGGCTCACGCTGAAACAGGCTGACAGGGATGAAAGGAACAGGGCCAGCTTGACCCGTCTGATCCTGCGGGGTCTCGGTGCGGTCGCATAGGCTGGGGTCTGTTCTGAGGCAGTCATTGCTAAAGCCCTAGCGTCCTCCAGATCAAGCGCCGTAGCCTTCGGCGCGCTCCATCTGGATATGGAAAGCGAGGCGCGCGGCATATTCAAGGGGGTTCTTGGGCCGGACAAGGGCGCCGGCGGGCGTGGCCGACCAATCCGCCAGCCGTGTCAGGAAGAAGCGCATGGCGGCGCCGAGACAGAGCGCGGGCAGGGCCTCAAGTTCGGCGGCCTCCAGCGGCCGGACGGACTGGTAGCCAGCGATCAGGGCGGCGCCCTTGGAGAAATTGTATTCGAGCCGCCTGGCCCCTGCCGTATTCCCCTCCTCGAACGCCCAGGCATTGAGGCAGACGGCGAGGTCATAGGCGAGCGCGTCGGTGCAGGCGAAATAGAAGTCGATGGCGCCTGAGAACCGCTCACCCAGGAAGAAGGCGTTATCCGGAAAGAGGTCGGCATGGATCGTGCCGCGCGGCAGCGCGCCGGAAAAGGCGCGGGCCGCACGGATGCGCGTGAAGCAGGCTTCCACCTCAGCCGCGAGGCCGGGCTGGATCGCTTCGGCGTCCGCGGCGCGCCCTGCCCAGAGTTGCTGCCAGGCCTGCGGCCCGAGTGCGTTCTCGCGGACGCCGGCATAGTCGGCGAGGGCGAGGTGCATGTTCGCCAGCGCTTCGCCGAGCGCGCGGCACTGGCGCACTGTCGGGCGTTTCGGAGATAGTCCGTCCAGGAAAGTCACAATCAGCGCCGGGCGGCCTTCGAGCGTGCGCAGGGCGGGGCCATCCCGCCCCGCAACCGGCTGCGGGCAGGGGAAACCCTTGGCCGAGAGGTGCTGTTTCAGGCCGATGAAATAGGGCAGGTCCGCCGCGTTCACCCGTTTCTCGAACAGGGTCAGGATGAAGCGGCCCGTCAGGGTCTCGAGATAATAGTTCGAATTCTCGACGCCCTCGGCAATGCCCTTGAACGCGAGCGCCTCGCCGAGATCATACCCGGCGAGGAAGCCCTCGAGCGCTTCATCAGAAACCTGCGTGTAGACCGCCATAGGCGGCGCACTTACGCAGTTTTGTGGAGCATGTCACGCTGCAGCGTCTTGCCGGCCAGCAGGTAGTGGAGCGCTGCCCAGGCATACAGACAATTGAAGATGATGATCGACCATTGCAGGCCCCTGGCATCCGCGCTCCGGCACTCGGCCACCGCCGCGGCAGCGAGATCCCCGAGATTGCGGCAGGCGGCCAGCGTCAGGCCGAGATCGCCGCCGGACAGCGCAAAGCCCTTCAGCGCGGTCGAGAGCGCACCGATGGTTGGCGGGCCGAGGCCGTAGCCGAGCAGGTTCACCACGAACAGCGTCAGCGCCACGGCAGTTGCCCGCATCCGGCTGTCCACCACCCCGCCCGAAATCGCATACATCGGGCCGAGATAGAAATAGTGGATCATCGCCGCGATCATCAGCGGCGGCATGGCCAGCCACAGATTGTCCGCCGAATAGCCGATGGCGTAGAAGGGCACAGACAGGCCCATGCCGAGGGCCGGCAGCCAGGACAGCGAGGTCGGATACTTCTTCGCCCAGCGGTCCGACAGCCAGCCCGACATGAACACGCCGATGGCCGCCATGACACCCAGGATGATGCCGAACAGCAGCGCCGCCTCCTGGATGGTCAGGCCATGGGTGCGGATCAGGAAGGACGTCGTGAACTGCCCGACGCCATAGCCGATGAAGGAGGCGATAGTGGCGCCGATCACCACATGCACATAGGTCGGCTTGCGCATCAGGATGCCCATCACCTGCAGGAAGCTAGTGCGGGCTTCGCCAACTTTGCGCTGCATCTCGGGTGGGTCGGAGTAACCGCGCGGCGGTTCGCGTACAGTGAGCCAGACTGTGGTGCTGAGGATCAGGCCCGGAACGCCAACGACGACAAAGGCGATGCGCCAGCCCTCGATGTTCTGCCAGTCGAGAATATTCGCCGCCCAGGTCCAGCCCCAGGCCTGAAAGGCCGCGAGCACCTGCGGCCCGTCAAGGTTCCCGGCGACGAAGCCGCCGAAGATCGCCGCGAACATGCCTCCGAGCGGCACGCCGAGTGCGTAGATGGACACCGCCGTCGCGCGGCTTGAGGGCTTGAAATAGTCCGCGATCAGCGACTGGGCCGGCGGGGTGCAGCCCGCCTCCCCGACAGACACGCCGATCCGGAACAGGAACAGGATCAGGAAGGTGGTGGCGAAACCGCAAAGGACGGTCATCAGGCTCCAGAAGCCGACCGCGAGGGCGATGATCGCCACACGGTTCACCCGCTCCGCCATCCGGGCGATGGGAATACCGAGGAAGGTGTAGAGGATCGCAAAGGCCGGCCCGCCAAGCAGGCCCATCTGCCAGTCCTCAACCCCGAACGTCGCCTTGATTGGCTCGGTGAGGATGTTGATGATCGTGCGGTCGATGAAGTTGAAGATGTAGACCAGCAGCAGCGAGCCCAGCACATAGGTCCGGTAACCCTTCGAGCGATAGCCCGTGAGATGACCTTCAGCCGGCACGGTTTGCGCCTGGCTTGTAGCAGCAGCGTCAGTCATCGGTATTGTTCCCGTCTTGTTGGATCAGGTTGCAGGTGCGTTCGACCAGCGGTCCTTCACGAAGGTCCGGCCGGAAATCAGGAAGCAGATGCCGGCGAGCCCGAAGATGGAGGTCGCGATCGCGCAGGCCTGGCGGATGCCGATGGCTTTCACCTCGCGGCACGCCGCCGCCAGTTCCTCGCCCGCCGTCGCAACGGACACGCTGCAGCGATTGTTCAGGACATCCGCATAGGCGCTCGAATTGATCGCCTGGGTAGTCAGGAAGTCGGCAATCGAACCGATGACGGGAGGACCAGCGCCGTAGCCGATGAGGTTGGCGATGAAGAGGAGAACCGCAACGGAGGTGGCGCGGGCGCGCACGCTGACGACGGCGGTGGCAATATTATACTGGGCACTCAGATAGAAATACTGGAGCAGGTTGGCGAGCAGGAACAGGCCGAACATGACCGCGATACCTGCTTCGGCGAGGAAGCCGGCCGCATAGACCGGCGCGCAGAGCAGCAGCGCAAAGCCCGGCACCCAGGTTCCGGCCGTTGGCGAAAAGCGCGTGGCCTTCTCGGTCAGGAAACCGCCCATGAAGGCGCCCAGCGTGCCCATGAGGCCGAGGATGGCCATGAAGCGGATGGCCGTCTCGCCGGCGCTGAAGCCATAGGCATACTGGATGTAGAGCGGCTGGAAGCCGACCAGCGCGTAACCGGCAAAGGCTGCCAGTGTGGCGCCGGCTGACATGGCCCAGAAGGTTTTCTTGCTGAAGATCTCTTTGATGGCGTCGCGGAACGGGAGCTTGTCGACAATGTTCGCGCCGGGCGGTTCGCTGAAGCCTCTGGGCGGCTCCTTGATCGTCATCAGAACGACGATGCCGACCAGGATGCCGGGCGCGCCGACATAGATAAAGGCTTCGCGCCAGGTGAAGTTCTGAACGATCCAGCCGCCGAACACCTGCGCAAGCACGCCGCCAAGCGTGATGCCCATGGCATAGATTCCGAGTGCCGTCGGCCGGGAGAGGGGCTTGTAATAGTCGCTGATCAGCGAGTTGGCCGGCGGCGTACAACCCGCCTCACCAACCCCGACCGCAAGACGGGCCAGAAGCAGGGTGATGAAGCCCACCGTAAAGCCGCACAGGACAGTCGCGATGGACCAGAGGATGACGCAGACACCAATGATGCGCACGCGGTTGTGGCGCTCGGAGAAGCTGGCAATCGGGATACCCAGAAGGGTGTAGAACAGCGCAAAGCCGATGCCGGAGAGAATGCCGAACTGGAAATTCGTCAGCTGGAATTCTTCGATGATCGGGCCACCGACGACACTGATCAGGATGCGGTCCACGAAGTTGAGCGTGTAGACCAGCGTCAGCGTCAGCAGCACATAGGTCCGATAGCCGAATGACCCAAAGCCCGTGAGGTGGCCCTGGCCCGCATTCTCTTCCGTGCCGCCGGTGACTGCTGCCCGCATCGTTCTGTCCTCTCCCGTCCGATAACTCCGCAGCTTCTGCCGGCGCGACTTACTTTCCGGCAACGGTAGCCAGACCGTGCCAGCCTGCAAGAGTTATCGTCAGGGAAAGACTGCGCACGCGAGCGGATGCTACCCAGTATGCACGCGGGAGTGGTTGAAATTCGCGTCAGAGGCGGGTATTAGCCCGCATTCGCGCCATACCCACCGCAGAATCAGGCAGACACCGCCATGAACAACCCTCCGCAAACGACCGCCCTCGGATCAGTTTACCGGATGAGTTCACACCGTGCCTACCTCGATCACCTTCGCCTCGGTTACTTTCGCGCTACCCGATAACCGGGTTCTTTTTTCAGACCTTAGCTTCAGCCTCGGACCCGAGCGCACCGGCCTTGTCGGGCGCAACGGCATTGGCAAGTCCTGCCTCCTGCGACTGGTCTCCGGTGCGCTGCAGCCAGCGTCCGGCAAGGTGTCGGTGCAGGGGCGCGCGGCGATGCTGCGCCAGTCTCTCGCGCCCGATGTGGATGAGACCTTGGCTTCCCTCTATGGCGTGGAAGGCAGTCTTGAACGCCTGGCGCGCATCGAGGCGGGGGAGGCAAGCGAGGCAGATCTCGCCGAGGCGGATTGGACCCTTGAGGCGCGGCTCGCCGCGGCGCTCGCCCGCGCGGGACTGGATGGTATCGCGCTAGGCACCAGGCTCTCCGTGCTCTCAGGCGGGCAGCGTACGCGCGCGGGCCTGGCCGCGCTGGTCTTTGGCGAGCCGGATTTCCTGCTGCTGGACGAGCCCACCAACAATCTCGACCGTGAGGGCCGGGCAGCGGTTGCCAGCCTGCTAGAAGGCTGGCGCGGCGGGGCGCTCGTGGTCAGCCATGACCGCGAACTGCTCGAGCGGATGGACGCAATTTTGGAGCTGACCTCGCTGGGCGCATCCCGCTATGGCGGCGGGTGGAACTCATACGAGGCGCAGAAGGCCCGCGAGCTTGTGGCCGCCGAAGATGCGCTTGCGGCAGCGCGCCAGCAGATCGGTGTGGTCCAGGAGAAGGCGCAGACAGCCGCCGAACGCAAAGCCCGCCGTGACGGCGCTGGGGCGCGCAAAGCGGCGAAGGGCGGCGCGCCGAAGATCCTTCTAGGCGCCCAGAAGCGGCGGGCTGAGGCATCCTCCGGTGCGCTGGACCGCCTTGCCGAGCGCCAGAAGCACGAAGCTGAGACGGCCGCCGCAGAAGCGCGCGCGAAGATCGAGGTGCTGCAGCGCTTCGCCGTTGAGGTCGCTGCCTGCGGCCTGCCGGCGAGCCGGGTGGTCCTGATAGTCGATGATCTGTCGGTGGGCTACGCGCCAGACTGTCCAGTTATTTCCGGTCTCAGCTTCAGCCTCTGCGGCCCGGAGCGGATAGCCCTCACCGGTCCTAATGGGAGCGGGAAGTCGACCCTGCTAAGGGCGCTTGCTGGCACGCTCCCACCATTGGCCGGGCGGGTGCAGCTGCGCGTCCCCATGGCGATGCTGGACCAGGATGTCAGCCTGCTGGATGCGTCCGCGACCATTCTTGGCAATTTCCAGCGGATCAATCCGGCAGCGGATGACAATGCCTGCCGCGCGGCGCTGGCGCGGTTCCGCTTCCGGGCGGACGCTGCGCATCAGCTGGTGGGCACGCTCAGCGGCGGTGAGCGGCTGCGCGCGGGCCTCGCTGTCGTTCTTGGCGTCGCCGCCCCGCCGCAACTTCTGATCCTGGACGAGCCAACCAACCATCTCGACGTAGCCTCGCTGGAAACGGTCGAGGCCGGGCTGCGGGCTTATGACGGCGCACTCCTCATCGTCAGCCATGATGAGGCGTTTCTCGGCCGGATCGGCATCACCCGCCGCATCGGCCTCAGATCAGGCCGGACGAGCGTAGGCTGACGACGCCCTTGGTGCCAACGATGAGATGGTCGTGGACCGTGATGTCGAAGGGCTGCAGCGCGTCCATCAGTTCCCGCGTGATTTCGATGTCCGCCCGCGAAGGCTGCGGATCGCCGGAAGGGTGGTTGTGGACCAGGACGAGGCTGGAGGCCTGAACCTCCAGCGCCCGGCGCGCCACTTCGCGCGGATAGACCGGCGCGTGGTCGACCGTGCCGCGCCCCATGATCTCGTCGAGGATCAGCTGGTTCTTGCGGTCGAGGAAGATCACGCGGAACTGTTCGCGCTTCTCATGCTGCAGCTCGCGCTGCACATAGGCGACGAGCACGGTCCAGGAGGAGATCACCTCGCGCGCCTTGATCTCCTCGCGGGCGGCGCGGGTATGGAGTTCGGCGATGGCCTTGAAATAGGCCGCAACCGTCTCGCCGACGCCGTCCACTTTCACGAGATCCTGAACCGGCGCGGCGAGGATGGCGGACAGGCTGCCGAACTTCGCCTGCAGCGCCTTGGCGATCGGCTTCACGTCCCGGCGCGGGATGAAGGCCATCAGGATCACTTCGAGGATTTCGTAATCATCCAGCGCCTCGGCGCCGCGCTTCAGCAGGCGGCTGCGGAGCCGGTCGCGGTGGCCTTGCCAATGGGGAGGCGGTGTCTCCGTCATGCGCCCTCAGGTAGCGCAAGGATCGCCGGCAGGCGAGGGGAAAGCGGCGAGGCTACGCGCGGCGTCAGGCGTTTCCCGCATCGGATTGCAGGCGCGAGAGATCGACGCCCATGCGCGTGATGGCGTGGCGCCATTTGTGTTCATACGCCCCGCCAAAGACAAGGTCAGCATCCGGCGAGCCGACCAGCCAGGCATTCTGGGCGAGTTCCTGCTCAAGCTGGCCCGCGCCCCAGCCCGCATAGCCGAGCGCCATGACGAATTTGCGCGGCGGCGCGGCGGAGGCGATGGCGGCGAGGATTTCGCGGGTCGCGGTCATGCAGAGTTCGTCATCGACTTCCATGGTCGCGCCGTCGCAGATGACATCATCCGTATGAAGAACAAATCCGCGTTCCGTCGCAACCGGCCCGCCTTCGAGGATGGTCACGCCGTCAAGGTCCACTTCCTGCGGGATGTCCATCTGGTCGATGATGGACTGCAGGTCGATGCCCTCCATCGGGCGGTTGACGACGAGGCCCATGGCGAAGTCCGGCGAGTGCGCACAGATCAGGATGACGCTGCGGTCAAACCGCGTGTCGCCGATGCCGGGCATGGCAATCAACAGCTTGCCCGTAAGGTCTGTTTCCATCTGCATGGCATGGGCTCCTGAGCCTCAAGGCTGGGACACTGTGGCGGGTTTGGCAAGTCCTAGTTCGGGCCAGAGCGCTCACATTCAGCGAGGTGCGCTTGGGCCCGCGCCGGGCTGCCCCTTCGAACCCCCATTGCGGCCCGGTTGAACCGGGCCTATCTCAACGGTTCAGAAACAAGACCAAGAAAGAGACCCGCCATGTCGATCAAAGTCGGTGACAAGCTACCGGACGCCACATTCATGGAAATGACCGAGGACGGGCCGAAGCCTGTCAGCTCGGCCGATGTGTTCGGCGGCAAGACTGTGGCGCTGTTCGCCGTACCGGGCGCCTACACCCCGACCTGCTCGGCCCGCCACCTGCCGGGCTTTTCCGACAAGGCCGGTGACCTGAAGGCCAAGGGTGTCGACCAGATCGTGTGCACCTCGGTCAATGATGTGTTCGTCATGGGTGCCTGGAGCAAGTCGACCGGCACCAGCGAGAATGTCCGGATGCTGGCCGATGGAAATGGCGCTTTTGCCCAGGCCATCGGTCTTGAACTGGACGGCTCTGGCTTCGGTATGGGCAAGCGCTCGCAGCGCTATTCCATGCTGGTCAAGGACGGCGTCGTGGCTGAGTTGAACGTGGAGCAGGGCGGCGAGTTCAAGGTTTCCAGCGCGGACTATCTGCTGGGCCAGCTCTAGCCTCTGTTATCAGAGTTTAACCGAATACGCCGATAGTCGGCCTGCTCCGGGAAGGGCAGGCCGATTTTCGTTGTGTTTTTATTGAAAAACGGAAAATCCCTCCCCAATTCAAATATGTGCTCATCATGGAGAGGGACCCATGGATATCATTCTTTCGGTACTGGTGCTGATCGTCGTTGTCGGGCTGATCCTCGTCTTCTCGGCCTTCAAGTTCGTGCCCCAGGGCTACAATTGGACCGTCGAGCGGTTTGGCCGCTACACCCGTACGCTGACGCCCGGCATGTCGGTCATCACGCCGTTCATCGAACGGGTCGGCCACCGCATGAACATGATGGAGACCGTGCTGGACGTGCCCCAGCAGGAGGTCATCACCCGCGACAACGCCATGGTGTCCTGCGACGCCATCGTGTTCATCCAGGTGATCGATGCGGTCGCGGCGGCCTATGAGGTCAACAATCTGCTCCATGCCATCAGCAACCTCTCGATGACCAATATCCGGACGGTGGTCGGCTCAATGGACCTTGATGAGGTCCTCTCGAACCGCGATGAAATCAACCTCAAGCTCCTTGGCACGATTGATGCGGCGACCAATCCCTGGGGCGTGAAGGTCACGCGGATCGAGATCAAGGATCTCACCCCGCCGATGGAGATCACCGAGGCCATGGCCCGGCAGATGAAAGCCGAACGCTTCCGCCGCGCCGAAGTCCTGACCGCCGAGGGGGAAAAGCAATCCGCCATCCTGCGCGCCGAGGGCATGAAGCAGGCCGCCATCCTCGAGGCCGAGGGCCGGAAGGAAGCCGCGTTCCGCGACGCTGAAGCCCGTGAGCGCGAAGCTGAAGCCGAAGCCAAGGCGACCGCCATGGTCTCCGAGGCGATCGCGCGCGGCGATGTCAACGCCGTCAACTACTTCCTCGGCCAGGCCTATGTTGCCGCATTCGAGAAGCTGGCCACGTCGCCCCAGCAGCGCACGGTCATCATTCCGGCCGAGTTCTCATCCATCATCGGCACCATCGAGGGCATTCGCGGCCTCACAGACGCAGCCCAGACCACCTCTGCCGCTCGTCCGGCCGGCGCCGTGCCGCCGACCCGCCGCGGCGATAGCTGACGCTTCCCCGATTCCGCCAAGGAGGGCGACATCATGGAATTCCTGCTGAATGAGCTGACCTGGTGGCATTGGGTGGCGCTGGCGCTGCTGCTGTTCGGTCTCGAGATGCTGACCGGCACGTTCGATCTTCTGATGATTTTCATCGCGGCGCTCGTGACGGCCCTGTTCGCCGGTTTCGCGCCGGATGGCATGGCGGGTTGGCAGGGACAGTTGGCCGTGTTCGGCGCGGCCTCGGCGGTGCTGGTGGCGGGCGGGCGGATCTTCTTCTCCGGCGCGCGGCGTCAGCCGGCAGAGCATCCGACACTGAACAAGCGGATGGCCGGCCTCATCGGGCAGCGGGGCGAAGCGACGAAGGATTTCACCTCCGGCAATGGCCAGGTGAAGATCGGAGACACGGTCTGGGGCGCTGAGGCGGCTGAGGGCGAGGGCGTCATTCACGCGGGAGACGCGATTGTCGTGGAGACGACGCGGTCGAACAGTGTGGTGGTGCGGAAGGCCTAGTGGATCACCTTACGAGCCCCGCTTTTCGCGGGGGTGAGCGGCTGCTGGGGGTTCAGATATCCAACTCTTCGACGAAGGCGGCGTTTTCCTGGATATAGCGGAAGCGGAGTTCTGCCTTTTTGCCCATCAGCGTGTTGATAAGGTCAGCGGGCCTCACCTCGGTCAGCTCATCCATCGTCGCCGGCAGGGTGACGCGCGCCAGCGTGCGGCTGCCGGGATTCATGGTCGTTTCTTTCAGCTGTGCCGGGTTCATCTCGCCGAGGCCCTTGAAGCGGGTCATGTCCACTTTCTGGTTGCCCTTGAAGTGTTCCTTCATGATCCGCGCGCGGTCGGCGTCGTCCATGGCGTAGTGGATGTTGCCCTTGTTCGACAGCTTGTAGAGCGGCGGCAGGGCGAGGAAGAGGCGTCCGCTCTCGATCAGGCCGGGGGTCAGCCGGTAGAAGAAGGTGATCAGCAGCGCCGCGATGTGGGCGCCGTCCACGTCCGCGTCGGTCATGATGATGATGCGCTCATAGCGCAGATCATCAATGTTGAACTTGCGGCCAAGGTCTGTTCCGAGCGCGAGGGAGAGGTCGGCGAGCTCTTGATTTCCCATCAGCTTGTCGTCCGACGCGCTCTCGACGTTCAGGATCTTGCCGCGCAACGGCAGGATAGCCTGCGTCTCGCGGTTGCGCGCCTGCTTGGCGGAGCCGCCGGCCGAGTCGCCCTCGACCAGGAACAGCTCCGTGCCTTCCGGGCCCTTGGCGGAACAGTCCGCCAGCTTGCCAGGGAGGCGGAGTTTCTTGGTGACGGACTTGCGGCTTATTTCCTTGGCCTTGCGGCGCTTGGCGCGTTCGTCCGCCCGGTCGATGGCCCAGCTGAGCAGCTTGTTCGATTCCTTTGGCGAGGCCGCCAGCCAGTGATCGAAATGGTCGCGCACCGCGTTCTCGACGAGCCGGAAGGCATGGGCGGAGGAGAGCTTGTCCTTGGTCTGGCCAACGAATTCAGGCCCGCGGATGAAGACCGAGAGGAGCAGGCCGGCATGGCCCATGACATCCTCGGCGGTCACTTCAGTCGCTTTCTTGTTGCCGGTCAGCTCACCGAAATTGCGGATGCCCTTGGTGATGGCCGAGCGGAAGCCCGCCTCATGCGTACCGCCCTCGGGCGTGGGAATGGTGTTGCAGTAGGAGCGGGCAAATCCATCCGCCTCGCCAAAGCCGGACTGGGTCCAGGCGATGGCCCATTCGACCTTGCCTTCAACGCCGAGGTCTACGAGGCCCGTGAAAGGCGCCTCGGTGATGGTCGACTTGTCGCCGAACACTTCGGAGAGCTGGTCAGCGAGGCCGTTGGGATAGGAGAGGACCGCCTCGGCGGGAATCTTGGAGTCTTCGGGCAGCAGTTCTGGGTCGCAGGACCAGCGCACTTCGACACCGCGGAAAAGGTAGGCCTTCGAGCGGGCCATCTGGAACAGGCGCGCCGGGCGCCAGCGCAGCTTGTCGCCGAAGATCTGATGGTCCGGCTTGAACCGGATTGAAGTGCCGCGCCGGTTTGGCGCTGCGCCGACCTTCTGCAGCTTGCCGAGTGGCAGGCCGCGGGAGAAGTCCTGCCGGTAGAGCGTGCGATCGCGGGCGACCTCCACTTCCACCAGTTCCGACAGGGCATTGACGACCGAGATGCCGACGCCGTGCAGGCCGCCGGCCGTGGAATAGGCCGTGTCGGAGAATTTACCGCCGGAGTGCAGCGTCGTCATGATGACTTCGAGCGCTGATTTCTTGGGGAATTTCGGGTGCGGGTCGATGGGGATGCCGCGGCCATTATCGGTGACGGTCAGGAAGCCATCGGCGTCGAGGCGGATCTCGATCCGGTTGGCAAAGCCGGCGACGGCCTCGTCCATCGAGTTGTCGAGCACTTCGGCGAACAGGTGGTGCCAGGCGCGCTCATCGGTACCGCCAATATACATGCCGGGGCGTTTGCGGACGGGCTCAAGGCCTTCGAGAACCTCGATATCCTTGGCAGAATAGCCCGATGTGCCAGACAGCAGGTCGTCCTGTTTCATCTGCCGCGCTGAGGACATGGGACCGCTTCTCCGTCACTGAAAGCCGCCGGCGATTCCCGGCAGAACGCTGTGGCAGATAGGAGGACAAAGCCCTTAACGGCGCATTAACCTTCGGCGTTCTGCCAGACCCGACATCTGGCGGGGTTTGGCGGGCGGAGCAAGGGGGCGGCTGAGATGCCTGTTCCCGCCGCAACCGCTGACCGAAACGCGCGCAACACTGGCCTTATCCGCAGGCGCCCCACATATACACAACATTGTTGCGCAGCGGGTCGCTTGAAGCCTCGGGATCAGGTTTCCACATCCATCCGGTCGCCCGATAAATGCCCTATTCGGCAGGAAGGGTTATATAAGGGGTTGCCGCTCAGCGGGGCCCGAATCACCAAGGAGGCACTTCAGATGCCAAAGACCAGAACAGTACCGGTGTTGCCGCTGCGGGACATCGTTGTGTTTCCGGACATGGTCGCGCCGCTCTTCGTTGGCCGCGACAAGTCCGTGCGGGCGCTCGAGATGATCGAGGAGTCCGAAAAC
>JBKBVT010000333.1:0-2086 GCA_046289305.1 Hyphomonas sp. | reverse complement strand
CGCTGGTCTCTTAGAGTGTTTGCCCTGATCATGGCCTCGGTTGCAGCCCTGCTGCTGCCGGCGAAAGCCGAGGCGGAGGAGGGGTGGAAGCTCTGTAACCGGACGAGCTATGTCGTCGAGGCTGCCATTGGTCACCACGAAGGTAACGGCATAACCGTCGAGGGCTGGACCAAGCTCCAGCCTGGCAGTTGCAAGACAAACCTGACGGACGGCCTTACACCCGGTCAGCATTACCTGTTCGGCCGGACATCCGGCGCGCATATGGGCGGCGGGCGCGAATGGGGTGGTCGCTACGACCTGTGCGTTGATCCGACGGGCACCTTCTCGCTGGAAAGCCCGCCCGATTGCGGCTCCATGGGCCTCGAAGCGAAGGGCTTCCGGCCGGTGAACATCACGGCAGCAAAATGGACCAATTATTTCACCGAGATCGAACAGTATACTGACACGACGGCCAGGGCGGCCGGCCTGCAGCGCCTGCTGGATGAAGCCGGCATCGTCTCCGGCCCCATCGATGGCAATATCGGTCACCGGACCCGCACGGCCATCAATGACTTCCTGCGGACCCGCGACCTCGCGGCAAACACTTCGGATGAAGACCTGATCGACTATCTGGAGCAGGCCGCCGAGGAGCGCAGCCGGACCGTCGGTTTCACCCTCTGTAATCGCACCCGAAACCGGGTCTGGAGCGCCATCGCCCGGCGCGGGCCGGATGGCTGGGAAAGCCGCGGCTGGTGGCGGATCGAGGCAGGCGGATGCTCCCGCGTCATCGACCGGCCGCTGCGAGGCTCTGAGCATTACGTCTATGCCGAAATGGAAGATGGGGGGCAGGTGCGCACCCTGGCACAGGCTTCGGAGGCCTTCTGTGTCGGGCGGGCGAAGTTCGCGATCACCGGCCGGGAAGACTGCGAAGACTCGGCGTATCGCACGGCGTTGTTCGCGCGCACGCCGCCGCCGGTGGAGCGCAAGCTGATCTATGAATTCTTCGCGCGGGATTTCAGCCAGGAGGGCCCATGAGCGAGGACAGCCGGCGCACCAACGGCCTGGACCATGTCCAGGACTGGGTCTTTGATCTCGACAATACGCTCTACCCAGCCGAATGCGATCTGTTCGCCGAGATCGACACCCGCATGACGCGGTTCGTATCGGAGACGCTCGGGCTCGACCCCGCGGCGGCCCGGATCGTCCAGAAGGATTACTACGCCCGCTATGGCACGACCCTGTCCGGCCTGATGCAGGTGCACGGCCTCGATCCGTCGGAATTCCTGCACTATGTGCACGAGATCGATCTCTCGCCCCTGCCGGACCTGCCGGATCTGCGTTCCGCTATCGCCGCGCTGCCTGGACGCAAGTTCGTCTACACGAACGGCTCACGCCGGCATGCCGAACGCGTGACCGAGAAGATGGGTCTTGCCCACCTGTTCCATGACAGCTTCGGCATCGAGGATGCGGCCTATACGCCGAAGCCACACCTGCAATCCTATCAGGCCTTCTGCAGCCTGCATCAGGTTCGCCCTGACGGTGCGGTCTTCTTCGAGGACCTCGCCCGCAATCTCAAGCCGGCAAAGTCGATGGGGTTCACCACCGTGCTCGTCCATTCGGACAAGGACTGGAGCCATGAGCCCATCGAGGCAAGGCCGGCGGCGGCGGGCGATGGCGCTTTCGGGGATGACGGAGCGCGGCACATCGACTATGTCACCGGCGACCTGACGGGCTTCCTGACCTCGGCCCTGTCGGCCCCGCGTGACGACAAGAAAAAGTGAGACGCCGCCATGACCGATGCCCTTGCCCGTGTGATTGATGCTGCCTGGGAGGGCCGCGACCTGCTCTCCACCGCCACCACGGGCGAAGTGCGCGACGCGGTGGACGCGGCGATCAGCCTGCTCGACAGCGGCGAGGCGCGTGTGGCCACGAAAGAAGCGGATGGCAGCTGGACTGTGCACCAAGGGCTGAAGAAAGCCGTGCTGCTTTCCTTCCGCCTCAATGCCAACGGCGTTATCAACGGCGTGCCGGGCGGCGGCGCGTGGTGGGACAAGGTGCCGTCAAAGTTTGAAGGCTGGGGCGCAAAGGAATTCCAGGAGGCCGGCTT
>JBKBVT010000332.1:0-2089 GCA_046289305.1 Hyphomonas sp. | reverse complement strand
TCGCTAACGCCCTCATCCGGGATAATCGAAAATGGACCCCAAAACCTCATTGACCAACACGGATACTCAGGATGAGCTAAGAGAGCCCGCGCTTATTTTCCTACGCCGCCGCCACCGGCTTGATCTCCTTCACGCCTCGCGCCGCGAGGAACTTGCGGATGTTCCGGCCCGCCTGGCGGATGCGCTGTTCATTCTCCACCAGCGCGATGCGCACATAATCGTCGCCGTGCTCGCCAAAGCCCGCGCCTGGCGCGACGGCCACATGCGCTTCGTTGATCAGCTGTAGCGCAAACTCCAGGCTGCCGAGATGGCGCAGCGGCTCCGGGATCGGCGCCCAGGCAAACATCGAGGCCTTCGGGCTCGGCACCGGCCATCCGGCGCGCGTGAAGCTGTCGACCAGCACGTCCCGGCGCGATTTGTAGATCGCGCGCGTCTCCGCCACACAATCCTGCGGCCCGTCAAGCGCGGCGACAGCGGCCACCTGGATCGGCGTATAGGCGCCATAATCGAGATAGGATTTCACCCGCGCCAGCGCAGAGATCAGCGTCTCGTTGCCCGCCACGAAGCCCATCCGCCAGCCAGCCATCGAATAGGTCTTCGACATGGTGGTGAACTCCACCGCGATGTCCTTCGCCCCGTCCACCTGCAGGATCGAGGGCGTCGGCTGCTCGAAATAGATCTCGTTATAAGCAAGATCCGACAGCACCCAGAGGTCATGCTTCTTCGCGAACGCAACGGCGTCCTTGTAGAAATCGAGATCGCACACCGCAGCCGTCGGGTTCGACGGAAAGCACAGCACCATCGCTGTCGGCGGCGGCACCGAATATTTCACCGCCTTGCCGAGGTTCGAGAGGTACTGCTCCGGCGTGTGCGCCGGCACGCCGCGGATCGACGCCCCGGCAATAATGAAGCCGAAATGGTGCAAGGGGTAGGACGGGTCCGGCGCGAGGATCACATCCCCCGGCGCCGAAATCGCCTGGGCGAGGTTGGCAAAGCCCTCCTTGGAGCCGAGCGTGACGATCACCTCCCGGTCCTTGTCGAGGGCGACATCAAACCGGCGCTTGTAATAATCGGTCAGCGCCCGGCGCAGACCGGGAATCCCGCGAGAGGCGGAATAACCGTTAACGTCCGGCTTGCGCGCGGTCTCGACCAGCTTGTCGACGATGTGCTTGGGCGTCGGCAGGTCCGGATTGCCCATGCCGAGATCGATGATGTCCGCGCCCTTGGCCCGCAGCGCCGCTTTCGTCCGGTTAACCTGTTCGAACACGTAGGGCGGAAGGCGGCGGATCTTGTGAAAGTCGGTATTCATGGGGGTGTCTCGTTAATCCTGGGTCACGCGGGGTACGTTGAAGCTGCTGCGGATCACCGCGAGATCCGCTTCGCTGAGGAAGTCATCCGCCGGCTCATAACCGGCGAATCCCGCTCGGATCTCCGCCGCCAGCTCGAGAATTTCCTCCATGCCGCCCTGCGGCGCCTCGGCGCGCGGATTGTTCTCGAACAGCGCGATCAGCTCACCGCCCCGGGCCCGCCGCGCCGGCAGGCCGCGCCCCGGCATGTTGGCCCGGTCCACAACCGGCACATCTACAAGCTCCGGATACCCCTCGCCGCGGATCTCCGACCGCCGCTCACCATACCAGTCCGGCGCCTGATCCACGGCCCCGCGCACCGCCGAAAGCGACGTCGCGCAGCCTGCCAATAGCAGCAAAGGCACACTCAGGAGGGGAATCGCCGTGTTTTTCATGGTTAAACTCACTAAATCACAAATATTCCGATGGATAGATAAGCCGGAACAACCGGGCAAAACTACGACTGATGAGCAGCCAGAAAACAGTACCGGCTGAGACCGCCTCCATTGCCTCGCTCCTGATGGCGCAGGACCCCATGCGACTGCAAGTCCTGATGACGACGCTGGCGCTCGCCAACACCGAATCCCAGGCCCTCCTCAGCGAAGTGATGACCGGCTCCGGCCCCCTCGGCACCGTCGCCAAGGGCGATCCGATGGGCGCCGCGGATGCGATGCGCGAGGTCGGCCTCAGCTTCGCGCGCAATCCCATGGCGCTGATGCAGGCCAATATGGACCTCATGCAGG
>JBKBVT010000331.1:0-2091 GCA_046289305.1 Hyphomonas sp. | reverse complement strand
GGCGGCATCAGCTGGGGCAATATCTGGTCCATCGCCGCCACGCTGGTCACCATGGCCGTGGCCTATGCCACCCTGCAATCGGGCCAGCTGGAGGCGCAGAAAGAGCTGCGCCGGATCGAGCTGCAGGCCGGTCAGGCCACCGACGCCCTGCGCCAGAGCCATGAGAAACAGCTGACCGATATCCGCGCCGATCTGGTCTCGCATCGCCGCTCGATCCAGCAGCTGGAGATCTCGGATGCGCGCAACAGCGAACGCTACGAGGCGCTCAGCCGGTCGATGGAAGAGCTGAAAGCGGCGCAGCGCGAGACCAACGAGCTGCTGCGGCAGATCACCAGCGGGCGTGGCGGCTGAGGCCGCAAGGGCGCCGTCTCGGAGGAATTATCAGCCGGGCGATAAAATCTTGAACACACCGGCAGCAACGTCGCCCGACCGATATGCTCCTTTTGTCTGAGATTGAGCGGGCAATCAACCTGCCCGTTCAGACAGCTCACCTGCAACCGATCCCCCGACATCAACTCCGCCACCACCCCTGCCCCCCACCCCGCAATCCTGCGGGGTTTTTGCATGGAGACCTGCATGACACAGGACGCGATCCGGTCGATCCAGACCGGGCTGACCACGCTTGGCCACGCGCCGGGCGCCATCGACGGGCTCTATGGCCCCAACACCCGTGGCGCCGCCGAACGCTGGCTGGCCGCCGGGGGCCGCGCCGCAGCGGCGCCCGTTGCTGCGCCTACCGCGCCCCGGCCCGACACCGGCGCCATGATCCATCAGGGCAACGCGCGCTATCCCGTCACCGAGATCATCGTCCATTGCGCCGCGACCCGGCCCGACTGGATGGCGGATCGCCCGCTGGCCGAGAAGCTGGCCGAGATCCGGCGCTGGCATATGTCCGCGCCGCTGAACTGGAAGGATATCGGCTATCACTGGGTCATCGACCGCGACGGCAAGGTGCTGGCCGGGCGCGCCGAGACCGTCATCGGCGCCCATGCAGGCGCCGTAAAGAACCGGGGCAGCATCGGCATCTGCCTGCTGGGCGGGCATGGATCCTCCGAGACCCACCTCTTCGCGCAGCACTTCACCCGCGCGCAGGACATCACCCTGCGCCAGATGATCGACGCCATCAGCACCCGCACCGCCATCACCCGCATCAGCGGCCATAACGAGTTCGCCGCCAAAGCCTGCCCCGGCTTCCACGTTCCCACCTGGCTGAAAGGAGCCTGACCCATGGATCAGATCAGAACCATCGCCCCGATCCTCATCACCCGCACCCGCAGCTTCTGGCTGGCCATCGTGCCCTCGGCCCTGACCACGCTGGATCTGGCCTTCACCCAGCTGACCGGCGACGGCGCCCTGCCGGTCGCCACCGCGCTGGCGACCGTGGTGCAGCTGGCAGGCGCCACCTGGACCGGCGAAGAGATCGCCGCGTTCATGCAGACGCTCTATCCGCTCTATCTGGTGGTGTTCATGCAGCAGCGGGGCAGCTTCAGCGGCGCAATCCCGCGTCCCTATACCGCCAGCCCGGCAACAGAGCGGGCGCTGGTGCAGACCATCGAGGACGGCAAAAGCGCCTTCGAGGCGGGCCGGGCCTTCGCCGAGCGGCTGAAGGCGCGCTGACGGCACATCCTTCGACAACTGAAGCGAATTGCAGGCGGGTCCGCAGAGCGGCACTGCCCTGCCCCTGCCGTGTCTGCGGCAGGGGACCGGACCTCGCGGTCCGATCCATGCGGCGAGTTTCTGAGGCCAACCGCACCGACCAGCGAAACGCTTATGGTCGCCTGCACCCCTCGAGGGCAGGCGCCGCGTAGGCGAGAATCACCTGATGATACAAGTTAAATCCGCAGCCCCCGTCGCCCCCTGGCTCGGTGGCAAAAAGCGTCTGCACGGGCGCATCATCCAGCGCATCGAGGCCATCAATCACCGCACCTATATCGAGCCCTTCGTCGGCATGGGCGGTGTCTTCCTGCGCCGCCGCTTCCGCCCGACGCTTGAGGTAGCGAACGATCTGAACGGTGAGATCATCAACCTGTTCCGGATCCTGCAGCGCCACTATCCGCAGCTGATGGAGGTGATGCGCTTCCAGCTGGCCAG
>JBKBVT010000330.1:0-2136 GCA_046289305.1 Hyphomonas sp. | reverse complement strand
GCAAATCGTGAGGGCAGGCGAGACGGGTGAGCCTCCAGCAACTCACCCGCTACGGCGGGCTTTTTCATGCTCTGTCGGCGGGGATCCGGCACGTAGCAGGTAGCCTTCTGGTGCTCGTAATTCAATTAATCTGGACTAAAGTCGTTGACTGTTCAGTTTATTTGAACTACGCATAGTTCACCGGGACGCATAGATGCACACCGGCAGAGATGGAGCGCAGTATGCACCTCAATGCCCTCATTGCCCTGCGCGCCGCTCAGGCCGCATTCGCGGTGACCTTCTTCTTGATCGCGCCGACGCTGGTGGCCATCGCAATCGCCTATGGCGGCACCGCGCTGCGTCAGGCTGCGAACTGGTAGGCCAACGGCTCACCGGCTGGCACGACCACGCGCTAGACGGTCCATTCCTCCCGCCAACGGCAATGCGACTGAGCTCAACAATGTCCTACAGCAGAAAGATCAGGTGCTGCATGAACCGAACTGACGGACGACAGGGGGAGCGAAACTGATGCAACCTGTTCTCTGGACCCCGAACGAGGCAGCCGCCTATCTCAAGGTCTCTCACAAAACGCTGCAGAGGTTGCGCAACCGGGGTCTTCCCTTTGTGATGCTGACCAGTGGCACGATCCGCTACCGGGCGGATGATCTGACGAACTATGTCGAGGAATGCACCCAGCAATGCCATACCGTCCGAAAGGCTCGCGCTTCTGGCACTTCGACTTCCAGATCCGGGGTCGTCGATTTTACGGCAGTTGCGGGACGGACGACTATGAAGAAGCAAAGGCCATCGAGGCAGCCGAGCGCGTAAAGGCTCGCTCGGCCCCCGAGGTCACCAAGAAATTCACTCTGTCGCAGGCACTGGGCACCTATTGGACAGACATCTGCCAGCATCAGTCCAGTGCCAAAACCGCCCGCAGCCAATGCGCCATGATCCTGACCGTGCTCGACGGGCGGATGGCGATGGCGGACCTGACGAACAGCGATCTGATGCGATTCGTGTCGCGGCGCCGGGCAGAGGCGTCCAATGCGACCGTGAACCGGCAGTTGCAGGTCTTGGGCAGGGCCTTGCGGCACATGGTGCGCGTGCATGGCGCCGAGATGCCTCTGATCGATCTGAAGCGGGCCGAGACCGCAGAGCCGGAAGAGCGCGTCCGCGAGCTGACCATGGCCGAACAAAAACGGCTGTTTCAGCACCTGCGGAGCGACCTTCAACCATTCGTCCAATTCGCGCTGATGACCGGCGCGCGCCTCGCGACCATCTGTGATCTGAAGTGGTCCGATGTCGATCACGACAGCAAGCGGATCCTGTTCAGGGTGAAGGGCGGCAAGCAGATGCGGTTCCCGCTCAGCCGCGAGGTCGCAACCCTGCTGTCAGTGCTGCCCAGGTCAAACCTTCCCGAGCATCGTCCATTTGTGTTCACGTTCGAGGATCTCTCGCGCAAGAACAAGCCGCGCCGCAGGATCGTCGCGAGCGGCGGGGGGCTGATGGAGGATTTTCGCGCGGCCCTAGCCGCCGCCGAGATCGAGGATTTCAGGTTCCACGATCTGCGCCACACCTTTGCCACCCGGCTGCTGCGCCAGACCGGGAACCTGAAGCTGGTCAGCCGTCTGCTGGGGCATGCCGACGTGACAACGACGACGAGATATGCCCATGTGCTGGATCAGGATCTGGCCGAGGCGTTGGATGGTTTCAGCATCATGGGCAGACCCGAATCCCGAAGAAAATCCCGAAGCGCGAAAAAATGAACGACATATCAATGCGCAAGGGTGGGCCTTGCAGGCTTCCCAAGCTTACGACGAGGGTTCGATTCCCTTCACCCGCTCCAATCCCTCAACTTAGATGAATGACGATATGACATCCCATCGTCCCGGCATGGCGCTGCCGGATCTGTATCTGATGCGGCACGGCGAAACGCGCTGGAACGCGGAAGGTCGGTTGCAGGGGCAGCTTGATTCTCCGCTGACCGAGCGCGGGCTGTGGCAGGCGCGCTGGCAGGCGGCGCTGGTCGCGGGTGTCGGCGGGCAGCGGCTGGCCAGCCCGCAGGGCAGGGCAGTCGCCACCGCCGAGATCATCTTCGGTGCCCGAAAATTTCAAACCCGGCCTGCGCTGGCCGAGATTGGCCTCGGCGCCTTTAAC
>JBKBVT010000329.1:0-2148 GCA_046289305.1 Hyphomonas sp. | reverse complement strand
GTTACGTGTTCTTCCAGGAGATTCCCGGCTGGCGGGTTTATGGCGGGGCCGCGATCATCATAGCCGCCTGCCTCGTGGTGGCCTTCGACACGCACTTCGCCGCGCGGCGGCAGGCGAAGATGCCGGTGAGCGATATCGTGGTCTGACCCGGCCGACGCTGATACAGCGCTTCTATTCTGCACGGAGGCGTGACATCGTCTGCGCCGATGACTGATACGTCCGACCCCCGCGGCAGGAAGCTGCCCCGGTCCGTCCGCGGGCGGTTTGCCGCGCTCAGGAATGTCGGCCCATTCCTCGGAATGGTCTGGCGGGCGAGCCCGCTACTGACCGTCATTTCCGTGACGCTGAGGCTCATCCGCGCGGTCCTGCCGGTGATTGCGCTGTGGTTCGGCAAGCTGATCATTGACGAAGTGATCCGGCTGTCAGGCGTCGCGACCGGGCCGGGCACGCTTACCAGCTGGTGGGAATCCGGCGAGGCGAACCTGCTCGTCTGGTATGTCCTGGCCGAGTTCGGCCTCGCCATCCTGTCCGACATCATTGGCCGGATCATCGGGCTTGCCGACAGCCTCCTCTCCGAACGCCTCACCATGGCCTCCTCGGTGCGGCTGATGGAACATGCTGCGACGCTGGACCTTGAGGATTTCGAGGACGCGGAATTCCAGGACCAGCTCGAACGCGCCCGGCGCCAGACGAGCGGCCGGATGACCCTGATGAGCCAGCTTCTGTCGCAGATGCAGGATATCGTCACGGTGCTGACATTCGGCGCGGGCCTGATGATCTATAATCCGTGGCTCATCGTGCTGCTGATCGTCGCTTTGATTCCGGCCTTCCTTGGCGAGACGTATTTCAATCAGCAGACCTATTCGCTCGACTACAAGCGCACGCCGGAGCGGCGCGAACTCGACTATGTCCGCCAGACGGCTGCCAGCGTCGAGACGGCCAAGGAGGTGAAGATCTTCGGCCTCAACAGTTTCCTGATCGAGCGCTACCGGGAGCTGTCGGAGAGCTTCTTCAAGGCGAACCGGAAAATCGCGACGCGGCGGGCCTTCTGGGGCGCAGTATTCACCGCCATCGGCACGATTGGCTATTACACCGCCTATGCCTGGATCATCGGCCGCACACTGACGGGTGATCTGACCATCGGCGACCTGACATTCCTCGCCGGCTCCTTCCGCCGCCTGCGCAATCTGCTTGAGGGCCTGCTGTCGAGCTTTTCCTCGACTGCCGCACAGGCGCTCTATCTGGCTGACCTGTTCGGCTTCTTCCGCGTCCAGCCCGAGATCATCTCACCGCCTGATCCGGCGCCGATGCCCAAGCCGATCCAGACCGGCTTCGTGTTTGAAGATGTCGGCTTTCGCTATCCGGGCGCCGAGAAATGGGCCGTCCGGCATCTGAGCTTTGAGCTGAATGCGGGCGAGACGCTCGCGCTCGTCGGCGAAAACGGCGCCGGCAAGACGACGCTCGTAAAGCTGCTTGCCCGCCTCTACGATCCCGATGAGGGCCGCATCCTGCTCGATGGGCGCGACCTGCGCGAATTCGACATCGACGAGCTGCGCGGCGCGATGGGCGTCATCTTCCAGGATTTCGTGCGCTACAATCTTTCGGCTGGTGACAATGTCGCCGTCGGCCGGATCAGTGAACGCGGCAATGCTGAGCGGATCGCGGAGGCCGCCCAGCGCTCCATGGCGGCGCCGGTCATCGAGGGCCTGCCGAAGGGCTATGACCAGATGATCGGTAAGCGGTTCAAGAACGGCGTGGAGCTGTCGGGCGGCGAGTGGCAGAAGGTGGCCATTGCCCGTGCCTATATGCGCGGCGCCGATGTGCTGATCCTCGACGAGCCGACCGCCGCGCTGGATGCGCGCTCCGAATATGAGGTGTTCCTGCGCTTCAAGGAGCTCAGCGAGGGCAAGACCGCCGTGCTGATCTCGCACCGCTTCTCATCGGTGCGGATGGCAGACCGCATCCTCGTGCTCGCAAATGGCGGCGTCGAGGCGATCGGCACGCATGAGGAACTGCTGGCCCAGCAGGGGCGCTATGCGGAACTGTTTGAACTGCAGGCGGCGGGGTATCGTTGAGCCGCACGTGACCTAAGGCAGTTGGCGTTCCTCGTCGTCCGTCTCGGGGATCGGGGTGCGGTCCTGGGGCTCG
>JBKBVT010000328.1:0-2148 GCA_046289305.1 Hyphomonas sp. | reverse complement strand
GAGTCGGTGTGATTTCCGATCTCGATCGCAAAGGACTGGCAGAGCCGGCCGGTTCCGCTCAGGGCATCGAGCAGCGGCAGGCTGACCGGCGAGATGCGGGCATTGCCGCTCTCGAAGATGATCTCGCGGCCTTGCAGGGTCGCCTGGAAGGTCGCCTCGCAATTTTCCGCTGTGATCGTGCGCTGCGCGAGAATGCCCAGCGCCTCGGCCGGCCCGGTGTCACCGCCTTCGACCGCGATGCCGTCCAGGATCAGGAGATCCGCCTCGCCCGCACGCGGGTGCGCGTTGATGGTCGAGCGGGCCGTGGTGAAGCCGCGAAGTCTTGTGTCTGCGGTAGGCGCGTTGCCGAGGACAACCGCGACCGAGTCGCGGATCACAAGCTGCAGCCAGGGAAAGCCCGCCTCGTGCAGGCCGGACTGGATTTCCTGCACCCACATCGCCGGACTCGCCGCCAGGGCTTCCGGCGGGGTGGTGACAGCCAGAAAGCGGCCATCGCGGAACTCGTAATAGCCGTCCGCAATCGGCACACATTCATCGGAAGATGCCGCCAGCGTCGTGCGCGCCGGTGGGGCGGTGTCATCTGCGGGCGCGCCGCAGGCGGCAAGCGCGAAGCCAGCGGAAATAGCCATCAGGCCAGAACGAAAACTCATGTCATGCCTCATTGCGGCAAGGCCCGGAGCCCGGGATTTACCATTATTCCTGCATAAGCCGCACGCCGCGCCCCGTCAAAGCGCAGCCTGGCCACAGCCGGACCATGCAAATTACCTGCCGCCCTGACGAGTGTCAGCCCAGCCTGTCCTGCGGATAATGCGGATAGCTCGCTTTCATCACGCCGTGATTGAGCAGCATCTCGGCCACCTGGCGGGTCCCGGTGGCGTCATAGATGCGGGTGCGGATCCAGTAATTCTCCACGCGGCGCGATTCTGACAATGCAATCACCTCGCGGCGCAAAACATATTCCTCGTCCACGAAAAGCGGCCCGTCGATCATGCGGATCTCGAGATCCGCGAACAGGCCAATCGCAGGCTGCTTGACCGGGAAGCGCGCCTGACGGCTGGAATAATTCGCCAGCACGCTGACCATCTCCAGCGGGATCACCGGCCGCCCCCAGGGCGAGGCTGCGCCGTCTGAATACATCGCATCGGTCTCGGTGATGACCTTTAGCTTGTCTGCCAGCGAGAAAGGATAGAGGTCGCCCATATGCTGGTCCGGCCCCATCCGGACCCGCTCTTCCTCGGCGCCGGCGAGACCCACTTTCATGTTGGCGAGGATCACGAGATCGCCCGGCGGGCGCAGCTTCTGCAGCCGCGCCTCAAGCAGTGTTTCGCCGTGGTCTGGCCCGAGGCTCGCGCTCGCTTCCAGCACCTGCGTGCCGTCTTCCTTGAAGGCGCGGGCCAGCGTGCGGGTCGCGCCCTCCTCAGGGCGGTCAATCTCGGCACGGACCTTTTCGCCCTCGAACACCATGTTCAGGAAATGGCAGGAGAAACAGCCCCGCTCGAACCAGGCATTGCCCCAGACCTCCGCCAGCAGCGGCACGAATTGCTGGAAATGCGTCGGCCCCTCGATGGGCCCCGCCTTGATGCCGAGACGCGCAGCTTCAGCATCATCATGCAGCGATTTATGCCCGTCATATTTCTGCTCGACCAGAAGATTGACCGGCGCCTTCAAGGGCCCTTTCAGCGTATCATTCAGCATACAGATCTCCTGTTCTGGTCCCGTGTCAGCCCGGCATCCCGGCCCGGCGTGCATACCCGGCGGCGAACTGCGCCAGCGGGACGACCCGCGCTGCATTCGCCTCGGCATTGGCGCTGTTGGCGGTGCCATCGCGCACCCGGCCGACAATGCCCTGAAGGATACCCGCCAGACGGAAGCCGTTATAGGCGAAATAATAGTCCAGCTCCGGCAGGCCCTTGCGGCCGGTATGGGCGCAGTACATCGCCACATATTCGTCCATCGTGGGGATGCCCCAGGCTTTCAGATCCGGGATCGCCATGATCGATCCGCGGGCGGAATCGCCGGGCGGCATCACCCAGTTCATCAAATGATAGGAAAAATCCGCAAGCGGATCACCCAGCGTGCAGAGTTCCCAATCCAGAACCGCGATGACCTTCGATTCCGTCGGATGCAGGATCATGTTGTCGAGCCGGT
>JBKBVT010000327.1:0-2153 GCA_046289305.1 Hyphomonas sp. | reverse complement strand
CACATAGAGGCCGATCTCCTGCCCCCAGGCGCGGAAATAGCGCGCGAGGATGGCAGAGGATGTGCCGCCATCGACGTCATAGTCGGCGAACACGCAGACACGTTTGCCGGCGAGGATGGCGTCGAGCACGAGGGCGGCCGCGCGGTCCATGTCGGCAAACACGCTCGGGTCCGGGAACAGGTCGCGCAAGGTGGGCGCGAGATAGGAGGCCGCTGTCTCCGGCGAAACGCCGCGCCCGGCCAGCAGGCGCGCGACGAGGTCCGAGCCCTTGGCGGCCGGCAGCAGGCGGCGCACCAGCGCCTCATCGACCGGGGCCAGCCGCCAGCAGCGCCCGCCAGCCGAGCGGGCTTCGCTCAGCGGGTCTGACGCTTCGGTTCGGGCCGGCTGGGCCATGGGGCTTCCTTTTCGAGAATCACCTCGCCAGACTACTCCCATCTCGGCCGGTCGCGAAATCTGCGTGGCACAGGGGGTGGCGAAAATCTGCCGATCGGCCTAGAGGGCAGGAAAAGTCAGAAGCGAGAGAACTCATGATCCCCCGTTATTCCCGCGCCGAAATGGCCGCGATCTGGACCCCGGAAAGCCGCTACCAGATCTGGCTCGAGATCGAGACCCTTGCCGCCGAGGCGATGGAGTCGCTGGGCCAGATCCCAGCCGGCACGACCGCCGCCGTGCGCGCGCTGGGCGCGTTCGATGCGGACCGGATCGACGAGATCGAGCGCGAAGTGAAGCATGATGTCATCGCCTTCCTGACCAATGTGGCCGAGCATGTGGGCGAGGAGGCGCGCTTCCTGCACATGGGCATGACCTCTTCGGACGTGCTCGACACCTGCCTGAATCTGCAGCTCGTCCGCGCGGCGGACCTGATGCTGAGCGGCATCGACCGGGTGCTGGCGGCGCTCGAAAAACGGGCAATGGAATTCAAATACACGCCCACCATCGGGCGCAGCCATGGCATCCATGCGGAGCCGACGACGTTCGGCATCAAGCTGGCGACGTTCCACGCGGAATTCCAGCGGGCGCGGCAGCGGCTGGTTCTCGCCCGCGAAGAAGTGGCGACCTGCGCGATTTCCGGCGCGGTCGGCACGTTTGCGAACATTGATCCACGGATCGAGGCGCATGTCGCCGAGAAGCTTGGCCTCGCCATCGAGCCGGTCTCGACGCAGGTCATTCCGCGTGACAGGCATGCGATGTATTTTGCCGTGCTGGGCGTGATCGCCTCATCGGTCGAGCGGCTGGCGACGGAAGTGCGGCATCTGCAGCGTACGGAGGTTCTGGAGGCTGAGGAATTCTTCTCGGCTGGCCAGAAAGGTTCCTCCGCGATGCCGCACAAGCGCAATCCGGTTCTCACGGAGAACCTCACCGGCCTCGCCCGCCTCGTCCGCTCGGCAGTGACGCCGGCGCTGGAGAATGTCGCGCTCTGGCATGAGCGGGATATCTCGCACTCCTCCGTCGAGCGCGGCATCGGCCCGGACGCGACCGTGCATCTCGACTTTGCTTTGCACCGGCTTGCGGGGGTCGTGGAAAACCTCGTCGTCTATCCGGAGAACATGCTGGCGACGATCAATTCGATGGGCGGGCTGCACAATTCGCAGCGCATCCTGCTGGCCCTGATCGACAAGGGAATCAGCCGCGAGGACGCCTACCGCCTCGTCCAGCGCAATGCGATGCGCACCTGGAAGAAGGAAGGCCCGCTAGCGGACCTGCTGAAAGCGGACCCGGACGTGACCGCGCGCCTCAGAGCGGACGAGATCGACGCCCTCTTCGACCTCGACTATCATTTCCAGCATGTGGATACGATCTTCGCGCGGGTGTTTGGCGCGGCTTAATTGGTCCGTGCCCGCATGAAAAAAGGGCGGCCTTAGCGGGCCGCCCTATTCATTTGTCATGATGCTTCGCCGCGGTGGCCGAGCGTCTTACAGACCGCAGGTGGTCGACAGGAAGCGGTCGATGGCGTTCAGCGTCACCTCATGGTGCTCGGGATACCAGGGCATGCTGTGCGGCATGTCTTTGACCACGAGCAGTTCTGACTGTGGCTGATGCGCGCGTACGGAGTTGTAGAAATCAACGCCGTGGAACAGCGGCACCCGCACGTCCCGGTCGCCGTGATAGACCAGGATCGGGATGTTGGCCGTCTCCGTGTTGCGCGCCGGGTC
>JBKBVT010000326.1:0-2162 GCA_046289305.1 Hyphomonas sp. | reverse complement strand
CGAGCCCGAAACTTCCTCAGCTTCGTCGTCCTCGCCGCAGCTATGATATGGATGCGTTGAATGTCGATTCTGCCTAGCCCATGCGCCCTGCCATCCTCGCCTGCCTCGCCGTTGCCGCCCTGACGCTCCCGCTCGGCGGCTGCGTCGCCACCAAACTCGTGACTGTCCCCGTCAGCCTCGCGGCGAGCGCTGTCGAAGGCGCCGGCAAGGGTGTGATGTATGTCGGCGGCCAGGCCGTGCGGATCACCGGCGACGCGCTGGACGGGCCGGACGAGCGCGTCCGCCTCAGCGTCACCTATCAGCGCGGCCGCAATTCCACCCGCACCGAAACCAAAGTTATCAAGACCAAGGACATTGAGCGCGAAGTCAGCCGCATGAGCCGTAAGGGCAAGGTCATCGACGTCGCCGTCGAGCGGCTCGCCTGAGCGTCACACTGCATTCAGCAAGGAAGTCTTCGCCTTCGGCGCCTTGCCCTCCGGCCAACCGGCCCAGAGTTCCGCCTCGCGGCCCTTAGCCGTCTCCACTGCGGCTTCCTTGACATGGCCAAAGCCCCGGATCTCGTCCGGCACCCTTGCGATCTCGACCGCCACGGCATGGTTCGCCGCCGTCAGCTCTGACGCGATCCGCTGGAGGCTGGCGAGATAGGTATCGCGCAATTCGCGCTCCATCTTACGCTCCTCAGTATAGCCGAAGATGTCGAGTTTCGTGCCGCGCAGGCCCTTCAGCTTCGCCATGACGCGGAAACCGGTCCACATCCAGGCACCGAACCGCTTCTTCTGCAGATGGCCGTGGCTGTCCTTCTTGGAGATCATCGGCGGAGCGAGCCAGAAGCGCAGCTCGCCGCCCTTGAACTGGCTCTTGAGATAGGCCTCGAACTTGCCGTCCGTATAAAGACGGGCCACTTCATACTCGTCCTTGTAGGCCATCAGCTTGAACGCATAAGTCGCCGCCGCCCGCGTCAACGCCTCGCCCAGCCCGGCTTTCTCTTCGGCCGCGCGCACGTCGGCCACGAGATCGCGGTAGCGCGCCGCATAAGCCGCGTTCTGATACGCCGTCAGCCGCCCAGCGCGGTCCTCGATCAGCTCGTCCAGCGTCTTCGGCGCCACCTGGCCGCGCGGGTCCGATTGCGGCATCAGCCGCTCCGGCGCCGCTGCTGCCAACCGCCCGATATTGAACGCGGCCATATTGTCCTCGACCTTGGTGCCGTTCAGGCGGATCGCGCGGTACAATCCGCGCAAGCTCACCGGCACCTTGCCCTTCTGCCAGGAGAAGCCGACCATGATCATGTTGGTGTAGATCGCATCATGCAGATAGCCAACCGCCAGCGCCTCGGCATCAAACGCTGCAAACTCCGCCACCTGCCGCTTCACGCCCGAGGCCAGCAGATCACTCTCGAACCGTTTCGACCGATTACGGATGAATTCCGAAGTCGGCGTCACGTCTGAGTTCGCATAGGCCGCCGTCCGCTCCGGATCCATCAGGTTCAGCGCATCGCCCGCCGCCGCCACGACCAGGTCGCAGCCGATGATCAAATCCGCGCTCGCCGGTGGCACGCGCCCCGTCGAGATGATCTCCGGCTCGCGCGCAAAGCGCAGATGGCTGAGCACCGGCCCGCCTTTCTGCGCCAGGCCCGTCATGTCCAGCGAGGAGGCCGCATGCCCATCGACATGCGCCGCCATTGCCAGCACGGCGGCCACGGTCGTCACGCCCGTGCCGCCCACGCCCGTGAACAGCACGTTCCAGGGCTGCGCCAGGCTCGGCGTCTCGGGCAGGGGCAGGCCGTCTGCATCAAAGGTCTGGCGCTCCTGATCTTCCCAGGCCGCCTCGCCATCCTTGATGGTCACGAAGCTCGGGCAGAAGCCCTTGAGGCAGGAGAGGTCAGTGTTGCAGCTCGACTGGTTGATCCGCCGCTTGCGGCCAAGCTCGGTCTCGACCGGCTCCACCGACAGGCAGTTCGATTTCACCGAACAATCGCCGCAGCCTTCGCACACTTCGGTATTGATGATCGTCCGTACCCGGTCGCCGGCAATCGTGCCGCGCTTGGAGCGGCGGCGTTTTTCCGTCGCGCACATCTGGTCATAGATGATGACCGACACGCCCGGCTTGTCACGCAGCATGGTCTGCACGTCTTCCAGCTGGTCGCGGTGCCAGATCTTGACGCT
>JBKBVT010000325.1:0-2189 GCA_046289305.1 Hyphomonas sp. | reverse complement strand
ACCGCGCCGCTCGAATTCTTCTTCGCCAAGCTGAAGCTCGCTTTGTTCGCCGGCATCTTCCTCGCATTCCCGATCATCGCCTGGCAGGTCTATGCCTTTGTCGCGCCAGGCCTTTACAAATCCGAGCGCGGCGCCTTCTGGCCCTATCTTGTGTTTGCGCCGCTCCTGTTCTCGCTGGGCGCCGCTTTCGTCTATTTCATCATGCTGCCGATGCTGGCGCGCTTCACCGTCTCGATGGAACAGGTCGACGCCGCCACTACGACCATCCGCATGATGCCCAAGGTCAGCGACTACCTGTCGCTCGTCATGGCGCTGATGCTGGCCTTCGGCCTCTCCTTCCAGCTGCCGGTGATCCTGACCCTTCTGGCCAAGATCGGCCTCGTCACCGCCGAGGGGCTCGGCAAGGGCCGCAAATACGCCATCGTCGGAATTCTTGCCTTCGGCGCGCTGTTCACGCCGCCAGACGCCATCTCCCAGATCCTGCTCGCCGTGCCGGTGTATCTGCTTTACGAGATCTCCATTATCTGCGTCAGAATGATCGAGAAGAAAGCCGTGGCCGCCGAGGCCAGTGCTGCCGCGGAATAGTCTGTCTCCTGCAGCCGCGGCGTTGCATTTTGCGCCAAGGTGGGGGACGTTGCGGCCGGTCAAACCAGTCGCTTCCCGAGAACGAGGAGCTATCCCACGTGCCGCGTGTCAGAAGCGTCCTCCTTGTCGATTTCGACAATATCTACGGGGCTACCAGCGAGGATGTAGTGACGGCCCTGCCGCAGTGGCTCCTCTGGCTGGAGGATGGCGCATTCTCCCCGAACAACCGCCGGCGCCGTTTCATCGACAAGCGCGTCTACTGGAACCTCCAGTTCGACCAGTACCGGCCGGAGTTCGAAGCCGCGGGGTTCGTCGCCTATAACTGCCGCGCGCTCGCCAAGCGCAAGATCAGCGCCGGCAAGAGCTCCGCCGACATCGTGCTGACGATGGACGCCATCGAAATCGCCCAGACGCAGGACAAGATCGACGAGATCATCCTGCTCACCACCGATTCCGACTTCGTGCCCGTGGTCAACCGGCTGCAGTCCAGTGAACGCCGCGTCGTCACCTGCGGCAAGGAAACCGACCCGACCTATGAACTCTTCAGCCAGTATGCCGACGCGGTCGTGCATATCGGCGCGCTGAAGGCGGCGTTCAGCTATCAGCGGGCCAAGCGCAAATGGTACAGGCTGCGCTCTCCGCCGCCGGAAATCGCCCCGCTCAGCCTGATGCGCGAGCGCCGCACGCCGCTGATGAGCCGGGTGCGGGTCGCCCTCGATGCCAGCGAAGTGGCCGCCGATGGGCCGCCGCCGGCGCATGTGAGGGCGGCGAAGATGGTGCGCGAACTGGCCGAGCGGATGCCGGACCAACGCCTCTCGAAATCCCGCATCGTCAAGACGCTCGCCGTGATGCCGGAATTCACACCGGTCTATCATGGCGGGGTGAAGCCCTGGCTTGGCCACAAGAATTATGCCGCGATGATGCGCGGCCTCGCCGCGATCCAGCCGGGCCTCGAAGTCACCACCGTCGCCCGCAAACAGGTCGAGGTCGTCTGGCGCGAGCCGGCCGTCGAGCCGCCCCCGCCCTATGTGGAGGAGCCCGTCTCCGCCCCGGCAAATGGATCGCTGCGCCTGACGGACGAGACGGCCGAGGCAGAGCCCCGCGCCGAGGAACCGAAAGAGACGAAAGAGCGCGAGAGCGAGCCCGCCACTGCCAGCACCGGCAACGGCGCCCGTCCCTGAGTGTTGGCCTGAGTGTTGGCCTCAGCGGTGGACAGAAGGGGCCCGCGCGGATTAGAGCCTTGGCGGAATTCCCAGCCGCTTCAAGGACACCGAGCCGCCCATGTTCGACATCCGCGCCATCCGCGACAATCCCGACGCCTTCCGCAAAGCCTGGAACCGCAGGAAAGAGGGGCTCGGCTCGGTTGTCGATGACATCCTGAAGCTGGACGGTGAATGGCGCACCGCGACCACCGCCAAGCAGGACGCCGAAAGCGCCCGCAACGCCAACTCCAAACTGATCGGCCAGGCGAAAGCCAGGAAGGACGAGGCCGAAGCCGCCCGCCTGATGGCCCTCGTCGCCGAGGCCAAGACCACGATGGAACAGGCCGGAGAGACCGAGGACACGGCCCGCAAGGCGCTCGACGACGTCCTGATGGGCCTGCC
>JBKBVT010000324.1:0-2198 GCA_046289305.1 Hyphomonas sp. | reverse complement strand
TGCCGGTGATCGGACCTTCGCACAGCGCCACGGCGAAGCTGGCGTAGTAGAGATACTCGGTGGTCTTGACCTTGCCGCCCCCGCCGCCCTTGCCGCCGCCCTGCGTGGTGGTCTTCGTCTCCTCGCGGAAATCGGTGGCCCAGATGATGTTGCCGCCCATGCGCATGCGACCATAGAGCCGCGGGATCACCGCGCCCTCGGTGGCCGAGGTGATGCGCAGCGTGTCGAGCCGCGCGCCCTCGATGCGCTGCGTGGGCGCCAGCGACGAGATGATCCAGCTGTCGACGACAGAGCCGATGGTGGAGCCGATGAAGCCGCCGATGGCGGCCCCGGAAAAGCCGAGGATCGCACCGCCGATGCTGCCGCCAATGGCGGCGCCAGCGGCACCGAGAACGAGGGTGGCCATATCGAGGTCTCAGCGTTGCGGGAACAGGAAGGCGAAGGCGATGCGCCGCCGCCAGGATGGGGTGAGCGGTTCCTCGATCACTCCGAGCCGCTCGTAGGCGTGGAGGAAGGAGCCGGGGCCGGTCAGGATCCCGACATGTTTGGCGATGGCGCGATGCTTCATGCGGAACAGCACCAGCGCTCCGGGACCTGCCTCGGCGGGCGGCACCTCGATCATCATCCGCCGCGCGCCCTCGGCCAGCACCTCTCGCGGGCCGGTCTCGCCCCAGTCACGACTGTAGGGCGGGATCGGGAACGGCTCGGGGTCCACCACCTCGCGCCAGACGCCCCGCGCGAGACCGAGGCAGTCGCAGCCGACCCCGCGCAGGCTGGCCTGGTCGTGGTAAGGCGTGCCCAGCCAAGAGCGCGCAATAGCGATGACGCGGGAAGGATCGGCAGAGGTCACAGCACCGCCCCCTCATGGCCGCCATCCTTGGTCGCGTAGCGCAGGACCGCATCCTGGCCGGGAATGTGCGGGAAGCCGCGGAAGTTGGCAGTGTTGGCGAACTTCGCCCCGCAGGTCTCCATCCGCTTGTCGCAGCCCGCACGGATGGTGAAGGCGTCGCCCTCGGCTATGGCACGGACCGGCGCTTCGAGCAGCGTCAGCACCGCAATTCCGTCGGTGACGTCGTAGCCCAGAACCTCGATGCGCCGCCCGGCGTTCGTGCCGCTGGTCCATTCGACCGTGCCGAAGGTGAACCAGCCGGAGGCGAAGCCGCCGAGGCCCGATGCGGTGAAGGCGCGGTCGCGCAGAAGATCGATGACGGCGCCAGTGCCTTTGAAGGCCGGGGCCTCCAGATCGACGCCGCAGCGCGCATCGCCGAGCGCGGCATCACAGGTCGCCTGGAAGGTCCTACCGACCGTCTGGCCGAGGACATGCGCGAGTGAACGCACCTCGGCCACGAAGGCCAGTCGTCCGCGCCGGATCTGGCCGATAGCACCCCGGCGCATCAGCACGCGCTGGCCGGTGTCCGCCCAGTTCACCCGCCAGACCTCGACGTCCGCATTGTCCCAGCGGCCGTCGAGAATATCGGTCTCGGTGATCCGGTCGGAGGTCAGCACGCCTTGCGCGTCCTGCGCATCGACGGACAGGTCCGAGCCCGAGCGGACCTCCGAGGCGGTCAGCCCGCTCTCGGGCTCGAAGTCGGTCCCGTCGAAGCTGAGCGTCCGGTCGTGATCGGTGAAGCCGAAGGTGACGCCGTCGGCGCGCGCGATCCGCCAGCACCAGGCGAGCGTGGTCGTGCCCTCGTCGAGATGGGCCTGCAGCGCTGGCGAGAGGGTTTTCATCGGCAGGTTCCCGTCATTCGGTCATCGAGATCGGCGATCCAGTCCGCCCAGACCGGCGGAACCTCCGCGACGGTCTCGGCAGCCGGCCGGGCGAGCCTCGCCTCGGCATAGGAGGCACAGCCCGCGTCACCAGTTCCCATCGTTGCGGCGCAGCCGGTCAGCGGGATCGCCAGCGCCGCGGCCGTCACGAACCGCGTCGCGCCCGCGCTCCACGCGCTTGTTCTTGTCTTCCGTCGCATCGTGTTCGGCCTCCCGTTTGCCCGTGCGCTCCCCTTCCACGCGCCCCCAGACCCGACCGAGGACGACGCCCCCGACCGCGCCCAGAGCCGCGACCAGCCAGATCAGGAGGTCAGCCATCGTCCCGCTCCCCGCGCGCGGCGGCGACGCAGAGGGCGACGACGAAGACGCCGAGGAACCCGCCCACGACCAGACCTGCGAGGAACTCAAGCATTGCCGCGGAACCCGCG
>JBKBVT010000030.1:0-18228 GCA_046289305.1 Hyphomonas sp. | reverse complement strand
ATGAGATTGATCTTGGCAGGCACGCCCTTGAGCAGCCTGACGAGATCGCGCGCTTCGGCGAGCGTGTCGTTCACGCCTTTGAGCATCACATACTCGAAGGTGACGCGTTTCGAATTGCCGAGATCCGGATAGGCCCGGATCGCCTCGAACAGCGTCTGCAGATCGTATTTCCGGTTCAGCGGAACGAGTTCGTTGCGCAGATCGTCATTGGTCGCGTGCAGAGAGATGGCGAGCATCGCGCCGGTGCGCGCGCCAAGTTCCGGGATCTTCGGCGCGACCCCGGCGGTTGAGACCGTGATCCGGCGCCGGCCAATGGCCATGCCGTCGCCATCCGAAATCGTGTCGATCGCCTCGGCGACATTGTCGAGATTATACAGCGGCTCGCCCATGCCCATGAAGACGATGTTCGTCAGGCGCCGGTCCTCAATGGAACTCGGCCATTCGCCCAGCGCGTCCCGCGCAATGATCACTTGCTGGACGATTTCCTGGGCAGAGAGGTTGCGTACCAACGCCTGTGTCCCGGTATGGCAGAAGGTGCAGTTGAGGGTGCAGCCAACCTGGCTCGACACGCAGAGCGCGCCTGCCTTGCCGACATCGGGGATATAGACGCTCTCGCCCTCGATGCCAGGCGCAAAGCGGGTGAGCCATTTCTGGGTGCCGTCCTGGCTGACCTGATGATCCGTGATGTCCGGCCGGGTCAGGTCGAATCGCTCGGCCAGCTGGCCGCGCAGATCCTTGGCAATATCTGTCATCGCGGCAAAATCGGTGATCCCGAAATGGTGAATCCAGCGGCGCAGTTGGCGCGCGCGCATGTTGGCTGCCTTCGGATCCAGGCCGAACGCCTCCATTTCCGCCCGCAAGGCGGGAACCGAAAGCCCCGTCACGCGTTTATGCTGTGGCGCCGGGGTCATTCGCTGGCTGAGATCGAGGATATGGGTCATAGCAAGGCTATAGCATGCGGGGAAAGCCAAGGAAAACGGCCGAAACATGGACGTAATTTAAGGCGGCAACCCCAAAAAAACGGTTCATTTCAGCGGCTACAAGCCGTGTTGAGTCGCAGCTCATTAGCAGTCAGTTGGCTTACGTTCAGATTTCAGCAGGCAGAGGGCCTGCGTTACCGTTTCAACCAAGGGAGTCTCTCCAAATGAAAACACCAGCCATCCTTCTCGCCGCAATGGCCCTGCCATTTGTCTATGCCTGTGAAACCGGCCCCAGCCAGCGTGTCATGACGGGCACCGCTGCCGGCGCCATCCTTGGCGCAGGCGCAGGCATGATGGCCGGCGGCGATGATCGCCGCAACGCCGCCATCGGCGCCGCTGTTGGCGCTGTCGCCGGTGCATCGGTTGGCGTCTACATGGACCGCCAGGAAGAAAAACTTCGTCAGCAGACCGCTGGCACGGGCATCGAAGTGCAGCGCCAGGGCGACCAGATTGCTCTGACCATGCCGTCGGGCATCACCTTCCAGCAGGGCCGCGCGGACATTCAGCCGAACTTCTACTCGGCGCTGAACAGCGTTTCCAACACGCTGAAAGAGTATCCCTCCACCGCCGTCGACATCTACGGCCATGCCAGCTCTGAAGGCGACCGCGCGTTCAACCAGCGCCTGTCCCAGCAGCGCGCCGATTCGGTTCGCAACTACCTCGTGAACCAGGGCGTCCAGTCGGTCCGTCTCAACGCTGTCGGCATGGGCATCGACTATCCGGTTGCTGACAATTCGACCGAAGCCGGCCGGGTTCAGAACCGCCGCGTCGAGATCATCCTGACCCCAATCGCTGAATAATTCAGCGCGCGTCAAACGCGAACATGGCGGGCAGCAGTCACAAAAGTGGTTGCTGCCCGTTTTGCGTCTGGCCCTGTTTCCAACGCGGTTTTCGCAGGAATTCGCGCTCTGGTATGTGGCATTCCGAGGCGAACGCCTGATGGTCGCGCGATGAGCGAAACGGACATCGGCAATCGGAGAGGGGGGTCTTTCGGACGCAGCGCGCCGTATCGCGGCCTGTTCTCCGAACTCTTCCGCGGCCTCTCCTGGCTATACCTGAAGGCGACAGGCTGGCACGTCGGCACCGACTGGCCGGCAATCCCGCAATCCGTGATCGTGGCCGCGCCGCACACGTCTAACTGGGACGGCTTGACCATGCTTGCCGTCGCCGGCTGGTACCGGGTCAAGCTCAGCTGGATGGGCAAGGCGGCGCTGGTGCGCGGACCGATGGGGTGGCTGGTGACACGGGCGGGCTGTGTGCCGGTGGAGCGTTCAAGCTCGAATGATGTGGTCGAACAGATGCGGCTCGCCTTTGCCGCGCGTCCTCATTTGCATCTGGCGGTCGCGCCCGAGGCGACCCGGCGGGCCAATCCGGACTGGAAGACCGGCTTCTACCACATTGCAAAGTCCGCCGGTGTGCCGCTCCTGATGGCCGTGCTCGATTATCGCATCCGGGTGCTCAGGCTCGACGGGCCGACGGCCACAAGCGAGGACATGGCGGCGGACCTTAAGCAGGTGCTGGCGAGTTATTCCGAGGCCGACGGGAAGTTTCCGGGTCAGTTCTTACGCCCAGACTGGTAGATCGCCCGGCGGTTCAGCGGCAGAGCTCAGCCGCTTTGTCGATAGCGGCGGCCGAGCCGGTGAGCGAAAACCTGTAGCTGACATTCGTACCACGCGCGGACACGGCTGTGACGCTCATGGAGGCGCCGCGGCGGATGCCATCGACGATGCGCGGGTCGTCGGCATCGTCGGCAAAGGCTTCGCTGCCGACGGCGAATTTCGTCCAGGCGGATCGCCCGATTGTCAGGCGGGGCGCGCTGCCATTCTGGAAGGTGAAGCCAACCTTGAGGCTCGGCTGATTGCGGGCCTGGCCGGACTTCCAGCTGGTGACATAGTACCAGACTTGGCCATGATTGGCGGAGGCCGGGGTTTTCGACGTGGCTTCTGTCGCGGCAAAGCAGACGAGGTCATTGCCGCGGGTTTCGGTGAAGACGGCCCAGTCGCGGAAGCGGCCGTGGGCCTCAGGATCAGCCAGCGCGCTGGCCGGAAACAGGCATGCGGCCATCACAACCGCGAGAGCGCGAAACCAGCTTGCAGTTTTATGTTGCATGTTGAATACTTTACCCACAGATTGCTTCTCGAGGCCCACCCATACACGCTGGTAGGGTTCAGGCGAAACACCAATGCCGAGTACTTGTGGGATTATTCAAGCGTCATGGTTGCTTTAAAGTCCAGGAAACCACAGAATGTGCCTACGGCTTCCCGAAAGGTAGCGCGCGTGTTTGAGCCGCCTGCCAACCCTATCGACACCCGCCTGCGCGACCATCATGCCGGCTGTATGGAAGCTATTGCCTCGCGGCGTTCGCGCGACGCTTTCGCTGAACTCTTCAGTTTTTTCGCCCCACGCATCAAAAGCTTCATGCTGCGCCTTGGCGCGAGCGATTCCGAGGCGGAGGAACTGGCTCAGGACGTGATGATCACGGTCTGGCAGAAGGCCGGACTTTATGATTCGCGTCAGGCCTCGGTCTCAACCTGGATTTTCCGGATCGCACGTAATCGCCGGATCGATGTGCAGCGCCGCCAGAACAGGCCGGAGCTGCCGGCCGATGACCCCATGTTGATGCCGCCGGATATCGAGATGCCGGACCAGATTGTGGCGCGGGGACAGACAGAAGAACTCGTGCGGGAGCGGCTCGCGCGGCTCTCACCAGACCAGAAGGTCCTTATTCAGGCCGCCTTCTATGATGGTCTGTCGCACTCCGAGATCGCCAAGGCGTTCAACCTGCCATTGGGGACAGTCAAGTCGCGACTCCGGCTCGCCTTCCTGCGCCTCAAGGGCGAGCTGACCGAACGCGTATAGCTCCCTTGCTGCAATCACGGGCGGATGAAACTTGACGGCAACACAAACCGGACAATGTTCCCGTAAGTAAGCCGAGACCAGACCCGCCCATGACCACATCTTCTTCCCGCTTCAGCGAACTCTACAGTGCCTATGCCGCTGGCTGCCTTGATCCGGCCTTTGCGCTCATGGTCGAGACGCAATGCATGATCCGCCAGGACATGCGGGAGTCGATCGTGCTGAGCGAGATGATTTCCGGGTCGTTTCTGGAGTCCACCGAGCCTGCCGTGATCAGTGAACATGCGATCAGCCGCGTCATGGCGGCGATTGATGCGATGGATGCGCCAGTCGAGACAAACGTGAAGGCGGGCAAGGCAGCAGGTCTGGCCATTAATGAGCTTCTGGCTCTTCCCGAGCCCCTGAGAGCAACAGCGCTGGACGCCGCCGGCAAGCGCGGCTGGCAGACGATGGGGCTCGGGCTCAAGCGTCTGCCGCTGGATTTCGACACATCAATGGATGTCGAGCTCTACCGGATCGCGCCGGGCTCGAAAATTCCTCGCCACTCGCATGGGGGCACCGAATACACGCTGGTGGTTTCCGGCGGCTTCCGGGACGAACATGGCGGCTATGGCCCCGGGGATGTCGCTGTGATCGACGGCGACACGGTTCACCAGCCTGTCGCGGATGAAGACGAGGTGTGCCTCGCCCTGGTCATCCGGGACGGCGGACTGCGCTTTACGGGCGCCTTCGGCCTGATCCAGAAGCTGCTCGGCGCGCGCTGATTACGGCATCTTGCCGGTCTTGAGCCAGGCGGCGCAGTCTGCCCCGAGTTCTGCGACCGCACGCGCTTCATAGGCCGCCGACTCGTCGGCCGTCAGCGTATCTGCCCAGCGGCCATTCACGCCCTTGTGGATGAACGCTTCGGCGCCGCCCTCCCAAAGCGCGCCCCCAAGCGGTACGGATTTGGCGGCATTGGCTTTCATCCAGTCGAACTGGCAATATTCGATAATCCTGTCCCAGCGTGTCTCGTCGATCGGGATGTCGAGAAACGCCGCCATGCGGCGCATTTCGCCGGGCATATCGCGCTTCAGATCGGAGAAGTGCACCATGTGCACATTCGGAAGATCGCGTATGGCCCACCACGAGCGGATGTTTTCCCAGAATGACCAGAAGGGAAAGCCGTCCTTTTGCATCCAGTCCCGCCAGAAGATGCGGATGTCGTTCGGTGGCGGGTCGATGGGCGGTCCGACGCGGCCCGGCGTGTTGTTCAGGGCGTCGTACCAGAGCGCGTTCGCCGTGACGTGGTGATTGTAAAGGCTCCAGACGACATCGCGCCCGTCGCGGCCGATATAGATATACCGGGCCTTGGGAGAGAAGACGAGCGCATCGACAGGAAGATGGGTCTTGAGGAAGCGCCGGTGGGTCTGTGCTTCGACTTCCGGCAGTTTCACGTGTTTTGGCGGCACACGAAGGTCCAGCCAGGGCGACATGTCAGCCACGGGGAGGTCGGGGTCTCCGCCGAACATCATCTGGGCGATCATCTGCTGGGTCCAGCTTGTGCCGGACTTCGCATATGTGGAGATGATGATGTCGTCGTCACGAAACGACAGATCATTCCAGATCGTTGAATCGAAATGATGGCTGTGCATTTTACGCGTCTTCACGGGCCATGCGATCTGTTCTGACATGCTGCGTCCTCCCACGGGCAGGAGTGAATCTAGCATGCCGCGCCCCGCTCGTCAGCCGCCGGACTTTTTCCGGTCCGGACCCGGAACATGTTTGCGGCGGGAGGCGCCATCCGGACCACCGGGCATGATCGGCTTCGGGCCATACCCGCCCATCGACAGATGCCGGTCATACATGACCAGTGCGCCGGCCAGGCTGACATTGATGCAGAAGCGCGTCGGGATCTTCACGACATGTGCGCAGCGGGCGACGGCGTCGGCGGAGAGGCTGCCCTTTTCGGGGCCGAGGATATAGGCGGCCTGCGGCGGGTGGCGAAAGACCGGTAGCTCGACCGCGTCATCCGTCAGCTCTATTCCAACCAGCTGGCAGCCGCGCGGCAGCTGCATGTCGTCCAGCGAGTCCCACTGGTAATAGGGGATCTGGCCCGCGGATTTCGAGGTGTCCGAGGCATAGGCCTCTTTCAAATTCTTCTCGGCATCAATGGAGAACACAAAGCTCGCGCCAAAGGCGTGAGCTGTGCGCATCAGCGCGCCGAGGTTCATCGGCTTGGAAATGCGCTCGGACCCGATCGCGAAATAGCCGCGCATATCAGATCACCCCCAGCACAAACCGGCCAGCGAGCACGATCAGCAGCAGCAGGAAGGGCCCGAACAGTGAAACCCGCCGCGCCAGTTTCAGCCAGGCGAGGGGGACCGGATACTCCGCTGCCAGATGCTGTCCGGCTTCGCCCTCCGGCGCGCCACGGCCAGCCATCAGGATGGCGGCGCGGTAGTCTGCATCGTTCGGGTCAGCCCCCAGCTTCGCCGAAAGCGCCCGGCGCAACGAATAGGAGATCAGCACCCGCATCTGCGCGGCGAGTGCGATGGAAAAGGCGATGACAACGGCGAGCGCCCAGAACAGAACGATGGTCACAGGAAGGTCGCCACTTCAAACCGGCCCTGCCAGTCGGTGAGGCCGCGCTTTAGGCCGCTGGAATTGAAGCCCGCCGCCAGTTCGCCGCTGGCGGACACGGCGATCATGCCGCCATTGCCGCCGAGGCGTTTGACATCATCCAGCGCGCCCTGAACCGCATCAGCGAAGTCCGAGCTGCCATAGCGGATGCGGGCTGAAACATCGGCGGCAGCATTGGCGCGGATGAAATACTCGCCGAGCCCGGTGCAGGAGACCGCGCAGCGCTCATCCGCCCAGGTGCCCGCACCGATGATCGGCGTGTCGCCAATCCGGCCAGGCGTCTTGGAAAGCACCCCGCCGGTCGAGGTGGCCGCCGCCATGTCGCCATAGATGTCGAGCGCGACGGCGCCGACCGTGCCCATCTGCACCGCGCCGTCCTGTACCGTGTCCTCATCAACGGCGCCGTAATATGTCGCCGGATTGACGACCCGCGTGAGGCCTGCAGCTGCCGCGATGCGGGCCGCGCCATCAGCGACGATCAGCACGTTAGGGGTTTTCTCCAGCACCAGGCGCGCAGCACGGATCGGGCTCTCGAAGCCCTGCAGCGCCCCGACAGCGCCGGCATTGCGTGTACGCCCATCCATGATGGCCGCGTCCAGCTCCCAAGCGCCTGCGGTATTCGGGCTCGCGCCCTTGCCGGCCACGTAGAGGCCCGAGGCTTCCAGATCGATCACCAGTGCCTCGACCACATCAAGCGCCGCTTCGCCGCCTGCCAGCAGCGCGCGGCCGCGTTCAAGCAGGCCGGCGATATGCGCCTCCTCGGGTGCGTAATCGCGCCCCGGGATCGGTCCGGCGCCGCCATGGATGGCGAGGGCCCAGATTTTTGACATCGCAGCAGTTCCTTTCCCCTCGCGTCAGGCTTGGCGCCTGCTTGCCGCATGGCTACCGTCTGAGGCTTGAAACAACAAGGTCGTAAGGGAGAGGCATATGAGAGCCATACTGTCGAAAGAAGTGGGCGGACCGGAGACGCTGGTGCTCGAGGATGTGGCCGTGCCGGCCCCCGGCAAGGGCCAGGTGCTGATCGAGGTGAAGGCCTGCGGCGTCAATTATCCGGACGTGCTGATCATCCAGGACATGTACCAGTTCAAGCCGCCGCGGCCCTTCTCGCCTGGCGGAGAGATTTCCGGCATCGTTTCGGCGGTTGGGGAAGGGGTCACCCATGTGAAGCCCGGCGACCGGGTCCTCGCCTCGACCGGCAATGGCGGCATGGCTGAATATGCCCTCGCCGGCGGGCACGGCGTGATGCTGATCCCCGAGGGGATGCCTTATGACGAGGCCGCCGCCTTCCTGATGACCTATGGCACGTCCTACTACGCCCTCAAGGACAGGGCCGATCCGAAGCCCGGCGAGAAGCTGCTCGTGCTCGGCGCGGCTGGCGGCGTCGGCATCGCGGCGGTCGAGCTTGGCAAGGCGATGGGACTCGAAGTCATCGCGGCCGCCTCCAGCCAGGACAAGGTCGATTTCTGCCTCGGCAAGGGCGCCGACAAGGGCCTCGTTTATGCGCGGGAACTCGACCGTGACGGCCAAAAGAAATTCTCCGAGGACATCAAGGCGATCTCCGGCGGCGGGGTGGACATCATCTATGACGGCGTCGGCGGCAACTATGCCGAACCCGCCGTCCGCGCCATGAACTGGGAAGGCCGCTTCCTCGTGATCGGCTTCCCGGCCGGCATCCCGAAACTGCCGCTGAACCTGACGCTGCTGAAAAGCTGCGATGTGCGCGGGGTCTTCTGGGGCGCGGCCGTCGCCCGCGATCCGAAGGCGCACCAGCAGAATGTCGCGGAGCTGTTCGAGCTCTACAAGGCCGGCAAGATCCGCCCGCACGTCTCGAATTCCTATCCGCTCGAAAAGGCCGCCGATGCCATCCGCGAATTGCAGGACCGCAAGGCGCAGGGGAAAGTGGTTGTGACCCTGTAGACCCAAACCGCTCATCCCCGCGAAGGCGGGGACCTCGTGAGGGATTTGCCGACCTCGCTCCCCGCCTTCGCGGGGATGAGCGGAGATAAAAAAAAGCCCCGCCGGATCGCTCCGGCGGGGCTTTTTATTCGTGGGGGCTCGGTAAGCCTTATGCGCGCTTCTCGTCGACTTCCTCGAAGTCGGCATCGACCACATCGTCGCCGCTCTTCGCTTCGGTCTCTTCCGCGCCTTCAGCAGTGCCCTGGGCAGCATAGATCGCCTCGCCGAGTTTCATCGCGGCGCCCATTAGCGCCTGATGCTTGGCGGCAATGTCGGCGGAATTGTCGCCGGCGGCTGCCGTCTTGAGGTCAGCGATGGCCGTCTCGATCTCGGCTTTCACCGCGTCAGACACTTTCGCGCCGTGCTCGACCATCTGTTTCTCGGTCTGATGAACCAGCGCTTCGGCATGGTTCTTCGCTTCGACCAGTTCGCGGCGTTCCTTGTCGGTGCTCGCATTGGCTTCAGCGTCCGCCATCATGTTCTTGATGTCGGCGTCGGTGAGGCCGCCATCTGCCTGGATGGTGATCTGCTGCTCCTTGCCGGTCGCCTTGTCCTTGGCCGAAACCGAGACGATGCCGTTGGCATCAATGTCAAACGTGACTTCGATCTGCGGCAGGCCGCGCGGGGCGGGCGGGATGCCTTCGAGGTTGAACTGGCCGAGCATCTTGTTGTCGGCGGCCATTTCGCGCTCACCCTGGAATACCTTGATGGTCACGGCGGGCTGATTGTCGTCAGCGGTTGAGAAGACCTGGGACTTCTTGGTCGGAATGGTCGTGTTGCGCTCGATCAGGCGGGTAAAGATGCCGCCGAGGGTTTCGATGCCGAGCGAGAGCGGGGTGACGTCGAGGAGGACCACGTCCTTCACGTCGCCCTGCAGCACGCCGCCCTGGATCGCGGCGCCGATGGCGACGACTTCATCCGGGTTCACGCCCTTGTGCGGCTCGCGGTTGAAGAACTTCTTCACCGCTTCCTGCACGGCCGGCATGCGGGTCATACCGCCGACGAGGACGACTTCGTCAATGTCTGCCGGGGTCTTGCCGGCATCCTTGAGGGCCTTGCGGCACGGCTCGATGGTGCGCTGGACGAGGTCGTCGACCAGGCTCTCATACTTGGCGCGCGTCAGCTTGATGTTGAGGTGTTTCGGGCCCGTGGCGTCGGCCGTGATGAAGGGAAGGTTCACTTCATACTGGGTCGCCGAGGAGAGTTCCTTCTTGGCCTTTTCGGCTTCTTCCTTGAGGCGCTGAAGGGCGAGCTTGTCACTCTTGAGATCGATGCCCTGCTCCTTCTTGAACTCGGATGCGAGGAAATCGACGATGCGCAGGTCGAAGTCTTCACCGCCGAGGAAGGTGTCGCCATTCGTCGAGAGCACTTCGAACACGCCGTCGCCGATTTCGAGCAGCGAGACGTCGAACGTGCCGCCGCCGAGGTCATAAACCGCGATCGTCTTGTTGCCGCCTTTGTCGAGGCCGTAGGCGAGGGCGGCGGCGGTGGGCTCGTTGATGATGCGCAGCACTTCAAGGCCGGCAATCTTGCCCGCATCCTTGGTGGCCTGGCGCTGGGCGTCGTTGAAATAGGCGGGGACAGTGATGACGGCCTGCGTAACTTTCGAGCCCAGATACGCCTCAGCGGTCTCTTTCATCTTCGTCAGGATGAAGGCGGAGATTTCCTGCGGCGCGTAATCCTTGTCGCGGCCCTTGACCCAGGCGTCGCCATTCGGCGCCTTGACGATGCCGAACGGGCTCATCGCCTTGTCCTTCTGCGCGGTCGGGTCATCAAAGGTGCGGCCGATCAGGCGCTTGATGGCATAGAAGGTGAAGTCCGGGTTGGTGACGCCCTGGCGGCGGGCGGGCTGGCCGATAAGCCGGTCGCCGCTTTCCGTGAAGGCTACAACCGACGGGGTCGTGCGGGCGCCTTCCGCGTTCTCGATGACTTTCGCCTGGCCGCCTTCCATGACCGCAACACACGAATTGGTGGTGCCGAGGTCGATACCGATAATCTTGCTCATTTAAGTCTCTCTCTTTCGTCAGCCGCCACTGGCTTCGGTGTTGTTCGGTCTGCTTAGCAGCCCCGCGCAGCCAACGGCTCTATGCAAGGGTTCATTTGAGCCGGCGAGTAAGGCGTTTCAGTCCGCTCACCTGTTCGGCTTCGGATATGGGAACCTCTGTCACAGGCTCAAGAGGGCAATGCAGATTTGGCCATAGGCGGGCTCTATGCCGGGGGCAACCCGAATTGATTTGAAAATCGTTCTCAACAGCACCACTTGCCATAGATGAGATTGAGGTTTCCGCCCATGCCCCGCCCGGCCCTGAAGACGCTGACCTACAGCGTCATGCACTTTTTCGTGGCCATCACGGTGGCCTATGCCCTGACACGCAGCTGGCAGGCGGCGCTGGCCATCGGCCTGATCGAACCTTTGGTGCAGACCTTTGCCTATGCCGCGCATGAGCGTGTGTGGGAGCGGTTCGGAAAAACAAAGCCGCTTATCCAACCTGCTTGACCCTACCCGTCAGCTCGGCCTTGCTGCGACCTCCTGTCCGTAAGGGAAACCTTGTTGCAGAAGGGGATACTGCCCACCTCCTTCTCAGGAGAGTGAGCGCATGAAAACCGACGCAAAACCCGTTATGCCTTTGTCGCTGGAGTATCGCCATGTGCCCGGCGATCTCTCAGACCGGATCGCCTATGGGCTGACCCGGATGTTGCGGTTTTTCGCCGATTTCTTCTTCCGCAAGCGCTATGGCCACCGGGCAGTCGTGCTGGAAACAGTCGCGGCGGTGCCCGGCATGGTCGGCGGCATGCTGAACCATCTGAAAAGCCTGCGGCGGATGAAGGATGATCGCGGCTGGATCAGTACCCTGCTCGAGGAAGCCGAGAATGAGCGCATGCACCTGATGACCTTCATCGCGGTGGCAAAGCCCAACTGGTTTGAGCGGATCCTGATCATCACGGCGCAGGGCATCTTCTTCAATGCCTTCTTCCTGCTCTACATTCTGCATCCGAGGACCGCCCACCGCCTGGTCGGCTATTTCGAGGAGGAGGCAGTCGTCAGCTACACCCAATATCTCGCCGAGATCGATGCGGGACGCCTGCCGAACCCTGAAGCGCCCGAGATCGCCATCGACTATTGGAACCTGCCCAAGGATGCGCGCCTGCGGGACGTGGTCATTGCCGTGCGGGCCGACGAGGCGAGCCACCGAGACGTCAATCACGCCTTCGCAAATGAGCTTAAGGGCGGCGACGCCCTCGGCGAGAAAGTGGCCGAGGGGGCCGAGCCGAGCGATCTGGCGCGCTAGTTCGCCGGGCCGAGGCTGACGGCGACCATGGCCGCGCGCAGCGTCCGCTCGCCAATCCGCCAGCCCGGCTGGAACAGCTGTGCAATCGTGCCGGCCGTATGCTCTGAGGGGATCTGCGCGACCGCCTGATGGACGTTCGGGTCAAAACTGCCGCCGGGATCGGCTTCAACGGGCACGACGCCGTGGCGGCTCAGCGCTGTGCGCAGCTCCTTCGCCGTCATCTCGATTCCGCCGAGGAGGTTCTTGCCCGCTTCGGTCAAACCGGCGCGGTCTGCATCTGGCAGGGCGTCCAGCGCGCGGGCGAGATTGTCCGATACGCTGAGGAGGTCGGCTGCGAACTTCTCGATGGCATAGACCCGCGCTTCGCTGACCTGCCGGTCAGCCCGCTTGCGGGTATTGTCCAGATCCGCCAGCAAACGCAGAATCTGCCCGTGCATCTCGGCTTTCTCGGCCTCGAGCCGCGCAATGATCTCGTCGGCAGGCAACTCGACGTGCTGCGCCTCGGCTTCCGGCCCGGCAGCAGCGTCGATCTCGGCGGTTTCGCCCGTATTGGTTTCGTCGCTCATCACTTCCCATCCTTGCTGCGCCGCGAGGTGAGGATCTCCCCCACCACCTTGGCAGTATAATCCACCATCGGAATTACGCGGGCATAATTCAGCCGGGTCGGCCCGATGACGCCCAGCGCGCCGATCACATGTTTTGCTCCGCCGATATAGGGAGCCACAATCACACTTGAACCCGATAACGGGAAAAGCCTGTTCTCGGACCCGATGAACAGCCGGACGCCTTCCGCTTCCCGTGTTGTGTCCAGCACATCCAGCAGGTTCTGCTGGCGTTCAAGCTCATTGAACAGCTGGCGAACCCGGTCAAGATCCTGCGCCGCGTTGGCATTTTCGAGCAGGTTCGCGCGGCCCCGCACGATCAGGCTGCGGCCGCGTCCAGGCGCATCGCCGCCCCATTCGGCCAGCCCGGCTTCCACAAGCTCTGTCGTCGCCGCGTCAAGCGCCGCGCGGCGGGTGCGCAATTCCTCGCGGATCTCGACCGCCGCTTCGGCGAGGGTGCGCCCCTTCATCCGGGCGGAGAGATAGTTTCCGGCCTCGATCAGCGTTGTCACAGGCAGGCCTTCCGGCACGCGGATCATGCGGTTTTCGACATCGCCGTCCTCGGAAACCAGCACGCAAAGCCCGCCGCCGCCCGAGAGAGGTACGAACTCGACATGCCGGACCGGCACATCCCGGGTCGGGGAGGCCACTAGCCCTGCACCGCCCGCAAGACCCGAGAGAAGATCGGAAGCTTCGCCAAGAACCGCCTCGATATCGGTGCCGGCAGAGGCGAGCCGGTCGTCAATCATCTTGCGGTCGAGTTGAGACGGTTCGCCATATTCCAGGAAGCCGTCCACGAACAGCCGCAAACCCTTATGCGTGGGCGCGCGCCCCGCCGAGATATGCGGCGCGTCCAGCAGGCCAAGATCAGTCAGATCGGCCATCACATTTCGGATCGAGGCGGGCGAAAGGGCAATTCCGCTCTTGGCAATGGTCCGCGAGCCGACAGGTTCGCCGGTTTCGAGATAACCCTCGACAATCTCACGGAAAATGTCCCTTGAGCGCTTGTCGAGGCGCTGCATCAGACTCTGGCTGTCGGGACTCTCGCTCATGTTACAGCAGTAGGGGCGAGCCCCGCGCCATTCAATAGGCGCATGCCTCAGTACAATCCCTCGATCTGGCCATTGGGGTTCAGATGGATCCGTTCGGCCGCGGGCTGTCGGGGAAGGCCCGGCATGGTCAGGATCTCACCGCAGATGGCCACGACAAAGCCCGCCCCGGCCGCCAGCCGGACTTCCCGCAGCTGCAGGACATGGCCTTCCGGCGCGCCAAGCAGGCTTGGATCCGTCGAGAAGCTATACTGTGTCTTGGCCATGCAGACGGGCAGATGGCCAAAACCGGCCGCTTCCCAGCGGGCGAGCTGCGTGCGAACAGCCTTGCTCGTCTCGACGCGTCCCGCCCGGTATATCGACGTCGCCACCGTCTCGATCTTTTCAAACAGCGACAGATCGCTGCTGTAGAGCGGCCTGAAGGCGCTAATCGGCGCCTGGGTCGATGCTGTCACTGCACGGGCAAGGTCTTCGGCGCCGCGTCCGCCCTCGGCCCAGTGCGTACAAAGCGACATCGGCGTGTCGCGGGCGGCGCAATAGGCCTGCACCGCCGCGATCTCAGCGGACGTGTCCGTCGTGAACCGGTTCACGGCCACGATCACCGGTACGCCGAACTTCTTTAGGTTTTCGATATGGCGGCCCAGATTGGCGAGACCGATGTCGAGCGCGCTGTAGCTGGCGCTGCCGAGGTCATTTTTCTCCAGCCCGCCATGCATTTTCAGCGCGCGGATGGTCGCGACGAGGATGACGGCGTCCGGCGACAGTCCGGCCTGGCGGCACTTGATGTTGAGGAATTTCTCAGCCCCGAGATCGGCGCCAAACCCTGCCTCGGTGATCACATAATCGGCCATCCGCAAGGCGGCGCGCGTCGCGATCACCGAGTTGCAGCCATGGGCAATATTGGCGAACGGGCCGCCATGCACGAGGCAGGGATTGTTCTCGAGCGTCTGGACGAGCGTCGGTAGCATGGCATCCCGCAGCAGGGCCATCATGGCGCCGACCGCCTTGACGTCCGCCGCTGTGACGGCCTTCCGGTCACTGGTGTAGCCGACGATCATCCGGCCAAGCCGCGCTTCGAGATCGGCCGTATCGCGGGCGAGGCACAGCACGGCCATGACTTCCGACGCAGCTGTAATGTCGAAACCGGTTTCTGCCGGCGTGCCATTCGCCGGCCCGCCCAGGCCCGTGACGATCGCACGCAAAGACCGGTCGTTCATGTCGAGGGCGCGCCGCCAGACGGCGCGCCGCGGATCGATCTTCGGTTCGGCGCCCCAATGGATGTGGTTGTCGACCATCGCGGCAAGCAGGTTGTGCGCCGCGCTGATGGCGTGAAAGTCGCCCGTGAAGTGGAGATTGATGTCCTCCATCGGCACGATCTGGGAGAGGCCGCCGCCGGTGGCGCCGCCTTTCATGCCGAAGCAGGGGCCAAGGGATGGCTCCCTGAGGCAGAGCAGCGTGTTTGCGCCGATCCGGTTCATCGCATCGGCAAGGCCGATGGAGGTGGTCGTCTTGCCTTCACCCGCGGGCGTCGGGCTGATGGCCGTGACAAGGATCAACTTGCCCGCCGCCCGGTTGCGCAGCCCGGCAATATGGCGGGCCGATATCTTGGCCTTGTCATGGCCGTAGGGAATCAGCTCTTCCGGCGCGATTCCCAGCCGGGCGCCAATCTCCTGGATCGGCTTTTTCTTTGCCGCTCGCGCAATCTCGATATCGCTCGCCATTGATGCTTCTTTCTTTCCCCACACAGCGCTGGTGTAGACAGCTGCGTCAAAACCCGCAAATCAGGCGATCCAGCTATAAGGATTCCTGCCCATGCCAAGTCTGATCCGCCCATCGGGCCGCACTTTTGATGCGCTTCGCGAGATCACGCTGGAAACCGGCGTGACCCGCTATGCCGAAGGCTCCTGCCTCGCCAGGTTCGGTCACACCCATGTGCTGTGCACGGCCAGCTGGGAAAAAGGCGTACCTGGCTGGATGAAAGGGCAGGGGCGGGGCTGGGTGACCGGCGAGTACGGTATGCTGCCGCGCGCAACCCATACCCGCGGACGCCGCGAGGCGGCTCAGGGCAAACAGTCTGGCCGGACGCAGGAGATCCAGCGCCTGATCGGCCGGTCCCTGCGCTCGGTGGTCGATCTGGCCGCGCTCGGCGAAAACACGATCACCATCGATTGCGATGTTATCCAGGCCGATGGCGGCACCCGGACTGCCTCGATCACAGGCGGCTTTGTCGCGCTGGCGCTCGCCTGCGGCTATCTCAAGCGCGAAGGCGTTATCAGCGCGAACCCCGTCGTGAAACAGGCATCCGCCATTTCAGTTGGATTGTATCAGGGGCATCCGGTCCTCGACGTCGACTACCCCGAGGATTCCGAAGGCGAAGCCGACATGAATGTCGTCATGAGCTCGGATGGCGGTTTCATCGAAGTGCAGGGCACGGGCGAGTCGCGCCCCATCGCCCGCGAAGAACTCGCCGAGATGATGCGCCTCGCAGAAAAAGGCTGCAGCGAACTGTTCGTCGCCCAGCGCGCCGCACTCGGCCTTTAGGGCTGACTACTCCGCCGCGACCCTTCGCTCTCCCTCTTCGTCTTCTGTGTCAAAGACGAGAAGGTCTCCCGGCTGGCAGTTCAGTTCCCGGCAGAGCGCTTCGAGGGTCGAGAAACGAATGGCCTTCGCCTTGCCGGTCTTGAGAATGGAGAGATTGGCGAGGGTGACGCCGACCCGTTCGGACAGCTCGGTAAGCGACATGCGCCGCTCAAGCAAAACACGGTCAAGGGTCACGCGAATGGTCATGGCCGTGTCATTCCTCAGATCGTCATTTTTTCTTCATCGCGAAGCCGAGTGCCTTCACGGAATACTTGGGAAAGGATGAACAGGGCGGCCACCGAAATCCACAGGATCAGCTGTGTGGACAGTTTGGGCGGCGCATCGCCAACGAGGCCAGGCATCGTCCGCACCACCAGCAACGTTGCCACCCGGATGAGTTCCATGACCGCGATCGCAATGCCGATCCGTGTCAGGCGCCCGGCATTCTCCGGCACGAACGGATCGCCCTCGACCAGCGTCAGCAGGATCCGGCGCATCTGAAGGCAGATGAAGATCAGGCCCGGCACGATCACGCAGAGCAGCCCGAGCGCAATGACGAAATTGCCGGGCGTGACGCCGTCCGCAAGCGCTTCGATCCCGGCCAGCGTGGCTGTGCCATTGGAAAGGCTCGCATACAGACCGATGCTGAGCAGGGGGATGCCGATCACGCCAAACGCTCCGGCAATCCACATTGCCAGCGTGACCAGCACGGTCATCGCTTCGGCCATCGAGTTCCGGCTGGACTTTGTCATCAGTGACCTTTTCACCCGGTTCGGTTGATGGTTTATGAAGCGGAACTTTGCCTGTGCGCCATCCCGTTATTACCGAATAACGATATATGTATTTGCGCACAAAGCAAGAATGGAGCCAAAAAACTGTGCAAAATGCATCTGCTGTGCCGCGCCTGACCCCCGGCAAGCTCGTGGCGGCGACGCATAATCGCGGCAAAGTCACCGAACTGACGGCGCTTTTCGCCCCGCACGGGTTCGAAGTCGTCTCGGCGCTGGCGCTCGGCCTCGAAGAACCCGATGAAACCGAAGATAGCTTTGCGGGCAATGCCCTGTTGAAAGCGCGGGCGGCGGTCCAGGCGACCGGCCTGCCGGCCCTGTCGGATGATTCGGGTCTGGCGGTGACGGCGCTCGGCGGAGAGCCCGGCATCCATTCCGCCCGCTGGGCAGGAGAGCCCAGGGATTTCTACAAGGCAATGGAAAAGGTCGAGCAGGCGCTTGCGGCCGCAGGAGCAACCGACCGGTCGGCCAAGTTCGTCTGCGCGCTGGCCGTCGTCTGGCCGGATGGCACCGAAGCGGTGTTCGAGGGCGAGGTGCATGGAACGCTGGTCTGGCCGCCGCGGGGGGAGCGCGGCTTCGGCTATGATCCGGTCTTCGTGGCCGAAGGCGAGGCGGAGACCTTCGGGGAGATGGAGCCGGACCGCAAACATGCCATGAGCCACCGGGCCCGCGCGGTCGAGAAACTGCGCGCGGCGCTGCTCGCATGAACCAGGCTATCGCGCCCTTCGGCCCGCATTTCGGTTTCGGCCTGTACGTCCACTGGCCGTATTGCGCGCGGATCTGCCCGTATTGTGACTTCAACGTCTATGCCGCCAAGGACCGCGCCAGCGCACCGCTCGTGCAGGCCATCATCTCGGACATCCATGTCCACCGGGATCGGCTGCCCCAGCATGGCGCGCTCGACACGCTGTATTTCGGCGGGGGCACACCCGCCCTGCTGGCGGCGGCTGATCTCGCCGCGATTCTTGAGGCGGCCGAACGCGCGTTCGGGATCAAACCCGGCGCCGAAGTGACGCTGGAGGCAAACCCCAACGATGTGCTGCGCGCGGATCTCGCCGGATTGAAACAGGCCGGTGTCACGCGGCTGTCCATTGGGGTGCAGTCGCTGCGGGATTCCGCGCTGGCCTTCCTGGGCCGCGATCATGATGCGCTGGCCGGCGAGCAGGCTGTCAAGAAGGCCCTGAAGGTGTTCACGTCTGTCTCGTTCGACCTGATCTATGCCCGGCCCGGCCAGTCACCGGCAAACTGGGATACGGAACTGATGGACGCGCTGGCGCTCGGTGCGCCGCACCTGTCCTTGTACGAACTGACCTTTGAGGCGAAGACCGCCTTCGGACAGGCCGCCCGCCGGGGTGACATGACACCGATGGGAGATGATGCTCAGGCGGATCTTTATGAACTGACGCAGGCCTTGACCGCGTCGGCCGGTCTGCCCGCCTATGAAGTTTCCAATCACGCCGCGTCGCAAGATCATCAGTCCAGACACAATCTGACCTATTGGCGGGGCG
>JBKBVT010000323.1:0-2205 GCA_046289305.1 Hyphomonas sp. | reverse complement strand
TCGGCCGTCCGCAACACGGTGAGACGCACACCAGGCGGCAGATCATCCGAGGAAATCACAAAACCCACCTGCATCGAGACTGCTTCTTCTTGCAATATCCACAGGTAGCAGCGTCAAAGCCGGCAAGTAACCCCGCCAATACTCGCGGGACTTGAATATTGACAGCGTCATTCTCCCTCAAAGCGAAGATGTGACCAGACGTGCAGCAGAATGCTGGGCTCACAGGCTTTCCTCAACATAAGCTCGGCCAACGATCCCATCCGCCCACCGCGGAATAAATCGCACTATATCAATGTATTATAGCCTATCTCGCATTAATACACCGCCTTTTCATGGCACCCGTTCATGTTGCGGCGCGGGTTACATTATGGCTTTACTTGGTACATCTTCCGGACACGGCAGCCAGAGGCTTTCCGTTCCCGGACAAGGGGCCCGCATGGAAGACGCAGAAACGCCCGTCTCTGATCCACCAGAGACCCTTCAGGTGCGCCAGACGCGCCTGTACCGGCGTGCGGATATTGCCGCGCCCTTCCTGCCCTATGGATTTATCCCGCTTGCCGGCCTTGCCCTGTTGCTTTTCATCTGTCTCACGGTCATCGCTTTCAACGTCGTCCAGGCCACCGCGCGAGAAACCGCTGCGCAGGCGCTCACAGCCTCTGGGGAGGATTGGGCCCGGTTCAGCGTGTCCGGCCAATGGGTCCGCCTCGAAGGCACAGCGCCCACGCCCGAAGCCGCCCGCCGCGCGACCGAGGCTGTGCGCCGCGCGAGTGCCCCGACCTGGGCGGGTGACGCCCGCCCTGTCACGCGCGTCGATGCCCGATTCTCGATCCCCCCGTCCTCCAGCGCGCCGCAAAGCGCCAATTCCATCCTGTCCGCGCGCACCGCCGAAGCGCCGCCAGAATATCTCTTCCGCCGGTCAGGTACCCGGCTGACGCTGGATGGCCGCATCCCCGGCGAGCCGCTGCGCAGCCGCCTGCTCGAAGCGGCCCGCGGTTTGCAAGCCTCCGGCGCTGTGACGGACATTTCGGATCACATGGAACTTCACCCTGGCGACGCGCCAGAGGGCTTCGAAGCCCTTGCGCTGCAAAGCCTGGACCTCCTCGCTGCCTGCGAGCGGGGCACCTCAAGCTATGTCGACAACGCCTACAGCCTGCATTGCGAAGCGGAAGACGAGGCCGTCGCAGCCCTGACCGAACGCGCCAGCGCGGACCTGCCCGAGGGCGTCACAAGCGACATCGACATCCTCTCGCGCGAGGCGGTCCTCACCTGTGAAGCCGAACTCGCCAGCCTGTTGGAAGCCACCCGGATGGAGTTTGACTCCGGCAGCGCCACGATCCAGATCGCCAGCGGGCCTGTGCTTGACCTCACCGCCCATGCCGCCGCCGATTGCCCCGGCACCCTGCGCGTTGAGGGGCATACGGACAATACCGGCAGTCTGGAACTCAACCAGACCCTCAGCCTTCTGCGCGCCGAAGCCGTCCGCGCCGCCCTCATCCATCGCGGTGTCCCGTCAGACCGGCTGATCGCTGAAGGCTACGGCCCGACCCGCCCCATCGGCGACAATGCCACCCCGGAAGGCCGAGCCAGCAACCGCCGCATCGAACTCAGCATCGTCAGGCCCGCCGAATGATCCTACCGCCTTCCCATCCTTACGCGCTCAAGAACAGAGACTGACCATGTGGTTCCTCCTGATCCAGATCATCTTCTTCATGGCCCTCGCGGCCGGTCTTGGCGCGCTGGCGGCATGGTGGTGGCTGCGGCGGCGCTTTGTCGATGTCACCGAGACCCATGCCGAACTCACCCGCCAGGTGGAGGCCGCCGTCGCCGAAGGCCGCGTGCTGACGCGCGAAGACGTGAAGTCCGAAATCCTGAACGCCCTCTCCGGCTACCGTCCGCCCGAGACAGACCTCGGCCCGCTGGTCGGCCGTCTCAATGCCATTGATGCGCGCCTCAGCAATGATCCGCGTCTTGAAACCCTCACGACCCGGATCGGCGCCATCGAAAGCTCCGTCGGCGCGCTGGCCCCCATGCTCAGCGCCATCCCGGAACAACAGGCCGCCGGTCTTGCCACGCATTTTGAACGGCTCTCGGAACGGCTCGACCTCAGCCCGCTACACGTCCGGCTCGAAGCGCTGGACGGAAGGATGAGCGACATCAAACTGCCCGACTCCAATTTTGCGCCGCTACTCGCCCGTCTCGCAGAGC
>JBKBVT010000322.1:0-2207 GCA_046289305.1 Hyphomonas sp. | reverse complement strand
TGACAGGTGTTCCAGCACCGCGGCCCGGCCGGGTTTGCCGACCACATCTCCAAAGAATGCAAGTTTCATCTTCGAAGCCTACGCCTAGTCCGGGGCCGCGACAAGAAAAGAGCGCGGTAGCCAAGCCACCGCGCTCCTTAGTCTTGCCTGACGGCTTGCAGACTAGCGATTGTCTGCCGCGAAGCCGAGCGAGGTCTTGGTCAGCTTGTTCGCTGGGTCAGACGTGGCATCCATGATCGCCTGCGGTGTCAGCGGCGTCGGCGGTGCCAGCGAGATCGTCAGGGTCTTCGGCTCCTGCACGAAGCTCGACAGCGCGCCGGCCAGCTCCGTGACCACCGCCGCATCGATCCCCATGCCCGACACAAACATCGGCGCCATGGCCAGCAAGCCGGTCATCTGCGCGCGCAGTTGCGCAGGGTCTTCGCCCGATTGCGCCGCATAGGCGTTGAGGGCGCGGTTGAAGAAGCCATCATCCTTCAGCGACAGTCCGAGCTGGTGGAAGGACAGCTCGGTCATCAGCGAGTCCATGGCGGCTTCCGGGTTGGTCTCGGAATAGGCCGAAGCGGCCGCAATGGCGCGGGTGCCGGCATATTTCGCCGAAAAGTCGAGCTTGAAGCCATCATCCAGCTGGATGTAGTTCTGGCCCGCCGGGAGCGTGAGGATATCCGTATCCGGATCGTACTGCTGATCCCCGGCGCCGCTGATGCGCAGCGTTTCGTAGCCGAGTGTCGCCAGCGCGCTGGCGAAGCCTTCGCCGTCCTCATTATCCCGCGCCGCGAGGGTCATCGTGAACGGATCGGTCTTGATCCGGGTTGCGCGCCCCTGCCTGTCGCGAGAGACGGTCGCCACCATCGACGGAAGATCGATCGCAGCGCCGACGATATCCGCTTTCAGGCCCTTCAGGCTGAACGCGTCAAAGCCGGGATTGCTGGGATCGGCCTGCAGCGCATTGTTGAAGGCGGTGGGGTCATCCCCGCTATTGGCGGCGGCGACCAGGAGGCCGTAATTGATGCCCGCCAGGCCAAGGCCGTCGAGGCGGATATTCACGTCACCCATCTCGACTTCATTGAAGCTGAAGACGAGGTCAGACAGGCCGACCTTGCCGGCCTTTTCCTGGCCGAGATCGGAGATGTGGAAGGAGCCCAGCGTGAAACGGCCTTCGCCGCTCGCATCAGCAACCGTCATGTTGATGTCGCCCACCGCCCAGCGGTCGAAGCTCAACGCTGTTCCGGTTGGGAAGTCTGCCGCTTCGCCCTGCCCCAGCACGCTGGCGACCCAGGCAGCGGTTTCGGCCGAAGGGTTGATCAGTTCGATATAGCTGATCGTGCCATTCGTCTGGTCCTCGGCATCCGCGTCCGGCGTGATGCGGATATTGCTGAGCCGCATAAGGCCAAAATTGGTCTGGCCATCGAACACGCCCAGCCCGTCGAATTCGAGGCGCTCGGCGGTAACGGTCGGCGCCTCATCCCAGCTATCATCGCCCGCGAGTTCGGGCGCCGACAGCGTAATACCGGTAAAGACGGCGCGGTCTCCATTGATATCTGAATTGGAATATTGAACTCTGCCCTGGCCGGACGAGGATAGTGACAGGACAGATAGAGCCTGCCCCGCCGTCGCTGCGTCCCCGCTACGGACTCTGACATCTGGCATGGCCTCTGCGTCAAATTCAATTGCCGCGAGAGCTGCCTCACCGCTCGGCTTGTCATTCTGTCCACATGCCGTAAGCAAAGACAGAGCGATCACGCCCGTGAGCAAATACTTCATTAGTTGTCCCTCTGGATGTTGGTTTGGAGCGCGGAATGACCGCCGGGTTCAATTCGGATTGTTTACACATGCCTTACAACAATGGCCAGACCATGACATTGCGCGGCCCAGGTGGTTACCGTGTAAAAGTGCGTCTAGAAGTCAATGCGAAGGCGCGCCGGCTGATTATCCGGCTGGATGAGCGCCGCCGCGAAGCGGTTGCCGTGGCCCCCAGCTCCCGCCAGATCGAGGCGGCTGCCGCCTTTGCGGCCGAACGGGTCGACTGGATTTCCTCGCGCCTGCAGCATCTCCCGGAGATCATCCGGTTCGAAGAAGGCGCCGTCATCCAGTACCGGGGCGAACCCTGCCATATTTCTGCTGATGGCGACGGGCGTATGGCGAAGCTGATCCAGGGCACGCCGCGCACCCTCTCAGTGCCAGGAGATCCCGATACGGCCGGCGCG
>JBKBVT010000321.1:0-2209 GCA_046289305.1 Hyphomonas sp. | reverse complement strand
TTCACCTGGTGGCGCGCAGCCCGAAATCGCGCTTTGTCGACCGGCTGGTCGATGCGATGCACCGGATCGAGGGCGGCTATGCGCTCGTCGGCATCACCGGCAAGAAGCTGATCGGCGCGCGCGACCCTGTGGGCCTGCGCCCGCTGGTGCTCGGCCGGATCGGCGCCGCCTATGTGCTCGCCTCGGAGACCTGCGCGCTGGATATTATCGGCGCTGAGTTCGTCCGCGAGATCGAGAACGGCGAAGTCGTGATCATCAGCGAGACCGGGATTGAATCGATCCGCGCTTTCCCGCCCCGTCCGCCGAGCCCCTGCGCGTTCGAATACGTTTATTTTGCCCGCCCTGACAGCTTCATCCAGGGCCGCTCCGTCTATGAAGTGCGCCGCCGGATGGGCCATCACCTTGCTCAGGAAACGCCGGCCGACGCCGATGTGATTGTGCCCGTACCGGATTCCGGTGTGCCGGCCGCGCTCGGCTATTCGGAAGCCTCCGGCATCCCCTTCCAGATGGGCATTATCCGCAATCACTATGTCGGGCGGACCTTCATCCAGCCGACCCAGACCGGCCGCCAGACGGCAATCTCCAAGAAACACAGCCCCAACCGCGCGATCCTCGAAGGCAAACGGGTCGTGCTGGTCGACGATTCCATCGTTCGCGGCAACACATCCAAAAAGATCGTGCAGATGGTGCGCGAAGCCGGCGCCCGCGAAATCCATTTCCGCTCGGCCAGCCCGCCGATCGTGAACCCGGACTTTTACGGCATCGACATGGCCGCCAAATCGGAACTCTTCGCCGCGATCCACAGCCATGAGGAGATGGTGCGCGAATTGAAGGTCGAGAGCCTCGGCTTTCTCTCCGTACCCGCGCTCTACAAGGCGATCGGCGAGCCGATGCGCAATGGTATGAGCCCGCAATTCGCCGATCACTGCTTCACCGGCGACTATCCGACCCCGCTGCAGGACTATCATCGCCACCAAGCCGACAAGGAACGCCAACTTTCCTTGCTGGACGATGTCTGATGTGGACGCTAACAACCGCGCCATGACTCCTGCTTCCCGTCTTGTCCTCGTTACCGGCGCGTCGCGCGGGATTGGCCGTGCGGTCAGCCTTGAGCTTGCCCGGCAAGGCGACATCGTCATCGCCGTCGCCCGCTCGAAGGCGGCGCTGCAGAAGCTGGACGATGAAATCCGCAAGATCGGCTCCGAAGCGGTCCTCGTCCCGATGGACCTGAAGGACAACAAGGGCATCGACACGCTCGGCAAGGTCATCGCCGAGCAGTTCGGGCGGCTCGACGGCTTCATCGCCAATGCCGCGCTGCTCGGTACACTTGGGCCACTCGAGACCTGCGGGCCGCGCAGCTTTGAGGAAACCATCCAGGTCAACCTCACCGCCAATGCCCACCTCATCCGTGCGCTTGGCCCCTCCTTGCACCAGTCAGCCTCACCGCGCGCGGTGTTCATCACCTCCGGTGTGGTTCCGCGGCCGCGTGCCTTTTGGGGGCCTTATCAGGCCTCCAAGGCGGGCCTCGAAGCCCTCGTCAAAGCCTGGGCGGACGAGAACGAAAAACTGCCCCTGCGCGTCAACCTGTTCGATCCCGGCGCAACACGCACCGGCATGCGCGCCGAGGCGATGCCGGGCGAAGACCCGATGACCCTGCCTGCGCCAGACGACGTGGCGCGCCAACTTGTGAAGCTCGTCTCAGCTGAAGAGACCCGTACCGGCGCGCGGATCGCTTACCGGGACACCGTCTCGACCTGATCCGCGGCAACCGGGGCTGACCATGACGATCACCGAAATCTATCTGGTGGCGATGCTCATCATCTTCACCGTGCCTTATCTGATCTGGCGCGGATTGAAGACGGAATATTACGCCCCGCTTGTCGTTGTTCAGATCCTCTGCGGTATCCTGCTCGGGCCGGGCGTGCTCGGCGCAGCTTTCCCGGCCTACTACGATTTTGTCTTCCGGCCTGAAGTCATCAGCATGCTGAACGGCATCGCCACCTGGGCGGTGATGATCTTCGTCTGGATCGCCGGGATCGAGTTGGATCTGAAATCGGCCTGGAAGAACCGAGGAGAGACGGGCACGACCGCCGGCCTTGCTCTGTTCACGCCGCTGGTGTTCGGCTGCGGCGCCGCCCTCGTCCTCCTGCAGATGGGCGATGGCTGGGTTGGCCCCAACGGCCAGACCTGGCAGTTTGTCCTCGGCATC
>JBKBVT010000320.1:0-2210 GCA_046289305.1 Hyphomonas sp. | reverse complement strand
GGTCGACCGTGATGTCCTGCGTCAGCTTTCCCTTGTCGTTCAGCTCCCGCGTCAGCGTATTGAAATCCGGGTGGCTGCCCGCCAGCAGCCGGCGCATCACCGGATCGGTCTCCGGCGCATCCATCGGCGCGCCCTCCGGCCCTCGCGCGCCTAGCAGATAAGCCGCGATCCGCCAGGCGAACCGCGCCTTGCCGATGCCGGACGGCCCCTCGATGAGCCAGGCATGGTGCAGCCGCCCGCTGGCCTGCGCGTCCAGAAACGCCGCTTCAGCGGCCTCATGGCCATAGAGCGGCAAAGCGGGCGTCATGCGGGACGGGCCTCCGCATCCAGCGGCAACAGATCCTCAATCGCGTCCCACACCGCACGCATGACATCCTCCGGCGCGAGCGCAGCATTGATCACGCGGCAACGATGCGGCTCAGAGGCGGCGACCTTCAGGAACGCCAGTCGCACCGCTTCATGAAACGCCTCCGGCCGCGCCTCGAACGTATCACTTGCGCCGCCGCGCACAGTCCGCCGCGCCAGCGCCACGTCCAGCGGCGCATCCAGCACCAACGTTCGGTGGGGCACAGTCGTCCCGAGCACGTCGCGCTCAATGGCCAGCAATGTCTGCATTGCCACATCGCCCGCGAGGCCTTGATATACGCGGGTGGAATCTGCAAACCGGTCACAGATCACCCAATGCCCAGCCGCCAGTGCCGGGCGGATCCGCTTCTCGACATGATCCTTCCGGGCCGCATTCACGAGCAGCGCTTCGGACAGCCCCGTCCACACCTCACCCTCCGGCGGATGCAGCAACAGTGTCCGCGCCGCTTCTGCCAGCGGCGTGCCGCCAGGTTCCCGTGTGATCAAAACTCTCAGTCCCAGCGCCTCAAGCCGCTGCCCCAGCACTTTCGCAAAGGTCGACTTGCCAGTGCCCTCACCGCCCTCGAGCGTCAGGAAACGGCCGGGGGCTATGTCATTCATCGCCGCTTCGCATGAACGTGCTGACGCCTTCAACTGCCATACCGAGGAAGCCGAGCTTCTTGACATCTGCCTCAGCGATTAACGGCACGCGCACCGGCTCCTGGCCTTCCAGCGTGATGACGAGATGGCCAACCGTGTCGCCGCGCTTTACCGGCGCGCGCACCGGCCCGTCCAGAACAATTTCGGTGACGGCGCGCGGGAAGGCCGCGACATGGCCGACAATATTGGCCGGCTCGGCGATCGAGACGGGCACCACCCGCTCTTCGCCCAGCCAGACCGGTACTTCCGGAAGCTGAACACTGTCCGGGCCTACAGTGCGCAGATTGAAGCTCTGGAAGGCGACCCGCATCAGCCGTTCGCTTTCCTGCGCCCGCGCCGCCCGCGTCGGCAGGCCGTTGACGACGATCGTCCGGCGCACACCGTCGCGCACAGCCGAAGCCGTCAGGCTGTAGCCGGAGGCAGAGAGATACCCGGTCTTCAGCCCGTCCGCGCCGGCAACTTCCAGCAGCGGATTGCGGTTGGTCTGCGTGTATTCGCGCCAGGTGTAGGAAGGCAGCGCATACCAGTCATAATATTGCGGATAGTCCTCGATCGTCATCCGGGCGAGCTTCGCCAGGTCGACCGCGGAGATCACATGATCTTCGCTCGTGAGGCCTGACGCATCGCGGAAATTCACCGAGGTAAGCCCGAACTCGTGCGCCATCTCGGTCATCTTCCGCGCAAAGGCTTCCTCAGAACCGGAAATGCCTTCAGCGAGGACAATGCAGGCATCATTGCCAGACATGGTAATGACACCGTGCAGCAATTCCTCCACCGTCGGCGTGTCATTCGGCACGAGGCCCATCGTGGACGTGCCAGAAGGGAAGCCGCCGCGCCGCCAGGCATCCGCGCTCACGGTAAAGCGATCAGTCAGCGAAAGCTCACCGCGCTCGACCATTTTGAAGACGACATAGGCCGTCAGCATCTTGGTCATCGAGGCCGGGATCATCGGCACATCACCGTTCTTGGAGAACAGGATCTGGCCCGTCGCATGATCCATGATCACCGCATGCGAGGCGGGGGTCTCGATAACCTGCGCCGATGACACGCTGGCGCCGGCCAGCGCGCCGGACGCGACAATCGCTGCAAACACCTTGCGAATGGAAACCACTATTTTTCTCCTGCGCCGTCTGTGGGGGCTGCAGGAAACGCCCGCAGCCACCTTTATTGACTAGTCAGGAAAAAGGGCCGGTTTGTGGTCAGCG
>JBKBVT010000319.1:0-2219 GCA_046289305.1 Hyphomonas sp. | reverse complement strand
CGTCAAGACCTGCTCGAAGTGACGATCACCTCGATCAACGCAGACGGCAAGGCACCGGCCAAAAAAGCTGCTGCAAAGAAGGAATCGGCTCCCAAGGCTGAAGCCGCTCCGGCAGCAGAGGCCGCACCGGCCGCTGAAGCCACTGCCGGCGACAACCTGAAGAAAATCACCGGCATCGGCCCCGCGCTCGAGAAGAAATTGAACGGGGCTGGCATCACCACCTTCGCTCAGATCGCCGCGCTGACCGAAACCGAAGTGGCAAAGCTCGAAGAAGAACTCAGCCTCGCCGGCCGCTTTGAAAAAGACGGCTGGATCGATCAGGCCAAAGAACTCGCCAAGGACGCATGAGGCGGTAATTCCGCCCTATCAAGGACAAGGAGCAGACAATGGCTCACAAGAAATCAGGCGGCTCATCGCGCAACGGTCGCGACTCGAACCCCAAATATCTCGGCGTCAAGAAATATGGCGGCGAGACCGTTGTTCCGGGCATGATCATCGTGCGCCAGCGTGGCACCCAAAAATGGCCGGGCAAGGGAGTCGGCATGGGCAAGGATCACACCCTCTTTGCGCTTAAAGGCGGCAAGGTAGAGTACGCTCACAAGGCGCGTGGCCGCGTATTCGTAAATATCGTGCCAATGGCGGACGCCGCCGAGTAAACGGCCTGGATCCGCATCCGGCCGCACGTCAGAGTGGTGGCCGGGTCGCGACAGGACGACCAGTTTCCGGGGGGAGGCAGGCCACTGTCTCCCCCTTTTTTAATTTGCCCTCCCCCCGCCAGGCCCCGCATAGGGAGGCGGCCATGACGGAAGCGATCGAGATAGAAACTCAGAGACTGGGCCTGCGGCGCCTCGTGCCCGCAGATGCCGGCCCCTTCACCGAAGCGGTCAACGATCCTCGGATCTACCGCATGCTCGCCAGCGTTCCCCCTGGCCAGACGAAAGCCCAGACCCTGGCCTGGATCGCGACGCACACACGCCAGAAGGAAGAAAACACCGGCCACTACTTCGCCATTGCACCGAAGGCGGGACAACCGAGTGGCATCATCTCGGCAACCCGTGAACTGACCAACCGTCCTTTCGACATTGGCTACTGGCTAATGCCCGAGGCATGGGGCCATGGTTACTGCACTGAAGCCGGCCAGGCCGTCATCGGCTGGCTGGAGAACACGGGCGGCGCGGCGGCGCTCGTCTCGGGGTACTTCGCAGACAACCCGGCTTCCGGAAAGGTTTTGCGCAAGCTGGGCTTCCTGCCCTGCGGACGCTCGCCGATGTTCTCCAAGGGCCGCGGCGAATGCTCCGACCACATCATGATGGCGCGTATCGCCTGAAGCAGATAAAGACTAGAAAATGAAATTCCTCGATCAGGCCAAGGTTTACATTCAGTCCGGCGGCGGCGGCGCAGGCTGTGTCTCGTTCCGCCGCGAGAAATTCATCGAATATGGCGGCCCGGACGGCGGCGACGGCGGGCGCGGCGGCGATGTCTGGATCGAAGCGGTCGAGGGACTGAACACCCTGATCGACTTCCGCTACCAGCAGCATTTCAAAGCCAAGCGCGGCGGCCACGGCATGGGCAAGCAGCGCACCGGCGCGCGCGGCGATGATGTGACTCTGAAGGTCCCTGTCGGCACACAGATCTATGAAGAAGACCAGGAAACCCTGATCGCGGACCTCACCGAGGTCGGCCAGCGCATCCTCCTTGCCGAAGGCGGCAATGGCGGCTGGGGAAATCTGCGCTTCAAATCCTCCACCAACCAGGCCCCCCGCCGCTCTAATCCGGGCGAAGAAGGGGAGGAGCGCTGGCTCTGGCTGCGCCTTAAACTGATCGCGGATGCCGGCCTTATCGGCTTGCCGAATGCCGGCAAGTCGACCTTCCTCTCCGCTGCGACCGCCGCCCACCCGAAGATCGCGGATTATCCGTTCACGACGCTTCACCCCGGCCTCGGCGTCGTTGATCTTGGCACCTCCACGCGCTTCGTGCTGGCAGACATTCCCGGCCTGATCGAAGGCGCCGCCGATGGCGCTGGCCTCGGCCACCGTTTCCTCGGTCATGTCGAGCGCTGCAAGGTGCTGCTGCACCTCATCGACTGCACTCAGGACGATCCGGCCAAGGCCTATCGCACCATCCGCGCGGAGCTGGAAGCCTATGACCCGGACTTCGCCGACCGCCCCGAAATCGTAGCGCTCAACAAGATCGACGCACTGACGCCGGAACTCGTCAAG
>JBKBVT010000318.1:0-2278 GCA_046289305.1 Hyphomonas sp. | reverse complement strand
AGGTGGGCTCTCAGGGATGGCGTCCTGATTGGAATGATCCCGCCGCCGCAGCCGACGCAACGCTCTAGCCGGTTTGCTCGCCCGGTCGTTTCCGCCTACTTTCGTCCTTTCTGCCGTGGTGCTCGCGTTGCGCGGGTGAGCGGCCACTGTTAGCCCGCAGTGACCGAGCGGACGCATCGCCCGCAGCGGATCGGACCATGAACTACGTCAAGTCAAAGCAACGCGTCGCCGACCACGGGGAGGTTTTCACCCCACCGTGGTTGGTCGAAGCGATGCTTGATCTGGTGAAGGGCGAGACGGAGCGGATTGACGCCCGCTTCCTGGAGCCGGCGTGCGGGAACGGCAACTTCCTCGTGCAGATCCTGCGCCGAAAGCTCGCCGCCGTGGAACTCAAGTACGGCAAGTCCGACTTCGAGCGGCAGCACTATGCGCTGCTCGCTCTGATGAGCATCTACGGCATCGAGCTGCTGGCCGACAACATCGCCGAGTGCCGCGCGAATCTGTTGGCGATCTTCGCCAAATACCTCAAGATCGGAGAGTCCGACGATCTCTATCGGGCTGCATCCTACGTGCTGTCGCAAAACCTTGTCCACGGCGATGCGCTGAAGATGCGCACCACCGACGATCAGCCCATCACCTTCGCGGAATGGGGCTACCTCGGCAAAGGCAAGTTCCAGCGGCGGGACTTCCGCCTCGATCTGCTTACCCAGAGCGCAGCCTGGTCTGAGGAGGGCACGCTCTTTGCCCACCTCGGCAAGCACGAAATCTTCACGCCGATCAAGACCTACCCAGCGATGACAGTGAGTGAGCTAGCCGCCGCCGCTGGTGATGCTGCGGAGGCAGCCGTATGAGTGTTCAGGCCAGCTTTGCGTTGCGCGGGCGCAATCCCGACGTGCTCACCTGCATCGCCAACCTCTCGAACGACGAGGTGTTCACCCCGCCCGAGTTCGCGGGCCGCATGCTCGACACGCTCTCCGAGGCGTGGGCGGCCCGTCACAACGGGGCGAACCTCTGGGCGGACAAGACGGTGAAGTTCCTCGACCCCTGCACCAAGAGCGGCGTCTTCCTGCGCGAGATCACCAAGCGGCTGGTGGAGGGGCTGCAAGACGACATCCCAGACCTGCGCCAGCGCGTCGATCACATCCTCACCCGGCAGGTGTTCGGCATCGGCATCACGCGGCTGACCGCGATGCTGGCGCGGCGCAGCGTCTATTGCAGCAAGCACGCCAACGGGCGGCATTCGATTGCGAAGAGCTTCACCACGGACGCGGGCAACATCTGGTTCGAGCGGGTGGAACACACATGGGTGGCTGGCCGCTGCCGCTACTGCGGGGCCAGCGAGGCCGCCTACGACCGCGGCCCGGCGCTGGAGACCCACGCCTACGCATTCATCCATACGGACGACATCCAGGCCCGGCTGGCCGAGATTTTTGGAGGCGACATGCAATTCGACGTCATCATCGGCAACCCGCCGTATCAACTAGACGACGGCGGCTATGGCAAGAGCGCTGCGCCGATCTACCACCTGTTCGTGGAAAAGGCGCTCGAGCTGGAGCCGCGCTATGCGGTGTTCGTCACGCCCTCGCGCTGGATGGCGGGCGGCAAGGGGCTCGACAAGTACCGCCAGCGCATGCTCAAGGACAAGCGGCTGCGCAAGATCGTGGACTATCCCAAGCTCTACGAAGGCTTCCCGGGCGTGAAGATACGCGGCGGCATCTCCTACTTCCTGTGGGATCGGGATTGTCACGGCCCGTGCGAGGTGCAGACCATCTGGGACGGCCAGCCGACCGGACCCGCGGTTGCCCGCCATCTGGATGCCTATGACGTACTGATCCGGCGCAACGAGGCGGTGCCGATCCTGGAGAAGGTGCGCGCCAGGGGCGAGCCAACACTGGATGCGCGAGTGTCGAGCGCCAAGCCATTCGGTCTTCGAACCTTTTTCCGGGGCAAGCCCACCCCCGCGGGCCTGAAGCAACCGGTGAAACTCTACGAGAACCAGCGCATCGGCTGGGTCGAGCGCAGCGACATCACGGTCAATGCTGAGTGGATCGATCGCTGGAAGGTGCTGATGACAAGGGTCCAAGGCACCAGCGCAGCGGTCGAGACCAAGTTCCTCAGCCGGCCCATCGTCGCCGGGCCGGGCACAGCCTGCACCGAGACCTATCTGGTGGCCGGCCGCTTCGACACCGAGGCTGAGGCGGCCAACTACGCCCAGTACCTCGGCACCCGCTTCGTCCGCTTCCTGGTCTCGCTGCGTAAGTCCACGCAGGACGCTGCG
>JBKBVT010000317.1:0-2289 GCA_046289305.1 Hyphomonas sp. | reverse complement strand
CTCGCCGACGTCGGCGAGTTGGGCAGCGCGACCGAGGTTGTCCACGGCCGAACCGCCGGGCGTCTCGCGCCCCGCGCCGCCCTCGGCGACGGCGACGAGGTGCTGCACGACGGCGGCGAGGCGCACGGCGCGCTCGGTGGCCTCGGGCGAGAGGCGGTGGCGGTCGTCGGGGCTGGCCCAGCCGCGCTCGAGCACGTCATCCGGGAAGGTGGGGTGCTTTCGCTCGGTGCCGTGCTGCCAGAGCGGGGCGAGCATGAGCGGCGTCGGCTCTTCGTCGGCGCTCGTCCAGTGGCGGTACTCGGCGCGGAGCGCGCGGTCGGTCTGGCGGCCGGGCGGGCGCTCGGGGCGGTGCCACGGCCGCGGCTCGACGAGCCGCCGCACGAGGTGCAGCGTGGCGTCGAAGTCCGGGTGCGGGAGGGTGAGGGTCATGCGGGTTCGGGCTGGGCGGGTTCGGGTGTGGCGCCCTCGGGCGCGGTGGAACGGAGCTTTCGGAGCGTGCCGGCGAGCAGCCGCCGGGCGGCGTGCGCGTAGGGCATCGTGCGCGGGAGGGTGCTGTAGTGGTCGAAGACGGGCTCGAAGAGGCGGTAGACCGCGCGGAAGGTCTCGGCCTCCCACTCGGCCCGCAGGGCGATCTCGTGGGCGGCGAGGCCCGCCGGGCCGTTGGCCCCGGCCTCGGCGACGCGCCCGGCGAGGTCCGCGAGGCGGGTCTCGGCGTCGCGCCAGAAGGCCGCGAGCACGTCGCGGCCGTAGGGGTCCTCGACCGACGGGATGGACTCGAGCTTCTGGATCTGGATCTGCCCGTCCTCGGTCTCCTTGGCGCGGACGCCCGCGCCGGTCGTCTGCTGGACGGCCTTCCCGAGCGCGCGGGCGGCCTCGGCGGCGAAGTCCGTCGCGCGGCCCATGATGGCGGCCCCCTGGTCGAGGACCATCAGGCCATCGGGTGTGTCGGGCACAGGCGGGCGGAAGGCGAACGTGCTCTGCTCGATCCCGCCATGGACGTTCTTCTGGGCGCTCAGCATGTGGAAGCCGAACACGCGCAGGCGGACGCTCAGGCCGAGCTGCTGGATGGGGTCGGCGTCGAGCTGCCCGACGGCGGGCGCGAGCGTGTAGCGTGATTTCCGCCCGCCGGTACGTCCGCCGAAGAAGGCCGCGCCGACGGCTTTTGCAAGGCCCGCAGTTCGCTGAACTGTGAAGGGACGCTCGCCTAGCACCTCACGGGTTTTCGCATCATAGAGCGTTTCCGTCGGGACATTGGGGTGACGGAAGTTGTTATCCGTCTCGTCGCCGAACCCACGCCGCGTAGAACTCCTCTTCATTGTGCGCGCCGCGAGTCCGTCTGTCATCATCCCGGTAACTGGACAGACGAGCCCGCTCGTTTCCTCGAATGGAAGCCAGTAATAGTCTGACATCCACCCAAGTGCCGCCCGAAGCGTGATTCCACCGACGGGCACGTCGCTGGACGGCGGGTCGATCCAGAACAATCCGTCATATGCATTAGAATCACGTTCGCCATAGGCACCTGAATACTCGCGCTGACGATCGTGGGCGAGCACATTGAGCCAGATCGTCCGGCGCAACGTCACCGCATCGCCCTCGGCAGGGTCGGTCACTAGAACGCGAACCGGGTTGCTCCCATTGGTCCCCTTCTTGTGTCCTCCCAGCATTCCGGGGTAGAACGTGTTGCGGGCAAACAGAAACACCGCTGCCTGCTCCACCGGAACAGCCCAATCGAGGTCAAGCCGGTTGAGAAACCGCTTGTCGTCTTGCGTTTTGTTAGGTGCCTCGTGGGTTGTGAGTATGGCTCGCCCGATCAGTTCGCTCCTCGAAGCCCAAGTCTTGCCGGGGGCCTGCATGAAGCGCGGGCCGTCGCCGGTGAGCGCGAACCGGGCGCGCAGCGGCGCGACGCGTTCCTCGAACTCGGCCTCGGACATCGGCGCGGCGATGCGGGCGGCGAGCTCCGTCGTGGTCTGCGGCTCGAAGGCGACCTGCGCGAGGTAGCTGAGCAGGTTCAGCGCGGCGACGTCGTAGAAGGCCTGCGCGTAGTCGAGCGCGTAGGCCGCGTCGGGCTCGGTGACGATCTCGCGGAAGCTTTTTGAGATGCGCTCGCCCGCGGGCGTCCGCAGGCGGAATCGCTGGTGCTCGAAGACGTTCAACAGCTCGGGCATGGGTCAGAGGGATTCGAGGGGGACGGGTTCAGAGGCGGGCGGCGTCGCGGGTGTCCGGGCGACGGTCAGGCCGAGGTCTTCATCATACCTTCCGGTGACGGATGGCGTGGCAAACTCGCCGGAC
>JBKBVT010000316.1:0-2303 GCA_046289305.1 Hyphomonas sp. | reverse complement strand
TGCTGTGTCTGGGAGCGCGTCGACGAAAAGCCGCGACCCTCGGTCACGGCCGCAGGCGACGTGCACACTCTGCTGAACGCGCTTCTCTCCCGTCACAGGGCGCTGCGCGCGGCCTGAGGGCGCGGCGCGGGGCTAGAGCGTGCAACGGCTGCACCGCGTCCGTCGGTCGCCGGCCCACGGCACACGGCCGATTCCGCCGCGGCCGCCCGTGGATTAGGCCTGATCCATGGATGGACCGGCCCGGGTCTCCACCCGGGCTGGTCCGCACCCGCCCCCGACCTCACCCTGACCGAAACCACCATCGAGACGCCCCAGATCCGGCGTCCCTGAGCGACGCCTGTCAACAATTCACCCCAGTCTCAAAGCACCCGCCACGAAAGGATCGCCCATGACCACCCTGACCAACGCCTTGAAGACCTGGCTCGCCGCTGGCGACATAGCTTCGGTGCGCGAGGCGGTGAAATCCATGCACCCCGCCGACATCGCCAACGAGATCGGCGGGCTTCCCGCCGATCAGGCCGCCCGGCTGCTGACGGCCCTGCCCCCCGACCGGCAAGGAACAGTGTTCGGCTATTTCGATGCGCCCTTCCAGATCGCGATGGCCAAGGCGCTGTCGCGGGCGGAGCTGGCGCAGATCGTCACCGCCATGAGCCATGACGAACGCGCCGACCTGTGGAAGGGGCTCGATCCCGCCGCGCGCGACGCCCTGATGCCGGCGCTGGCCCAGGCCGAGCGCGAGGATATCCGCCGTCTGGCCGCCTATCCCGAGGGCACCGCGGGGGCGCTGATGACGTCGGACTATGCCACGCTGCGAGCGGAGGAAACCGTGCGCGAAGCCATCGCCCATCTGCGCAAGGAGGCCCCGGATGCCGAGACGATCTATGCCGCCTATGTGGTCGATGACGACCGCACGCTGATCGGCGTCGTCTCGCTGCGCGACCTGATCCTGGCCGACGAGGGCACGTGCGTTGCAGACCTGATGCAGCGCGATCCGGCCTGCGCGCAGGTGGACGACACCAAGGAGGCGGTGGCCGAGAAGATCGCCACCTACGACGTGCTGGCCCTGCCGGTGGTGACCGAGGGCCGCAAGCTTGTGGGTATCGTCACGGTGGACGACGCGCTCGATATCGCGCGGGGCGAACGCGGCCGGCGCCTGACCCAGTTCGGCGCCGCCGCCCCGGTCGGCGGAGGCACGGATCTGGACATGCGCAACTCGCCCTTCGCTGCGATGTTCAAGGTGCGGGTGTTCTGGCTCGCGATCCTTGTGTTCTTCGGGGCGATCACCTCCACCTTCGTCGCCGGTCAGGAAGAACTGCTGTCCGAGGTCATCATCCTTGCCGCCTTCATCGCCCCCATCGTGGACATGGGCGGCAACACTGGCAGCCAGTCGGCGACGCTGGTCATCCGGTCGATGGCACTGGGTCAGTTCAAGCTGAGTTGGCGCGACATCTGGTTCGTCATCCGGCGCGAGATCCCTGTCGCCCTGTCGCTGGGCGTGGTGATCGCGCTCATGGAGGCGGTGCTGGCCTGGTTCTCGAAGGGCGTGGGCGGCGATGTGCTGATGGTGGTCGGGCTGTCCATGGCGGCTTGCACGGTGCTGGGGGCATTGATCGGGGCGCTTCTGCCCTTCGCGGCCAAGCGTATCGGGACCGACCCGGCGACGCTGTCCTCGCCCATGATCACCTCGATCATGGATATGCTGGGCGTGTTCATCTACTTCGGCCTCGCCTATGCCTTCCTCGGCCATCTGCTGGCGGGTTGAAATCATGGCGGTCCGGCAGCGCCTTCGGGCGCTCGCCGCGGCGGCTCTTGCCCGGGCGTCGCGCGTTGCGCTTGCTGTCGCGCGCTTGCATCTGTGGATGGCGCTGAACCTCGCGCAGGCGGGCTCGATCCCGCGCCGGACGTTGCCCGCCATCCTGCGCCTCGTCTGGCGGATCGACCGCCTCGCGGGGCGGCTCGCCCTGCGCGCCCTGCGCCTGGCGCGGCCCGGTTCCCGCCGCTGACGCGAGGACCGGATGCCGCCTGTCACATCGCATTCATTTCCAGCCGCCATCGTCGGCGAAAAAGGAGACTTTCATGCCCATTGCGCCCGAAATCGCCATCCTGAACCTCGCAACTGCCCTGGCCCTCGGCGCCGCCGTGGGGTTCGAACGGCAGTGGCGGCAGCGACTGGCGGGGCTCAGGACAAATACGCTGGTTGCCCTCGGTGCAGCCAGCTTCACCGTCTTCGCCGCCAGCTTTCCCGGCGAAGTCAGCCCCACCCGTGTCGCGGCACAGGTTGTCTCCGGGATCGGCTTTCTGGG
>JBKBVT010000315.1:0-2323 GCA_046289305.1 Hyphomonas sp. | reverse complement strand
GCATCGCCCTTCGATGATGCAGACCTCGCGATTCCCGCTTTCCTCCGCCGTTCAGCCAATAACTGACGCTTCGGCGGCCGGTCTGCGTAGAAACCGCAATTGGCCGCCAGGTGTTGCGCTTTTGCGACAGGCCTGAAATACAAAATTATCCACTATTTTCAATAGGTTGTGGTCTGGGGCGCTCATATCTGTAACATGGCGCAATATCGCGTGTTTTGAGTGTCGGGCCCATGCTTGCCAAGTAAGTTCCGAGGCCAAGCCATTTGGCGGCCCGCATTCGGATGTTCGTGAGTATGGCCGACTATCAGCGTACCCTTGCAAAACCCGTCAGCTGCGCCGGCGTCGGCGTTCACAACGGCGAACGCGCGCGGCTTGACCTGCAGCCTGCGCCGGCCGGCAGCGGCATCGTGTTCGTGCGCACCGATACCGCCCCCGGCACAGGGCGGATCGAAGCCCATGCCGAAAACGTTAGCGACACCCAACTCGGCACGACCCTCACAAATGAACACGGCGTCTCGGTCGCAGTGGTCGAACACCTCCTCGCCGCCATTGCCGGCCTCGGAATCGACAATCTGATCATCGGCATTGATGGGCCGGAAGTGCCGATCATGGATGGCTCGTCCTCGGTTTTCTACGAAATGATGATGCTGGCCGGGCTGAAAACCCAGGGCGCCCTGCGCCGCCGCATCCGCGTACTCGAGCGTGTTGAAGTCAGCGACGGTCCGAAACGCGCCTCCCTCTCCCCTGTCGCCGATGACAGCCTGACCCTGCGCGCCCGCATCGAATATGCCGACCCGACGATCGGCGTGCAGCAGATGGCGCTCCGCCTCGTGCCCGGCATCTTCGCGCGTGACCTGGCGTTCGCGCGCACCTTCGGCTTTGCCCGCGATGTCGAGATGCTGCGCAGCATGGGCCTCGCCCGGGGCGGATCGCTCGACAATGCCATCGTCATCGACGAGACCGGCATCATGAATCCCGGCGGCCTGCGGATCGAAGACGAGTTCATTCGCCACAAGATGCTGGATGCGGTCGGCGATCTCATGCTGGCCGGCGCGCCCATCGCCGGCGCCTATGATGCGGTCCAGCCGGGTCACAGCATCAACAATATCCTGGTTCGCACCCTGCTTCAGACACCGTCTGCCTGGTGCTGGGAAGAAGCGGACCTGGTCACGTCCAACGCGCCCATCCGGGCTGCCGTCTGACCTGATTTTCTGAAGCTCAAGGCTATGTTAGAGTGGACGTTCGGGCAGCTGTAGCCCGGCCGGGGCCGCAGCGCCGTTCTCAAGCGCAACTTCCGCGTCATCGACGGATCCAGCAAGAGACCGGACGAGTGCCATCAGATGCGTCCGGACCCGCTCATCCTCGATCCGCGAAAAATTGCGAACCAGCTCGATCACAGCCCTGGACGAACTCCCCGCGGAATCACTGCGGTCAGACGTGCCGAAGAACCAGCCAGGCTGCACTTCAAGCGCCTCGGCGATCTGGGCCAGCCGGCCCGCGCTGATCCGGTTTGCGCCGGTCTCGTATTTCTGGATTTGCTGGTAGGAAATGCCAAGCACTTCAGCGAGTTGATCCTGCGTCAGACCAAGCAGGATCCGCCGGCGCCGCACGCGTTCCCCAACCTGACGATCAATCCCGTTGGCATCGGCCTGTTTCGCTTGCGGCATGGCTTTTTTCCCGTTTGCTTATCCGGCAGGAGGTGGATGCCCCCTTCGCCCCTCGAAGAAGTATCTGCATTACGAGTGCCGCTAGATAGATCACACTACCGGGCCGGCAAGGGGCTAAACCTGCGGCCTGACAAACTGTCTTGGAAAGACGGCACAATACGCGCTAATCAACTGAAACGCCCTTTCGAACGCGCGCGAGGCTCTTCCGCATGTCCAAACTAAGCATCCTTCCCGTTGCGATCCTCGCCTGCTCTCTGGCGGTCACGTCCTGCGCGTCGAACCGCCGCAATCCGGAACTCGCCTATGTCGAACGCCCGGTCGAACAGCTCTACAATCTGGCTAGCGACAGACTCGATCGCCGGAACTACCGCCAGGCCATCCAGCTTTTCGAAGAGGTAGAGCGCCAGCACCCCTACTCCGAATGGGCACGCCGCGCGATGGTCATGTCGGCTTATGCCTCCTACCGGTCGCGGGATTACACGACCTCGATCGCCGGCGCCGAGCGCTACCTGGCCCTGCATCCCGGCGGATCCGAGGCCGAATACGCCTATTATCTCATCGCCCTGAACCATTTCGACCAGATCATCGATGTCGGCCGCGACCAGGCCACGACCGAACGGGCGCGGGACAGCCTTCTGGATGTCACCCGGCGCTTC
>JBKBVT010000314.1:0-2325 GCA_046289305.1 Hyphomonas sp. | reverse complement strand
GCACCCAGCCGGGTTCATTGCCCCGCGCGCGCCACACGCCGGATGCGGCGGCCACCGGGGTCGAGGGCGTCACTTCGACGAGACTGGCCGGGGCATCGGCTTCGGGCGGTGCCTCGCAAGCGGCGAACCAAACCGGCGCCGCAAAGGCCAGGATCATCCAAGTGTGCGTTTTCATCCCGCCGTCTCCTCCGGTCTGTCGTCCGCCATATGGCGGCGTCTGTCAGGGATATACCCCGCGAAACGGCAAGCCTGCGTCAACATCGCGACATAACTAGGGCCATGTCAGACTGCATGAGAGACAAGGGAGAATGGTGGGCGATAACGGGCTCGAACCGCTGACATCCTGCGTGTAAAGCAGGCGCTCTACCAACTGAGCTAATCGCCCTCCGAAAGGGGTCATAGCCGGGCGGATGGCGCAGGCGCAAGAGCGGTTTGCTGCGCGGAGGCAACCCAGCCTTGAGACCCAAAGAAAAAGCCCCCTCACCGAGGGGGCTTTCTGGTTTCAGCATTGGCTGCTCGTCAGTGCGCGCGGATTGTGCCCGGATCATCAGATTGCTGGCTGCGGCCTGACAGGCTGGCCTGCAGAGCAGCTTCGTCGGCCTCGGACCATTCGATCGGGGCGAGCGGCGCGGTCAGTGCGAGCTTCAGGACTTCCTCGATGTCCGACACCGGGATGATCCGGAGGCCAGTCTTCACATTGTCCGGAATCTCTTCGAGATCCTTTTCGTTCTCCGCCGGGATCAGCACCGTCTTGAGGCCGCCGCGGAGCGCCGCGAGGAGTTTCTCCTTCAGGCCGCCGATCGGCAGCACCCGGCCACGCAGCGAAATCTCGCCTGTCATCGCCACCTCGCGGTTCACCGGAATACCGGTGAGCAGCGAGACGATGGCCGTCGTCATGGCGGCGCCGGCGGACGGACCGTCCTTGGGCGTTGCGCCATCCGGCACGTGGACGTGGATGTCGGTCGTGTTGAAGACGGTCGGCCGGATGCCCATCGCCACAGAGCGCGACTGGACAAGCGAGCTGGCTGCCTGGATCGATTCCTTCATCACATCGCGCAGATTGCCGGTGACCTTCATGTTACCGCGGCCGGGCATCTTGACGGCCTCAATGGTGAGAAGGTCGCCGCCAACTTCGGTCCAGGCCAGACCGGTAACGGCGCCGACCTGGTCGGTGTCGTCAGCCAGGCCATAGCGATACTTACGCACGCCGGCATACTCGGCGAGATTTTCCGAGCTGATGGTCAGCGAGCCGCCCTCTTCGACCGCGAGGATGCGCACTGCCTTGCGGGCAAGACGCGCGATCTCGCGTTTGAGGTTCCGGACACCGGCTTCGCGGGCGTAGTAGCGGATGAGATCGCGGATGGCGTCATCGGTGACGATCCATTCGCCGTCCTTCAGCCCGTGATCGCCGCGCACCTGAGGGATCAGGTGGCGCTTGGTGATTTCGAGCTTCTCATCTTCCGTGTACCCCGCAATCCGGATGATCTCCATCCGGTCGAGCAGCGGCTGCGGCATGTTGAGCGAGTTTGCCGTCGTCACGAACATCACATCCGACAGGTCGTAATCGACTTCCAGATAATGGTCGTTGAACGTCCCGTTCTGTTCAGGATCGAGCACTTCGAGCAGGGCCGAGGCGGGGTCGCCGCGATGGTCCATGCCCATCTTGTCGATCTCGTCCAGGAGGAAGAGCGGATTGCCGGACTTCACCTTCTTGAGGCTCTGGATCACCCGTCCCGGCATCGAGCCGATATAGGTGCGCCGGTGGCCGCGGATCTCGCTCTCGTCGCGCACGCCGCCGAGGGAGACGCGGACGAAGTCGCGCCCAGTCGCTTCGGCGATCGAGCGGCCGAGCGAGGTCTTGCCGACACCCGGAGGGCCGACGAGGCAGAGGATCGGGCCCTTGAGGCGGCCCGTGCGTTTCTGCACGGCGAGATATTCGATGATCCGTTCCTTGACCTTCTCCAGCCCGTAATGGTCGTCATCGAGCTGTTTCTCGGCCTTGGTGAGGTCGGTTTCGATATCCTTGCGCTTGCCCCAGGGCAGCGACAGGATCCAGTCGAGATAGTTGCGTACGACGGTCGACTCCGCCGACATCGGCGACATCTGGCGCAGCTTCTTCATCTCCGCCTCGGCCTTGGAACGGGCCTCCTGGCTGAGCGGGGTGTCGGCGATCTTCTGGTCGAGATCGGCCAGCTCGTCGCGTTCGCCGCCCTCGCCCTGCTCGCCCAGCTCACGCTGGATCGCCTTCATCTGCTCGTTGAGATAATATTCGCGCTGCGTCTTCTCCATCTGGCGTTTGACGCGGTTCTTTATCTTCCGCTCCAT
>JBKBVT010000029.1:0-18347 GCA_046289305.1 Hyphomonas sp. | reverse complement strand
TCAGGCATGAATGGCTGGATCAATACATCATCGAAAGTATCGAGGAGGCACAAGATTTCGCCACGCAATGGCTCTGGACTTACAACAACGACCGCCCGAACATGGGCATCGGCGGCATCACACCCGCCCAGAAACTGAGAATGGCCGCGTAAGTTCTATGAGTGCACCCCGTTAAAAACGGGGGGATTACCAATGCAAAAAGCGCCCCGAATGGCGCTGTGCAAGTATTTGATATGTTTGTTAAAATTGGTTGCGGGGACAGGATTTGAACCTGTGACCTTCAGGTTATGAGCCTATAATTCAACGATTCCAATAACTTATGAAAATCAGCGACTTAGCTGCTAAGCCTTTGATTTCACCAATTATCCGACCCCGCATTCCCCGACATTCGCCTGCATTCGGCTGCAAACGCAGCGCGAAACGTGCATTCGCGGGTTGATGTGGCGTTGATGTAGACAATATCACTCCTCTCCTCGATCATGATCGCCAACGGTAGTTTCCAACCTTTCGTTTATGGTTTCGTGCAGCTGGGCAGCCTCCCGGAACCGGAAGTTTGAGGATTGAACGACAAAATCTTGGCAGGATCGGACAGTAATGCCATTGGCTATACTCAACTCCGAAACGCGGCTAAAGATCGTCAAACTCCGCTAGTTCGTGGGCCAAGCGGACACGGGCCAAGACATTGTCGAAAACCTCATACGGGTCTGTGGGCTGGATTAGATGCTCAACCTTAGCAAAAGAAGCACGCGCCGATGGCCGCGACTGTGTCTTGAGATGAACAGCGTTTGCGAGGAGTTCCGGGCTCGAACAACCCTTCCGCACCACACCGCTAAGTGTCTGCAACACTGTTAGCATTGCGAGGTCTTCACATTCCGTCGCCGCTTTCGCCGTGAGGATGCGCGCCGGCAAACCTGCAACAAACGCTAGGTCCGGTACAAGGCGAACCACGAAATGGCGTGCAGTCTCACAGGTCTTGATCAGATGCTCCTTGGTACCGATTGCACGCTCTAGCTCACAAAGCGGCTTGCCGAGCATCCACGCCGTCAGGAGTGGTTTGATTTGCGGCAAAGCGACCTTAGCCTTGGCGACATTGCCCTCTAAAGCTCTATAGTCTTTGCCGAAGAGTCCTTCGACGTCGTTGGGCCGGATGAGATGTGGCAACCAATTTGGGTTCGCATCCATCCAGTCAAAGAGGACATTCATGCATTCCAAACTGCTGCCTATGAACACTCCAGATTCGACAAGCGTGGAGAGGTTCGAGACGACCTCAAATGGCAAGCCAGCCGAGGCAGCGACGCGCTCAAGCCAGGTCTGGTCTTGCTTGGGCGCAAGTTCATCTCGACGCTTCAGCGCTGCCTCAATCCGGCTGGTGATCCAATTATCTTTGCCTTCTTTCCGCTTTCGATAAGCAGCGAAGGAGCGACGAATGAGCATTTCAGCGGGGGCGTCAGGTGCATCTGCATCGCCTACTGGCAGCCGCGACAGAAAATAGTCTTCGTTGCCGTCAGATGCATGAATATGAATTCTGTCGAGCAGGCCAGTGAGCGGATCATCGATTACAAGACACTGGTCAGACTGCGAGAAGATGCTCTGCAGCGACATCCAATGTTTGTTTATAGTGTTTTCGCTGTCGTCTATGTTAATAATCTTGCTCGGCACGACAAGAACGAAACCCTGTCCGCCCTCACCCGCGCGACCTGCGCGACCGGCTGCATTTAGCAGTTCGTGCGCGTCGAGCTGCTTGAACTTTTCGTCGGAAACATCCCAGCGGCTATCACCCGCTATTAGCACGATGTCGCTCGGCAAGTTCATGCCCTGTGCAAGCGTCGAGGTAGCGAACAACGCATCTAGGCCATCGCGTCGTTTGAAAAGCGACTCGTGGAGCATCCGTTCGGGTTTTAGCAACTGTCCGTGATGACTGGCGGCGCTGCCTTCAACCCGACCCTTCCCATCCAGCTTCAAGTAGCAATGCTGAGGCCCACCAACTTCCTCTTCGACAAGCATTCGCCAGCCGGTTTCTTCTTCGGTAAGCACGACTCGCCGCTTAGGCAGAAGGCTGCGGAAAAGCCGCACGGTCGATTCGGCTGCTATTGTACTCTGAACAAAGGTCAGGGTCTTCAGCCCGTCTTCCGCCGCAGCCGCCGCGATCGTGCCTGCGACGACATTACCATTCGGAGTGAGATACCATTCGCCTGTGTTCTTACGTGCGTTCGACGAGAACAGGACCGGTTCGTCGAGCAGCGGCATCAGCGCATAGTCTTTCCGTTTGCGTGTCGCCCAAGTCTGACGCAGGCAAAAGAAAGCAAATGGCGCTGCATGAAGCCGACTTGCCAGGTTTGTGGGAACGCCTTTGGTGGTGGCTGTCACCTGCTCGTTCACGAGCAAATCGTGTAACTCGGTTATACGCTCAGCGTCATAGGCAACACAGCCGCGGGCCTGACGAGTCGGTTTCCATGCCAGATCAAGCGGCAGGCATGGCCGTCCAGTTAGCTCCGCGACCCATCCTGCCATCTCTCCGGCATTCTGCATCATCGCCGAAATTAGAAGCAGGTCGGCGTCAGGTGCTGATTGGGTCAAGTTGAGAATACACAGCATCGCATCGATCGCACGTCGGCTGCGATCAGATTCGCGCGGATGCAGAAGGTGACATTCATCAAACATCACGAGCGCGACATCGGCAAAGGCCTCTGGCTGAAGCGACTGAAGAACAAGGCAGCGCTCGGGTGTGGTGACAATTATCTCGGGCAGCTCAATCAGGTCCGCGAAAGTGATTTCGTCGTCCAGATCACCCACAACGCTGAAATCCCTGAACGCGTTGCCAAGTGCGAAGGCCGTTTGGTCCACTAGTGCGAGGGTTGGGGCGAGGACCACCACCTTCCCGCCGCTTAGCAGTGCACCAGCGATCTTGAGCTCGGCGAGCGTCGATTTTCCACCGCCGGTCGGGAAGCTGATCGCGGCAGAAACGCCCTTTTTAAGATAGCCTGCATCCAGCCCGGCGCGGTGATTTCGCCAGAGATAAGGACGCTTGCTTGCGGCGCGGCGGATGATGCGCCACCAGCCTTTTGCGTCAATGCCTTCCGGCGGCCGGACGCGGCAAAGGGCTGCCTCGGCGAGGTCACCGGACGCAGCGAGCAAAAGATTTGCGATGTGGAGCGGCCCGGGAAACACATTGACGGCGGTTGGACCGCCCTTACCGAACACGCCATCAATCGGTGCAGTGCAGAGGTCACGCACTTCCCTGAAGATGCCCTGTGCTCCCGAAACCACCAACGTGTCCGGGTCTTCTGCGGGTCGGGCTAGAAGTTCGCGTGCAAGCTGAATTACACCTGCATGGAGCCGCCGCAACAAGGCATCGACAGCGAGCCCGCCGCCGCTCGTATCGGCCGGCGTCTCATAGAATTCGAAGTCATCTTCATTAACAAAACTGTCGGTAACAGCACGCAATCTTCCGACAGCAAGATCGCCAATAGCGCGGATCAGTCGCGCCTCTGCTCCGAGGTCTCCTTCGTTTCGCATCAAGCGCTTCGCCATTTCAGCTGCATCGCTTTGGGAGTCTGCGATAAGAAACAGGAGCGTCGCGCAGACTTCAGGGGAGGCGCGGACAGGGCCGACATATGGTTCTCGCCCCTCATCTTCGGCGACAGTCTCAGCCATTAGGCAAAGTTGGTGTGCAGTCGCCGCGACAAAGGCAGCGGCAGCACGGTCCTGACGGGTTGGGGCTGTTACAAGTAGAAGCTCTTGCGTTGCCGCGAGACGGCGCATCTCGTCGACAAGCGAATTCAGAGAATCGCTCCGTTGTTCCGGTTTGGCGCTACCGCGCAGGCGCACGCGCGCCGCAACTATCTCGGCAAAAGCATTGGTGAAGCGGAGTGGCAACTCATCGAGATCCAAGTCGCCAAGAGGCGGCGCGCTACCAATCAAACTGACTGTTACGGGGTCAAACATGGTCGCGCCATTCCTCAATCAACTGAATCGACCTTGCCGAAAACGCCTTCATCCAGTCACGGAGTGCCGGAAGTGATATAGTCTCAGCTTGACGACGCACAGTCTTTCCGGGGGCGACACTTTGAAACCCTTCGAAAAGCGCAGCCCGGGTCTTGTCGCATTCGTGACTAACGTCAGCTGTGACTGCGACACGGTAATGCCGCGCTTCCTCCCAAGCGATGCGTTCGACCGCTGCGTCGATATCCAGACCGGGGAAGCGCTGTTGATGTGCCTCGAGCAGTGCGCCGGTTTCGGGGACCAATTCGTTCATGCGCTCCCCTCGTTCCAGTGCCCGGATGCCGCCCCACACATCGCCCGAGATTTTTTTCCGCGGATTCTTGGTTGCCTTGTCCTCAAACACAACAACTGCAGTGATCTCTTTTCCAGCCTTGTCGAGTTTGAGCTGGAGACCGTCGAAGCCCTTGTGGGCATGGATCATGTGCGGCGCTCGGACCACAGAACCGCTTTCGAAGCGGTGCGCAGCAATCCAAGATATAGCCTGAAAGACCCAACCATCGCGGTGATAGGGTGGTTTACCCTTGGGAACTGTCAGGAGCTTGATGGCGCCCTTTGCAGTATCCGAGCGTGTCACGGGTGGAGTTTTGTCAATTCTCGACAAAATCGCGGCAACGTGTCGCGACTGGCCGAGAGCGATCTGCGCAACCATCTTGGACAGCTCTTCCTCGTCAGTTATGGTCCAACGCGAGCCGTGGCATAGTTTTGCATGCGTAATCGGGGTCAATGTTAGGGGCACTGGAAATTACACTTCCTGTTGGTTGGCTTGAGCTTACGCATCATCAGAAAGTAGATCGTTCACCTAAGCTGAATAAGTAGCTTGCTCGTGCAAATTTACCTGCGCAACAAACGCTTGAATCGATGGGTCAACGTTGGGGTTTGCCTCACACCAGGCCAATACGTCGCGCAGTGCAAAAAAACCCGCGTTAACTAGTTCTAGGGCGCGTCCGTGCAGACCAGGACTCTCTCCATGTGTGACAGTATTTCTAACCCATTTTACTGGGTCTAACTCACGCCCCGTTGGCATTCCATCTATCAGTAAAAACGTAGCAGGTACTGCTTTTCCCCAATCTGCAACTTGTTCTTTTGCAGAGCCGAATACATTTACTGGATTCTGCCAAAGTACCTTTGTTTTTTCGCCATTCATTACCGCAGAAAGAACGTCTGATGGCAATTTTGACACTAGTTTTGACCAATCCGCCGTGGCGCTTTGCCAATCAGTAACTTGCGGCGGGTTAGCGTCATGAGATACAAAAACCTGCCGCCGGCCCATACGCCCTGATAACAATTCGACATGAGCCATCGCGAATTCAAAGCGCGAAAAGATCATTAAAAATTGCGCAAGCCGGGCGTCCATCTTGAATCGCTGGTCTAGAACATCGTTTTCGATCACAACTCATCCTTCATCATTGTTCAAAGCCAAATACCGTGATGGCAACTTCAACATCCTGTGGATTTCTGATCATCGAGCGGAAGAGTAACCGAGCCGATGGGATACAGCAAAGCCAGTTTCGCAGTTTCCTCATTACTCCCTCTGGACCAGAAGCACTAGATCAAGCCGCCGTTTGTCCGCTTGCTCAGACTGCCGCAACTGCTTCGCTGTGTTGCCGTCATTCCGTTCGCTGCCCTTCGCGTTTGAGCTGCAAATGTCGACACACCAGCATCGGCCATCACGGTAAGACGTCCACATCGCCATGCCGCACCTTTTCCAGCATTATACGCAGCTCTGGCGGTTCCTGTACTTCGACCGCCCTGCCCCAAGATATCAGATGCCAAGCCATCTCAACCCATCCGCTTGCGCTGAACTCAACCAGCAGGCTGCCGTCCGGCATTTCGGTCATCACCTGGTTTGGATGGAACTGGAAGTCGCGCGCCACAGGCGCAGCGCTGGGCGCAAAGCGCCAACGAACGGGCCCGTGCTCGGCTTCAGAGAAGAACGATCCGAAGGACTGCGCGCAGTGGTCGTTGATGCAGAAATCCGGATCGCGCACAAAGCCCTGCCCCGTCACAGCCATTTCACTGATCCGATCAAATCTATACTGACGAATCCGCTGCTCCGGCGTCGTATCGCGCGCCACAAGGTAATGTCGGGTGCCGAGGATGACGCCGTAGGGTTCTACAACCCGCTCGCGGGGTGCGTCATCACGGGCGCTGTGATACGTCATGCGGATCGACATCGGCGCGATGAAAGCCTCGAACAATAACTTCAGATAATGCGGTGATGCCTGACTCGCTGGCCCGGGGCGGCACGCGAAGCCATTCGCCTCGAGCATGACCTCGGAACTCACTTCGGCTGAACGCGCTTGTGGCGGCGACGCGGACGCCAGGAGCCGGTCGCGCATCTCGGAAAGAGATTTGACCTCGTTCGCAGCCCCGTCCCGCTCGGCTCTGCGGATCGCAAGATCCAGCGCGGCAATTTCACTGTCGCGAAACCCACGGTGGCGGATGTAATCGACATCGCGCAGGGACCACCAGCGGCGGCGCTCGTCATCCGTGACAACATCAATCCTCGGGAACACGTCCTCCAGCGCCCGTGCCATGCGTCGCGCCGTCCGCTCATTGACGGCGAACTCTTCCATGATGTCGCGCAAGGTCACGCCGCGGTAACGCGCTTTGGCCATTTCAGCCAGCCGGAACAGGTCCTGCGCCTTGGCGAATGACATGGTGAATATTCTTTCTCCGATTGCACAAGGGGTAAGCAACTTACCCCATAGGGAGATTAAAACTCTCTTACGTCAATGAGAATCAAAAATCACGTTGTTTCAGTGATTTCGTCGATCAGCAACGACGTCAGAAGCTTAACACCCGCTGCCAGGCTCTGCTCGATCTGGCTGGCGGTCCTTGAAGGAGGATTTGAGTATGGGCCTGCCACAACGTGTTTTCTATCCTGTTCACGAAACCGCTGCACGCTGGGGGTGCACGGTTTCTGACATCGCGGGCTGGGCGGCGATGGGGATGCTCAAGTTCGTTACGGGCATTCCGCCCATCGCATGTGACGACGTGCGCATCGCAGGGCTGGTGCAGATCGAGCCCGCGGATATCCTGCCGATGTTCCGGCGCTGCGGGACTGGTCCGCAAGAAGCGCACTTGCGGCGCGTGCGGCAACTCGAGGGGGAAGATTGGCTTTATATCACTGCCCCTGAGGAGGGCGTGCCAGTCTCGATCGGCGATCTGATGATCCTCGGCCAGGAAGTGCAGCGTTTTGAGGATACCAACAATCTATTCTGTCGTGTCGCCGAAGGCGCTGGGCTTGGCGACGATGGGGACTACGATTGGCCCGGGATGAGTGTTGAGATCACGCGCCGGGTGTTCGAAGAGGGCTTGCCCAAATCGCAAGCCGAATGGATCAGGGAGTTACAGGACTGGTTCGCCGCGCAGTCGGAAACCGGGGAATTTCCGGACGAGCGTTCGATCAGGCGGCGATTGACCCCGATCCTCAAAGCCGTGAAGTTCAAGAACCCGAAACGGTGAGATGTTTCGCGTCAACGCGCAGGCCAGTCCGTGATCGCGGGCTGGCCGCAGCAACGGGCCGATCAGCGTCATGAACCAACCGCGGCTTTGGCTTGAAGGCGCTGGCCACGGCATCGACACCCGCACGCAAAGGCGAATCCATCAAATGCGCATAGCGCTGGGTGGTCTGCATCTGGCTGTGGCCCAAGAGCTTGCCGATCATCTCGAGCGAGGCGCCACCGCTGACCAGCAGCGAGGCGAAGGTGTGGCGCAAGTCGTGAATCCGCACATCCTCGATGCCCACCTCTTTCTGGATGCGCATCCAAAAACGGCGCACCTCCAGCAGAGGCTGGTTAGGGATATCACCGGGAAAGAGCCACAGGGATCCCTTGATCACCGCGAGGCGACGTTGGCGCACGATAGCCGCCGCCTCGTCCGAGATCGGCACGCGGTGGACACGGCGCTGCTTGGTGGTCGTGGCGGGCTTGGTCCAGCTCAGCTGCTCAAGGTTGAAATCCTCGAACCGCGCCTGTCGGACCTCCCCCACCCGGGCACCGGTCAACATGCAGAGCCGAATGATCCCGGCTGCGCGGTCATCCTCTGCCGCATCCAGCGCCGTCGCCAGGCACGCGATTTCCTCATGCGAAAGATAACGCTCGCGCGGCGTTTCCATCCGGCGGCGAAACCCCGTCGCGGGGTTGTCGTCACGCCATCCCCATTTGACAGCATAGGCGAACATCTTGCGAACGACCTCGCCGACACGGTTGGCGCGGACGGGTGTGGGCTTGGCACCTTTGAGCTTGCGAGCGCGATTGTTGGGCTTTTGCTTTGACGGTCGCGCGCGTCCTTCGGCGACGTTGTTCAAAAGCAGTTCGACATCGTAGGACGAGACCTCGATCACCAACATGGTGCCCCAAGTCGGATCAATGAACTTCTCCATCATCGAGCGCTGATCCGCTGCGTTCAGTGTCGCCAGATGTGGCAGATGCATCTCCACATAACGCTTCACCAGATCGCTGACGCGCGGTGCCTCGCGCTTCGCATCACGCGTCCGGGTGACCTGATCTATGAGCCGTTCTGCGGCTCTGGCACCCAAATCGTCGCCGCCGAACGCGCTGGGCGGCGGTGCTTCGCGATGGAATTGGACCCGGTTTATTGCGACGTCGCCGTGCGGCGGTGGGAGATGGCGACGGGGCGAAAGGCGCAGTTGGAAGATCGCAACAAGACCACCATTGGCAAGGAGACAAAACAGCAATGATCATCGATACCCCGATCTGGCGAAACGCCGACCTCATACGGATCATTCCGATCACGCGCGCAGACCTGAACCAGGCCATATCCCGAAACGACTTTCGGCCTGAAAACACACCCAAGCCCGGAAAGGCGCGCTGGTACAGCTGGAGAGACGTGGTGGCGGTTGCTGCCGCACAGGACTTGCGCAAACTTGGCTTTGGTCCGTCCATCGCATTTGGGCTGGTGCAAAACCACCTGTCACCGTTTCTGCGGCTAGCATAGACGCCCCGGACGATTGCGCAGGAGTACTTTGGCTTATCCGTCCAAGTGACGATCATCTCAACATTGAGACCCCGTGTGAGTTCCTGCGGCACATCGAATACGAGGAATTCCTTGTGACGCCAGACGAGAGCGCCTGCATCATCGTGAATATCGGTCGCATTTCAGCCCGCGTTCGCGATGACCTGCAGGCGACCGAGACTGCCAAGGTCATCCGTAAGGAATTTCAGATCACAGGACCGTTGATGTGACCCAATCGCGCGGCATCTCGCTGATCGAAGCCGTCACCAATGTGGCGGTGGGCTATGTGCTCGCCGTCACCACGCAGATCTTGGTGTTTCCATGGTTCGGCCTGCACCCGAGCCTTGGCGAGAACCTGGCACTGGGCGGGGTCTTCGTCGGCATATCGCTCCTGCGCAGCTATGCGCTGCGCAGGCTGTTCGAGCACTGGCGATAACAGCGGGGCATCAGGCAGCCTCGAATTTGTACACTGTGCCTCTGCCCGTGACTTTCTCTGAGGTAATCGGCAGGTTCAGCTTCTTCTTGAGACCGCCCGAAATCAGGCCTCTCGCCGAATGCGCCAACCAGCCCGTCGCTTCGACGATCTCGGCGATGGATGCGCCCTCGGGTCGCTGAATGAGTGCGATAATCTCCGCCTGCTTTGTGCCGGCGCGGATTGCGACCGGCTTCGGCGTGGCAGGGCTCGGGGAAGCTTGGGGCGCATCCTTGGGCCCGGTGACCAGCTCCAGCTTTGCCTTGCGCGCGCTGGCGACGGCGCTGGCCACGACCGGCTCGATCCCGATGGCTTGCAGCCCGGCCTCGGTGGCGATCAGCGTGGTGCCGTGGCCGTCGCCGGTTTCGCGCCACATCGGCTCGCCGCGCCGCAGGTTGGCCTCGACCTCTTCCAGCCAGCCGCGCGCGATCATCGCGGTGACCGCCTTCTGGGCGGCGGCGCCATGCAGGCCCTCGGGCAGCGGCATGGCGAGATTGCCGGGGCGGGTCGCGGCGCGGCTGAGGACGATGGTTTGGGTGTCGGTGAGTTTGGGCATCTTGGCCTCCTGTCATGGAATGGGGTGTCGGGGATGATCAGTCGCTCTCGGCCATCGCGGCCGCGACGGCGAAGTGCTGAACCCAGCCGGTCAGGTAGGGCAGCCCTGCGGGGATACCGTCGTCGCGCTCGGTCTGGCGCGAGATGCGCCAGTCCTGCCATGTGCGGATGGCGGATTTGAGGGCAATCTCGGTGCCGATATTGCAGCCGGTCATGTTGCTGACGACATCATCAGCAAAATGCCGGCCCATCCGGCTGTCGAGAAAGTCGCGGATGCCGATCATCTCGTCTTCGCTGTTGGCGCGGATGGCGGTGGCGATCAGGGTTGAGGCCAGCACCCAGACCTCGACACTGCGGCGGTCGCGCTGCGGGCAGGTCGTCAGAGTGCCGAAGAAGCCGTGATCGGGGTTGCGACTGGGCAGGATGGGATGCGTCATGGCGGTGGTCCTTTGGGGTGAGTTCCATCGATTTCCTGTGACAACCATCGCTCTGGTCGGGCGGTTGCCGTAGGCAAATCTGAGCAATTTCAGTGCTTTGTGATCATTCGATCCGATGCGGATCAGTCAGCGCCGCCTGTTCCGCCTCGTGGCGCTGGGCGGCGTCGGGCGGGTCGCGGCGCGCGTTGACGATGGCCACGAACAGCGCGCGGGCGATGGTGGCGACCTCGTCCGCCCCGGCTCTGGTCAGGTTGGCGTCATGGATCGCGATGGCCTCGCCCAGATCGGTCAGGGCATAGATCGTCGCGAACTCGGCCTCGGTCGGGTCGCAGGTCTCGGTATCGCGGTCATGTTCGGACACCGCCACGCTGCGGCAGAAGCGCAGGTCAAAGCCAATGGCGCATTCGCGGCGGGCAAGATCAGCGAGGGTCTCGCCCTCGGGCAGGCAGTTGAGGGATAGGTCGGTCATGCAGCATCCCCTTCAGGGGCGTGTGTGTCGCGGTCGAGTTCGATCCATGTGCCGTCCTGCCAGACATACAGATGGCAGAACTGGCAGGTCAGGCGCGGCAGGATCACGGGGTCGCGGGGCTTCTCGAAGGCTTCGATCTCGCCGGCGCGGACCTGCCGGATTTCGCGGGCAGCAAGGATGTCCTCGGGCGTCCAAGGCGCCAGCGCGGGCAGCATGTGCGACGGGTAGCCGTCGTAGTGGGTGTAAATGTGTGCCCATTCCTCGGGCCCGATCTGGATGGCGATTTGCGCGCGGGTACTCATTGCTGTCTCCGTGTTGGGGATTTCGCGCGGGCTCAGATGAGCCCGTGCTGTTGCAGGACGGGGACGACATCCGCCAGTTCGATGGTCAGGCAGTCGATTCCGATCCGGCCTGCCATCTCGAAGACCTCCGCGTTCAGGCTCTGGTCATTGAGGTGGCCCTGCAGCGCGGCGGTGCTCATGGCCTGAACAAAGCGGGCGCGGTCGATGAAAATGCGGGTCGTGTCAGAAGTGTTGGCGATGGTCATGTGCGTGTCCTTTCAGGATTGGGGTGCGGTGGTTTCAGCGGCGCGGCGTCCCGCCTCGAAAGCGGCCTCCAGCGCGGAGCGGATCGCCCAAACCGCGACGTCGTGGAAATCGAGGCGGTCCCAGTTCCGGGTTTCGAGCGTTTCCAGAAAGAGGTGGCGTTCGGCGATCTCCATCAGCTGTGCATCGCGGGCGGCGTTGGGGTCGGCGGGTTTGCGTTTCGCCATGATCAGTCTTCCCAGCGGTACTCAGGGTGGGTGGTCCGCGCGCGGGCTTCCTCGCGCATCATCTCTTGGGCGCGTTCCATCTCGACCATCCCGTCAGCCTGGCTCATCCGCCCGGACATCACCTCGTCCATCACCCAGTTCACCCGCTCTTGCGCGGGGCTGGTGTGGTTGCGCCACCCCTCGCTCATCGAGCTGTGCCCCATCTTCTCTTGTGCGCGCATGGCTCTCTCCGATCCTTGTCTGGCGGGGTGCGATGCACCCGCTTTGTGAGACCATGAATCGCTCTATCGGGGAGTGTAATCAACTCAAATAGACCGTTTTTTCTGTTTATTTCCAATATGTTGAGGATGCTCGAAGCGCCATGGAAGGTCTCTCTGAGCGCGCCTATTCCGCCCATTCCGGCCTGTCGCGCGGGGCGGTGCAGAAAGCCCGCAAGAATGGTCGGCTGGTGCTGTTTGGCGACGGATCGATCAATGCCGCCGCCTCGGATGCGCGGCGCGGGGTGATGACGGATCCCGATCAGCAGCTACGGTCACGCGGCGGGTTTGGCGCGGGTGGTGATGGTACGGGGATGGGCGGCAGCGGCGTTTCCGGGCCCGGCGACAGCACCTCATATCTGAAGGCGCGCACGGCGCTGACCGTCTATCAGGCGCAGGAGCGGCAGCTGTCGATCCAGCGCAAGAAGGGCGTGCTGGTCGACCGCGCGCGGGCAGAGACGCTGGTGTTCCGGCTTGCGCGCCAGGAGCGCGATGTCTGGGTCACCTGGCCAACCCGTGTCGCGGCGCTGATGGCCGCGCAATTGTCCGCAGAGATGGAGAAGGCATCGGGGGTGCCCGTGACAATCGAGACTGCGATCCTGCAAAGGGTGCTGGAAACCCATGTCCGAGAGCAGCTCGACGCATTGGCCGACCTCCGGGTCAGCCTTGGATGAAGGAGAACACGACAACGACCTGACGGAAGGCCTCGACCTCGGTTTCGACGGGGCCGAGGATATCCTGCGCGTCTGGCGTCAGGGCATGCGGCCTGATCCGGACCTGACAGTGTCGGAATGGGCCGACAAGCACCGCAAACTGTCGTCGCGCGCCTCTGCCGAGCCGGGACAATACCGCACCGCCCGCACGCCTTATCTGCGCGCGATCATGGATGCACTCTCGCCCAGCCACCCGGCGCAGCGGATCTCGTTCATGAAGGCCGCGCAGGTGGGCGCGACCGAGGCCGGGAACAACTGGATCGGGTTCGTTATCCATCACGCGCCGGGGCCGATGCTCGCGGTGCTGCCGACGGTCGAGATGGCGAAACGCACCTCGCGTGGCCGGATCGACCCGTTGATCGAAGACAGCCCGGCGCTGAAAGAGCGCGTGAGCCCTGCCCGCTCGCGTGATGCTGGCAACTCGATGCTGTCCAAGGAATTCCCCGGCGGCATTCTGGTGCTGACCGGTGCCAACAGCGCGACGGGCCTGCGCTCGATGCCGGCGCGCTATGTGTTTCTCGACGAGGTCGATGCCTATCCGGCCTCGGCCGACGAGGAAGGCGATCCGGTCACGCTGGCCGAAGCGCGCACCACCACCTTCGCGCATCGGCGCAAGGTGTTCATGGTCTCGACGCCCACGGTGCGCGGGCTGTCGCGCATCGAACGAGAGTTTGAGGCCAGCGACCAGCGGCGGTATTTTGTGCCCTGCCCGCATTGTGGACATCAGCAATGGCTGCAGTTCGAGCGGCTGCGCTGGGGCAAGGGTAAGCCCGAGACGGCCATGTATCACTGCGAAGGCTGCGAGAAACCCATCGCCGAGCACCACAAGACAGAGATGCTGGCGCGCGGCGAATGGCGGGCGACTGCGGTCTCGGCCAATCCACATGCGATCGGGTTCCACTTGTCTGCCCTCTATTCGCCGATCGGCTGGAAGAGCTGGGAGCAAATCGCGCGGGACTGGCTGGCCGCCCAAGGCTCGGACGAGATGCTGCGCGCGGCGCGCAACACGCTGCTGGGCGAGACATGGATTGAAAGCGGCGAGGCGCCGGAATGGCAGCGCCTTGCGGATCGGCGCCTTGCTTTCCCGGCGCAGATCCCGGCAGGCGGTCTTTTCCTGACGGCTGGTGCCGATGTGCAAAAGGATCGCATCGAGGTCGATATCTGGGCCTGGGGCCGGGGTATGACCAGCTGGCTCGTGGATCATATCGTCATTCCGGGTGGACCGGATGACCCGGCGTGCTGGGACAAGCTGACCGCGCTGCTGGGGCAGACATGGGTCCATGAGCACGGCGCGGTCATGACGCTGGCGAAGCTCGCCATCGATACGGGCTATGAGGCGGCGGCCGTCTATGCCTGGTCTCGCAAGCAGGGCATCGCGCAGGTCGCACCCGTGAAGGGCATGGAAGGGTTCAACCGCGCAACACCTGTGTCGGGGCCAACCTTCGTCGATGCGACGGTGAATGGCCGCAAGCTCAAGCGCGGGGCGCGGCTCTGGACGGTGGCCACGGCCACATTCAAGGCCGAGACCTATCGGTATCTGCGTATCGAGCTCCCGTCCGAGCCGGACGCGCCGATCCCCGCAGGGACGATCCATCTGCCCGACTGGGCGGACAGCGAATGGCTCAAGCAGCTGGTGGCCGAGCAGCTGGTCACGATCCGCGACAAGCGCGGCTATGCCCGGCAGGAATGGCAGAAGATGCGCGAGCGCAACGAGGCGCTGGACACCCGGGTCTATGCGCGGGCCGCCGCGTGGATCCTTGGCGCCGACCGCTTCGACGAGCGGATGTGGCGGCAGCTGGAGAAGCAGGCCGGGGTCGAGACTGCCGCTGTCGCGGTTGATGCTGCACCAGAGAAACCGACAGCCCCGCAAGCCGGGCAAGTAACCGCCCCAAGGCGGCGCGGCTGGAAGATCAGCACGCCGCGATACATGGAATGAGCAAACCCCGATGACCCTCGATCAACTGAAATCCCGCCACAGCGCGCTGCTGGCTGCGCGCTACAGCGGCACGCGGTCGGTCAGCTATGACGGCAAGACCGTGAATTACGGCTCGGACGCGGAACTGGCCGCAGCAATCGGCGATATTGAGCGCCGCATCGCCAAGGCCGAGCGTGGCGCTGGGCGGGTGCTGCGTCCGTTCGCTGTGAAGGATCTGTGATGGGCGGTTCGATGAACTGGCGTCAGCGCCTCGGGGCCTTCATCGGCGGGTTCGACGCGGGCCAGCATCACCGGCGCCTGCGCGGGTTCCGCGCGACCCGTGCCCATGTCAACGCGCTGATCGCGGCCTCGGGCCCCGACATCACCGCCCGCGCGCGCTGGCTCGTGCGCAACAACGGTTATGCCGTGAACGCAGTGGAAAGCTGGGCCGCCAACACTGTGGGCGACGGGATCAAGCCGATCTCGAAAATCGGCGATGCCGCACGCAAGGAAGAGCTGCAGCGCCTGTGGCTCGCCTGGACCGACGAGGCCGATGCCGAAGGGTTGACCGATTTCTACGGCCTGCAGCGCCGCGCCGCCCGCGAGGTGTTCATGGCGGGCGAGGTGTTCTTCCGGATCCGCATGCGCCGCGCGGGCGATGGCTTGAGCGTGCCCCTACAACTGCAGATGCTGCCCGCCGAAATGCTGCCACTGGAACAGACCGGCATCGCTGCGAACGGCAATCCCATCCGCCAGGGCATCGAGTTCGACCGCATCGGGCGGCGCGTCGCCTATCACTTCCTGCGCCGCCATCCCGGCGACAGCACCGATCCGGGGCTGGCGGGCGAGATCGTCCGCGTGCCTGCCAGTGAGGTGATCCACGTCATCGACCCGGTCGAGGGCGGGCAGCTGCGGGGCGTCTCGAAGCTGGCGCCCGCCATCGTGAAGCTGTTCCTGCTCGATCAGTATGACGATGCCGAGCTGGACCGCAAAAAGGTCGCGGCGATGTATGCGATGTTCGTGACCTCGCCCGCGCCGGAGAACCCGCTTGCGCCCGCCGAGGACGAAGACGGCCCAGCCGGAGTGGAAATCAGCCCCGGCCAGATCGTGCGGCTGGATCCGGGCGAAGACGTCACCGTCGGCCAGCCCGCCGACAGCGGCGGAACCTACGAGCCGTTCCAGTACCGGACGCTTCTGCAAATCTCGGCCGCGCTGGGCATCCCTTATCCCTACATCGCCAATGACATGGTGAAGGGGAACTTCTCGAACTCGCGCCTGGCGCTGATCGAGTTCCGCCGCCGTGTCTCGGCTTGGCAGCATTCGGTCATGGTCTGGCAGCTCTGCCGACCCGTCTATGCGCGCTGGATGGATGCGGCGGTGCTGTCCGGCGCTCTGGCCCTGCCCCAATATGAAGCCAACCGCGCGCGGCTCCTGCCCGCCGACTGGCTGCCGACCAAATGGGACTGGGTCGATCCCCTCAAAGACGCCAATGCCGAAATCGCCCAGATCGAAGCCGGGCTGAAGTCACGCACGCAGGCCATCGCAGAGCGCGGGTATGACGCTGAACAGGTCGACCGCGAGATCGCTGCGGAACGGGCGCGCGAGCGGTTGCTGGGCCTCGATTTCCGCCGCCCGGGATCGCCTGCGCAGGGGGTGACGGCAGTGCCGAGTGCCGACGAAGACACAGCGCGTGACGACACCGACAGCACCGATGACGCGGAGGACAAACCGCGCACCGAAGAGGACCAACCCTGATGCTCCATGCCCGCATTGCCGCGCGCGCCTTCAACACGCCGCTGCTGGTTGAACCCTCCAAGGCCATGGCGTTTCTGTCCGGCCTCGGGCCGCGCATTCTTGGGCGGCGGGTCGAGTTGGCGGACAGAGGTGACGGGTTTGAGAACGCTGTCCCCCTGCCAGCGCGCGCCAGCATTCTGGCGGGCGGCTTGACCGAAAGCCTGCGCCAGCATGGCGATGCGCCCTATCCAGTGGTGGACGGGATCGCGGTGATCGAAATCTCGGGCGTGCTGATCCATCGCGGTGGGTGGATCGGGCAGTCGTCGGGCCAGACCAGTTATGAGGGGATCGCGGCCCAGATCGCGGCGGCGGCCGATGATGCTGCGGTGCGGGGCCTCGCATTGGAAATTGACAGTTTTGGCGGCGAAGTGGCGGGGGTGTTCGATCTCGCCGATCGCATTCGTGCCATTCGAGGAGCCAAGCCTGTCTGGGCGTTTGTGGCAGAGCACGCCTTCTCGGCGGGCTATGCGCTGGCGAGCCAGGCGGATCGCATTCTGCTGCCGCGCACTGGCGCACTGGGCAGCATCGGCGTTGTGGTGCTGCATGCTGACATGAGCGGCCAGCTCGATCAGGACGGGGTGCGCATCACCCTGGTGCATTCAGGTCAGCACAAGGTTGATGGCAATCCCTACCAGCCCCTGCCCGAAACCGTACGCGACGACATCCAGCGCGAGATCGATGTGCTGCGGTTCCTCTTCACCGAGACCGTGGCCGTAGGCAGGGCTAGTCGGCTCAGCCAAGACGCGGCCATGGCGACCGAGGCTGCGACCTATCGCGGGGTCGATGCCGTGGCCGCTGGCCTTGCCGATGAAGTCACCGATCTGGCGCGGGGCTTTGCCGCCTTCCGGCAGATGGTGGCGCGCACTCCGATCCTTTCGCCCACGCACAGCCAGCGCGTGGCGGCAACTCAGTCCCGCAACCCAACCCAACCCAGACAGGAGGCAATCATGGCCACCGAGAATGACCCCGCCGACAGCCCGCAAGACACCGAGATCGGAGTGACCGATATTGACGATGGTGAAACCGATGCCGCCGACGACCTGCCTGCTATTCCGGTCCCGGCCCCAACTGCACCGGGCGCTCCCGCTGCTGTGGCACCTGCCCCAGCGCAGATCACCACGCAGACCGCCGCCCAGACCAGCAACCTCGCCGAGCTCTCGGCGCAGCTTCGCGAGGCGGCGGCGGAAATCGCCGAGATCGCAGCGCAGGCAGGCCGCCTTGGGATCACGATCGACGCGGCCAAAGCGCTGCGCGAAGGCACGGCACCCGAAGCCCTGCGGCAGCTGGTGCTGGAGCGTGCCAGCGCCGCGGCGGATGCCCGCGATATCGTCGCCGCCCCGCCCTCGCAGGTCCTGCCGCTGGCAAAGGAAAGCCCGATCGTCGCAGCCGCGAAACGCGCAGCCGCATCGGGCAACCGGGCCTGACCCCGGGTCGCTCCCTCAAGCGACTGTCACTTCCTCAATCTGTTCACAGCCCTGACCCCTGCTGAATGCCTCAGCAGGGGGTGTTCTCTTGCATATTTGAAACAGGAACCCCGCCATGACCGTTCTTCAGCAACCCGCCACAACGGGCGATGTCCTCAAATACGAGGTCAACCCGAACTTCACCCGCGAGACCGTCACATTGCTGGCCGGGACCGCCTATCCGGTCGGCGCTGTGCTGGGCCGCATCACCGCCAGTGGCAAATACAAGCTCGCCACCTCAGGTGGCTCGGACGGAGCCCAGACGGCAGCGGCCGTGCTGCTTTATGCCGTCGATGCCACACTCGCCGATGCCGTCGGCATTGTCGTCGTACGCGGCCCCTCGATCGTGTCGCGCGCGAGCCTCGCCTATGACGCCACCGTCGATGATGCGCCCAAGATCACCACCAAGCTGGGCCAGCTGGCGGCCCAGGGCATCATCGCGCGCGATACGGCCTGATCTGGTCGCGCGTTCTTCCTTCCTGCCTATCCCCTCTTTCCTTGGAGTTAAACATGACCAT
>JBKBVT010000313.1:0-2336 GCA_046289305.1 Hyphomonas sp. | reverse complement strand
CCAGGCATCGGCCTTTGCCGCTGTCCGGTTCCACACCGTGACCGAGCGGCCCGCCCGCGCCAGATGCCCCGCCATATGGAAACCCATGACGCCCAGTCCGAGAAATGCCGTGCGCGCCATCGCTGTCTCCTGCTGAATGAGAGGCCAGTTAGATCGAATTTCATCAAAATCCCAGCCCCGGCGGAAGCGTGGCTTTCACCACAGCCTGATATGCAGGGAACATCCATCAGAACGATCGGACGCACTGAGCAATGGCATACGCCACCACCTCTCGGCGGCAGGCAGGCAGAAGGCCTGCAACGCCCGCCCGCAAAACGGGCACCTGGAAGCTGGCCTATGCCGACTTCCTGACCGCCCTGATGGCGTTTTTCCTGCTCATGTGGCTCGTCACCGGCGTCTCCGCCGATGACCGGGCCGATATCGCCTCGGAATTCAGCGGCAAGGCCCGCCCGGCCGCGGCGGCCGCCTCCAATGAGACCAGCGATCTCCTCGCCCTCATCCAGCTGTCAGACGCCCTCCGCGCCGCCGGCGACAATATCCAGCTGACCCAATCGCCTGAAGGCGTCCGCCTCGACCTCATCGACACCGCCGGCCGCCCGCTGTTCGAAACCGGCAGCGGCGCCCTCAATGCCGAGGGCCGCAGCCTCCTCGCCCAGCTCGCCGGCCTGCTCGCGCCCCTGCCGAACGCCGTCTCCATCGAGGGCCATACGGATGCCTTCTCGATGCCGGCCGCCGATTTCTCGAACTGGGATCTCTCCTCCAGCCGCGCCAATGAAGCCCGCCGCCTGCTCGCCGGTTCCGGCCTGGCAGAAGCCCGCATCCGCGCCGTCACCGGCTATGCCGACACCCGCCCGCTCAATCCCGGCCAGCCCCACCTGGCGGCCAACCGGCGCATCAGCCTTGAAGTCCACGCCGTCCGCTGACCTGTCTCTGACGGGGCACACACCCCCGGCCAATCCCAGCTGCCCCGAAATGGCCACTTGGCGGATTCGCGCTGGGGTGTATCGTTGTCAGACATGAAGTTCTCGGATTCACATCTTCTGCCGGCTGGCCTTGAGCGGTCACTGAGGTTCTACGTCACGAACCCCAGCCCTTGTCCCTATCTGCCGGGGATGAAGGAGCGCAAGGCGTTCACGAACCTCGCCATCCCCGAGGCGGACGCGGTCCACAACATCCTCAGTCAGTCCGGTTTCCGCCGCAGTCAGTCCATCGCCTACCGCCCCGCCTGCGCGCGCTGCAATGCCTGCCGCAGCGTGCGGGTCGATGCGCGGGCCTTCTCGCCCAGCCGCGGCGACCGGCGCACCTTCGCCCGCAACGCCCATATCGTGCGCCGCCCGGCCCCGGCCCAGGCCACGCGCGAACAGTTCCGCCTGCTGAAAAGCTATGTCACCACCCGCCACGATAATGGCGGCATGTCGGACATGACCTACCGGGACTATGTCGCGATGGTCGGCGGCAGCCCGGTGCAGAGCCTGATCTTCGAATACCGCAACGGGCCGGAGCCCGATTCCCCCCTCGTCGCGGCTTCCATCACGGATGTCCTGCGCGACGGTTTCTCCATGGTCTACACCTTCTTCGACCCGGATCTCGCCGGCCAGAGCCTCGGCCATTACCTGATCCTCGACCATATCCAGTACGCCAACGAGCACGGCCTGCCGCACCTCTATCTGGGCTATTGGGTTAAGGGCAGCCCGAAGATGGACTACAAACGCCGCTACAAGCCGCTGGAAGTGCTTGACGGCGACCGCTGGCGGCCCTTGAGAGACGACGAGTAGGATTTCGGCGGACGAGAGCGGGCCGCAGCCCCTTGGCTGCGAGACATCGCGCCGCCTGGGGAGGCAAGAATGATCAACCGCCGCAACCTGATCGGCGCCGGCGTGCTCGGTGCAGCCGGGACCGCTGCCACCTTCTCCACCCCCAAGGCCGGCGCCGTCCTCGCGACCCCCGCGATCAGCCGCAACCGCCGCCGCTTCAACATGGTCACCACCTGGCCGAAGGGTCTGCCGGGCCTCGGCAGCGCGGCCGAACGCGTCGCCGAACGCATCCATGCGATGACTGACGGCCTGATCGACATCCGCGTCTACGCCGCCGGCGAACTCGTCCCTCCGTTCGAATCCTTCGACGCCGTCGCGAATGGCTCAGCCGACATCTATCACGGCGCCGAATATTACTGGACCGCCAAGTCGAGCGCCTATCCCTTCTTCACCTCCGTACCCTTCGGCATGACGGCGCAGGAGCTGATGGGCTGGATCGATTTCGGCGGCGGCCAAGAACTCTGGGACGAGCTGTCCGGCCAGTACGGCATCAAGGCGATCCAGGGCGCCAATACCGGCCAC
>JBKBVT010000312.1:0-2351 GCA_046289305.1 Hyphomonas sp. | reverse complement strand
CGGCGCCGCTGTTCGCGGGCTTTGTCCGCGCCGCAATGGATGAGGGGCGGCTGGTCTGAAGGCCGCCCTCCCGGTCAGCCGGGCGGGCGCAGCACCTGCCGCCGCCCGGTCGTTCCGGACGCGATGACAGAGGCGCGGCGCCGGGTTTCTGGTCAAGACGCTGAGATGCGTGGTCTGGTTAGGAAAAGCGCAACCAAGTTCCGCAGATCAGCCGCAGATCGGCAGATGCCGCGTGGTGGCGCGGTGATCCTGGCCCGGATTGTGGCGGCGGGCTTTGTCTGGCCGACCTGAACTGGCTGGGCATGCGGCTATTCCGGTGATTTCCGCCGACATGGACATGCAGCCATGCTGATCGGCGCGAAGAGCCCTAGGCGGTCACTCAACAGCGGAGGATATACCGTGACAAAGAGGGACAGTGCGCCGGCATAGAACCACATCACCCCGATGCGGCTTGGTTTACCGCATAGTCGTAGACCAGCACATCTTTGAATTGCTGTATCCGTTCCAAGATCAATTCGCGATAGGCGTCTTGCGATAAAGTCCGGTCATCAACGCGGGTCAACCCGCGAGACACGGGGACCAGCAAGTCGCCAGGACGGCTGCCGCGTAAAGAGTGTATGGTTACGGCATCGCCTCCTTGCGCACCAAGACCCGGCGCGAGGATGATGGAGCGCGGCAGAAGTTGCCTCAGCCGCCGCCCTTCGTTGGGAACCGTTGCTCCGATGACGGCCCCGATGGGAGATAGGCCTTCGGAGCCGGGCGGTGCAAAGCTGCCGATGAGATCGGCGACACGATCGGAGATCGCCCGGTTCCCCGCCATTTTGTCCTGAATCCAGCCAGCACCCGGATTGGATGTCCGGCACAGAACGAACAGGCCTTTCGCGTAACGGGCTGCGTAGTCAACAAAAGGGGCCAGCGTGTCCGGCCCCATCAGGGGGTTGATCGTGAGGCAATCGGCCTCGAAATCACCGCTGCCACCTTCCGCGGCAGGTGTCAGATAGGCCCTTGCATATGCGGTAGCTGTTGCCCCGATATCTCCGCGTTTGGCGTCCAGAATGACACCCATGCCTGCGGCCTTCGCCCTCTTCATCCCCGCAGAAAGCGCAGACAGTCCGGCAAGCCCCCCGGCTTCAAAATATGCCGACTGAAACTTTACGAAGCCGGCGCGCTCCTCGACTATGTCAAGGAGGAAGTCCACGTATCTGCCGATCCAGTTGTCGTCACTGCGTTCAAAGAACTGCGGCAGATCGGCAAGAGACGGGTCGATGCCGATGACAAGCTCGCCATGTGCCCTCACATTCGCTTCGACAATTTCTACCCAGGTGAGGCTTGCCATGTGATCTCCTGTTAACCTTTCCGGCGACTGCGCTGCCATGGCTATTCGATTGCTGGGGATCAAATCATGCCCGTGCCGAAACGAGGATAGAGAATCCATCACACGATGGCGAGCTTGGCGCAAAGGATCGTCTTCCGATTTTCAGACTCTCCGGCGGATATGGCGGACTAGCCATGAGCGGCAGCTCCGTCCGCATATGCGACATTGACGATCTGGCACAGCAACGCATCAGCCACTGCGGCACATTGGCCTTGGCTCAACGCAAAGCGTCGCTGTCGAACGGCTTTGATACCGGCTCAACTATAACTTCGCCGCGAACCCATCCGCGTGCTGCATCAGCGTCAGGACGTGTTCGGCCATGGGCGGCGGTCAGCGCGCGGCAACAGCGCCGCTCGGGGGGCACATCGCCCCGCCGCCAGACATCCGGGGCCGGTCAGTCCGATCTGACCGGCGCCCAGCCACGGGTTGTCTCAGACGTCCACAGCGCATCAATCACGGTCATGTTGCGCACGGCATCGCTGAGGTCAAACGGATCGACGCCGCCCGTCATGCACAGATCCGAAAAGGCCTCGCCCTGCAGCCGGTACTGATCGACCGCAGCGAAGGTCTCGACCGTGGGGGCGCTGCCCTTGAGGACGGTGCCGTCGTCGATCAGCAGCCGGGCCTCGCGGTCGGGCGGCTGGTTGAAGGGGACGGGAACCGAGAGACGCCCGGTGGTGCCGATGATCTGGACGTCCTGACTGCGCACCAGCTGCGTCGCGCAGGTAAAGACCAGACGGCGGCCCCCGGAAAAGGCCATGATCGCGCTGGTCAGGCGGTCGGTGCCGAAATCGGGGTCGCGATCGACCTCGGCCACGACGCGTTCGGGTTCGCTGCCAAAGATAAAGCGGCCCACGGCGACGGCATAGCAGCCGATATCCATCAGCGCGCCGCCGCCGATGTCGCGCTGATTGCGGACATTGTCGGGGTCGCGGTTGTCGTAGCAGAAGCTGACATGGATCGCCCGCACCTCGCC
>JBKBVT010000311.1:0-2354 GCA_046289305.1 Hyphomonas sp. | reverse complement strand
GCCTGTTGCCTGTTGCCTGTTGCCTGTTGCCTGTTCAGTGTTCAAGGTCGCTTGTCGCTTGTCGCGTGTTGTCTGTTGCGTGTTGCCTGTCCGGTGTCGCGCGCCATCCGGTTCAGACCCCGTGTATCACGCGCCATGGGCCTCAGTCTCCGTCCCGCCCTGCCAGCGCTAAGGTGACCTGTGCTTTGAGGCGGTCGGCCCCGCAGGCGTCACGCATTGAAGCCTGGGCAGACATGGCGGTGCCGTCATTTCCGGGCATCCCGCATCCGCAATCAGCCGCACGCAGGCCCGTCAGGGCGCGCCGGGATTCTGCTCTCCGGGGGCCGGGTCAGGATGGAAGTGAGTATGTGTTTCTCCCGCCTCTGGCGGGCGAACGACAATTTGGTTGCGCAACGCGGAGACAAATTGTCTAGTGAGTACACATACTCACTTCTATCCCATGGAGGGTACCCATGTCCGCACGTCCCCGCAAGCTCTTCGAAGATCGCTGGTCCGAGATCCGGGGCAGCACGCAGGGCCTTCATACCGGCGGCAAGTCCTTCGCCATCATGCGCACGGCGAAAGTCAAAAATCTCGGCAACATGGGGGCCAGCCTTCAGCACACATTCCGCGAACGCGAAACGCCCAATGCCGATCCGGCCCGGCTGAAGGACAACACGGTCCTGGTGGGGGCGGATAACAGCAAGGATGTGCTGGCAGCCTGGAAAGAACGCGCCCCGGAGAAGATCCGCAGCAACGCGGTGCATGGGCTGGAATACTTCATCGGCGGATCGCCTGAGAAGATGAAGGCGATGACAAGGGAGGAGCAGGACAGCTACTTCCGGGATGCGCTCGGCTGGATCGAGGCACGGCACGGCAAGGAAAACGTCCTCTCTGCCATGGTCCATCGCGACGAAACCACGCCGCATATGACGGTGATGACCATCCCGCTCGATGACCGGGGCAAGCTGAACTGCCGGTCTTTCGTCGGAAACAAGAAGGCGCTTTCCGACCTTCAGTCGGACTTCGCGGAAAAGGTCAGCGAGAAGCACGGCCTCAGACGCGGCGTGAAGGGCTCCACAGCGCGCCATGAGAGGGTGCAGCGGGTCTATGGGGCCTACATGTCCGGAGAGGGCGCTGTAGCACTGCCTGAGCGCGTCAGAGGCTCTCTCCTGCGGGGTGGCGGGGAAAGCGATGCCCAGTGGCATGCCCGGGCCACAGAGGCCGCCACAGATGCGTTCAGGGGCTTCCAGATGAAAATGCGCGAAGAGACGCTCGGGATGGAGGCGAAGCTGAACACGGCACAGTCGATGGTCCGCAATCTTCAGGAGCTGATGCAGAGCTACAAGACCCAGCTTGACGATGCGAGGGGCACGCTGTCGCGGCTGGTGTCCAGCCTGGAGCTGGCGGACAAGGGTGCCGAGACCAACGCGGCGCTGGAAGCCTATGCCAGACTGGAAGACAAAATTGCCGGGGGCGATCTCGGCGTGCTGAAAGATGCGGTCGGGTCGCCGCACCGCATCGACAGGATCATTGAGATCTATGACCGCGTGATTCCGGACGGCACGCCGATGACGGAAGAACAGGCCCGGTTCGACCGGGCGCTGGATCAGATGCTGGACGCCATGGCCCTTTCACCCTCAGAGCGGAAAGACCCGGTACGTATCGCGATCGAGGCGCGCGCCCTGCCCCACGTTCAGAAAGCATTGGCGCATCTGGCCGAAGACAGGATCAACCCACCTTTCAGCAGCCTTGAGGAACGCCTTGCTTTCCGCGCGGAGATCGAAGGCAGCCTCAACGAAGACCAGCTGGCCGCGCTGAAACAGGGTGATGAAACCGTTCTGACCGATATCCTCGGGGACCGACTTTCCGAAACAGAACAGCTCCGGCTGGCGCTGGCCGGTTTTGATCATGGTGGGATCGAGCCTGGCGATGGGGTTCGTCTCGATATCATCAGCCGCCTGACTGACGCTGAGTATGATCAGACGCATGTGCACAAGGATGGGGGGCCGGTTCACTAGCGGTGGTTCGCGTCGCATCGTCCGCCCCTGCGATCAGAATCTGGACGCTGAATAGGCGCATCTTGTTCATAGCAATCTTCGGGTTAGCCCTTGGTGCGCGGTCTGGGTCTTGGCCTGCCCCGCTTCATGGCAGACAGCGCTGCAGCCTGTCAGATCATTGGCGGTCAGATGCTGGTTCCGGTGACGGGTGATCCGGCTTGTGTGCTGGTGCGATGAACAGTCATCTGTGCCTAGAACCTACAATATGAAACCGGGCTACTGAAATCTTTGGGGAGTTAAATTAGAGTTATATAAGAGTTACGCTGTGAAAAATCGGAATTAAGTACTTGAAAAAAAAAGGTAATACAAATCATC
>JBKBVT010000310.1:0-2367 GCA_046289305.1 Hyphomonas sp. | reverse complement strand
CATAAAGGCCCGTGGAGCGCAGGCGCGAGCGCAGGCGGTCGATCGTGCGCGGATTGTAGAGTTCGCCCGGCTGCCAGGTGCGCAGGATCGACACGGTCCGCTGCCCGCGCGCATCCGGGCCGACAGCGTCCAGATCGCCGAGGCGTACCTGAGGACCCGGCGACAGCATGAAGGTGATCTCGACATCGGCGTCCGTGCGGGAGGCAAGCGCGTCGATTCCGGGGCTGGAGGCAAAGGCATACCCCCGGCTGAGTAGGATGCCGACCATGTCCGATTCGATACGCTCGATGTCGCTCGTGCGGGCGGCGCTCCCCGGCGGCAGCTTGGCCGCTTCCACTTCCAGCAAGCCGCGCGTTTCCGCATCGACTTCCGGGATGCCCCCAATCTCGACGGACCTTATCCGGAACAGCGGTCCGGGCGTCACGGTCAGAAGGGGACGCGCATCCAGGCTGGTGATGTCTTCCGCTTCGGCTTCGGCGGCGAGATAGCCTTCCGAGGCCAGATACTCTTCAACGGTCCGGGTCGCTGTCTGCGCCCGGTTGCGCAGTTCCAGCACGCTGCGTGCGGCAGGCTCGTCGCGGGGCAACAGGGCGCTCGCGCGTGGGGCGAGCGGCGCCGGCACGCCGGTCAGCCGGTAAGCCCCGTTCCCGCCATTGATGTCACCATTCGCGCCATTGCCGCCACCAAATGATGCGCATGCCGTCAGCGTGCCGAGCGCGCACGCGCTGGCGAGCGGCCGGAACCGGAAGAAATCGCGTGTCGGCGCGGCTGGTCTCATACTCAAATCATTTTCAGCGTTCTGCTGGCTGAATCCTCTGCAAGAACTGGCCCATTCATCCTGAAGGAAAGATGAAAGCTCTGCGCCTGTAACAGCGCGGGCAGCTGGTTTCAGCGGATTGTATCCATCCGGCCACAGGGGATATATGGGCCGGGCGCAGCGGGAATTCGTTAAAAATGATGTATCTCATGATAGCTGGGGGGCTGTTTCTGCTTTTCGTCGGCGGCGAGGGGCTGGTTCGCGGCTCTGTCAGCGTGGCCCGCAGGCTCGGAATTTCGGAACTTGTGATCGGCCTGACGCTGGTTGGCTTCGGCACATCCGTCCCGGAACTGGTCACCAGCCTCGAAGCTGTCGGCAAAGGTGCGGTCGGCATTTCGGTCGGAAATGTTATCGGCTCGAACATTGCCAACGTCCTTCTGGTGCTCGGCGTCGCCGCGATTCTCTGCCCGATCCTGGTTCAGCCACGCGCCATCGCCCGCGATGGCAGCTTCATGGTCGCCGTCACAGCGCTGTTCTGCGGCCTCCTGTGGTTCGATCAGTTTTCGCGCCTCACGGGAATACTGCTGGTCGTCCTGCTTGTCGCTTATCTCGTCTTTTCGCTGGTGGCGGACCAGCGGCGCACGGATCCCGCCGCCGAAATGCACGCCCATGAAGGCGAAGCGGTCGAGGCCAATTACGGCCTCGGGCTCGGGCTCCTGATTGCGCTCGCCGGCCTCATCGGCGTCGTGATCGGCGCAACCCTGCTCGTCACGGGATCGGTTTCGCTCGCGCGCTCCTTCGGCATCAGCGAGACGATCATCGGCCTGACCATCGTCGCCGTCGGCACCAGCCTGCCGGAACTCGCCACTTCGATCGTCGCCGCTCTGCGCAAGAAGGCGGATGTCGCCATCGGCAACATCATCGGCTCCAACATCTTCAACATCCTCGGCATCGTCGGCGTGACGGCCATCGTGTTTCCCTTCAGCGTCCGCGGCGATCCGGCTGGCGAAGCGATGGCGCGCGGCGAACCCGTCAGCCTGATCTCCATGACCGATATCAGCACCCTGATCCTGTCAGTCGTGCTGCTGATCCTCTTCGCCGTCACCGGCAAGCGGCTGTCGCGCTGGGAAGGCGGCATACTCCTCGGCGGTTATGCGCTCTATATGGGCCTGATCTTTGGCCTCGTGCCGGCACCGGGAGCGCTCTTCAATGGCGGATAATCCGATCTATCAGGGGCTTGGCCAACTCGGCCAGCATTCGACCATTCCGAACAGCCCGGACGCGGCCGCGCTCGAACGCGTCGTCAATCCGCATGCCGGCACGTTGTATCTGACGCGCTTCGTCGCCCCGGAGTTCACATCACTCTGCCCGGTCACCGGCCAGCCCGACTTTGCTCATCTGGTCATCGACTACGCCCCCGCCGGCTGGCTGGTCGAGAGCAAGAGCCTCAAGCTCTACCTCACCAGCTTCCGTAATCACGGCGCCTTCCATGAGGACTGCACCGTCTCGATCGGCCGGCGCATCTTTGACTTTACCGAAGCGACATGGCTGCGCATTTCCGGCTACTGGTATCCGCGCGGCGGCATTCCGATTGATGTCTTCTGGCAGTC
>JBKBVT010000309.1:0-2368 GCA_046289305.1 Hyphomonas sp. | reverse complement strand
CACTCCATCCCCCCCTCTAGAATACAATCCCGAATTGTCGGGCTGGATATCTGCCGGTCCGTCGCCATTGCTACCGTCATGCTGAGCCATTCGATCACGGAATCCGGCGTTTATCGGCATTTCGACACGGATTCGGGCGGCCTTCTGTGGATGGGCCTGGTGATCCAGGTGGCGCCGCCGGTGTTCATCATCCTTTTCGGATCGATCCTGGAGATCGTCTACCGCCCCCGGATCGATGCCGGCCAGGGCCGCGAAGCCACAACGCGCCTGTTGACCCGCGCCGTCCAATGCTACCTGCTTTACGTGCTGACCCTTGTGGCCATGTGGGCCGCCGGCCTGAATTCGTTCGCCTATATGGTGCGCTGCGCCCTGTTCATGGGCGTCACGCCTTATGCCGACATCCTCAAATTCTACGCCCTCGCGCTGGCGTTCGCCCCGTTGCTTCTCTTCCTGCGCACGCGGATGGGCCTGCCCGCCCTCGCCATTGCGGCGCTGGCCATTCATGCCACCCATCCGCTGATCTCCCAGATCATTGTGCCCGGCGACACCCGCCTTGCCGAATATGCCAATCCCGTCATCGGCTTCCTGATCGGCGGGAACCAGACGGATCTCGGCGGCCCGTCCCTGTTGCACGGCCTGACCTTCGTCGTCTGGGGCATGCTGCTCGGACGCATCGTCACGATCCTGACGCGCGAGGCCGAGAACCGCAAAGCCGTCCTCAACGCCATCGGAGCGCTGCTCGTGATGTTCGGCGTCGCGCTCGCCGTCATGGTCATCTTCTGGAACCAGGACGTTCCGGGACAAACCCTGCGCGAGCTCGGTAACATGGAGCTGCGCAACCAGAACCATCCCATCTACTTCGCCTATGGCATGATGGGCGCCATGGCCGCCATCATGGCCTTCCTCGTCTTCTATGATGCCAACAGGATGCGCTTCGGCCGCAGCATCGGCTTCGCCGGCGCGACCAGCCTGTTCACCTTCTCCTTCGGCAATGCACTGCTCTATCTCGCCCCGCAGCTGGACCTCAGCCCGGCCGCGACCTGGGCCTATGCCGTCTTCCTGTTCCTGCTGATCGGCGCGCAAAGCTATGCCTTCTACTGGCTCCAGACCCGCCGGCCAGACGAGCCCCACCGGCTGGTCACCCGCTTTCAGTCGGCGCTGGCGGCAATGAACCAGGCCGTTCAGCGCTTCGCGCAGCGCTTGGCCCCGCGCTATGCCGGGTTGCTGGGTTGGGGACGTGCATCCGGACAGGCTCAAACCGCTTCCGGCCCCGCGAAGGCAACACTGTACGCACCCGATGACCCCGCGCGGCAAAATCGGTAACTTTTCCATCAGCCCACATCGATGATGAAAAAGCTTGCATTGCCGCTGCCGATACGCCGGAAATCGGCCCAACAGCCAGGCGCCTCGCGGCCGTCACGATAAATTCGCTGGCATTTTTTTTGCAATGGGATCAATACAGTATGGCCGAAAGGCGGCGAGGCTAGGTCACCAGGACCGAAGCCGCCGGACGGCGCTGCAACGGTGTTTGGGGGACCACCGCGACCATGCCCCCCGTTTTTGTGTGAGTCACCCGCCATGGCTTCGGCCGCCCGGCAACCCCGCATCATCGGCCTCGACATCTGCCGGTCGGCCGCCATCGCCACAGTCATGCTCAGCCACTCGATCACGGAATCGGGCCTGTACGCGCATTACCAGTATGACGCCGGCGGCTTCCTGGTGCTGCGCTTCCTGATCCAGATGGCGCCGCCGATCTTCATCATCCTGTTCGGCTCCATGCTGGAGATCATCTATCGCCCCCGGATCAATGCCGGTCAGGGCCGCGAGGTGACCACCCGCCTCCTGACCCGGGCGCTGCAATGCTATATCCTCTATGTCGTGACGCTGCTGGCGATGTTCGCGGCGGGGCTGAACTCGTTCGGCTACACCCTGCGCTGCGCCCTGATGATGGGCATCACGCCCTATACGGACATCCTGAAATTCTACGCCCTCGCCCTCGCCTTCGCGCCCGGCCTCCTGTTCCTGCGAAAGAAGATGGGCCTGCCGGCGCTGGCCCTGGCCGCGCTCGCCGTCCACTTCGCCTTCCCGCTGATCTCCCACATCATCGTGCCCGGAAAGACCTTCGCGGCCGAGTATTCCAATCCGGTCATCGGTTTCCTGATCGGCGGGGAGCAGCACGATGTCGGCGGGCCGTCCTTCCTGCACGGCATGACCTTCGTGATATGGGGCATGCTGCTCGGCCGGATCATCACCTTCCTGACCCAGGAGACGTCCAGCCGGGCGGACATCCTCAACGCCACCGGCACCGTCCTCCTGATGTATGTCGTCGCGCTCGCGACCCTCGCCTTCTACTGGAATCTGGACGCCC
>JBKBVT010000308.1:0-2370 GCA_046289305.1 Hyphomonas sp. | reverse complement strand
GTATCTCCAATACGCTTGATGCCGACTTCAGCCTCAAGGCGCTGAAAGAGGCCATCCATCGCTTTGACCCGCTGGAAATCACGAATACGGATCAAGGTTCGCAGTTGACGTTCTTTGCCTGGACTGACCGGCTGAAGCGCGTCGGCACTGGCCACCAGGTCGGCATCGCAGGACCTGTCGGTGATGACCGAGGTGCCGGATCTGCGGATTATTGATGATGCGCTGTGGGACCGGGTCAAGACGCGGCAGGCGGGGATCCGCGAGGCGTTGAACCCGGCCGGAGTGAAGGACCAGCGACCGAGGCCGGAACGGGCACGGCGACCGGACTATCTGCTTTCGGGACTGCTGAGTTGCGATTGCTGCGGATCGGGCTATGCGATGATCAACAAGACGCGCCTCGGCTGCAGCGGCGCCCGCAATCGGGGCGCGGCGGCCTGCAAGAACCGGGCGACGATCAGGCGGGACGCGCCGGAGGAGAGGGTTCTGGGTGGGCTGCGTGGCCGGCTGATGAACCCTAAGTTGATTACGGCCTTCGTCGAGGAATATCGCCGGGCCTTCAATGCCGCCGCCGGTCGGCGCAGCAGCGACCATGACGCGTCCCGAAAGGAGCTGGCGCAGATCGAGAAGACGATCACCAGCATCCTCACGGCGATCGAAGACGGGATGTATCACCCGTCAATGAAGGAAAGGATGGGCACGCTGGAGGCGCGGAAGGCTGAGCTGACCGGCCAAACTCACTGCGCGGTCCCGTGCCCTGCGCCTCCATCCGTCCCTGACGGGTCGTTACCGGTGACGTTGCCCCTGCATCTAATCCATTTTGAGATAGACTCTGGCCCAACCGAAAGGACCAGAGATGAAGCGCAGCAGGTTCACCGAAGATCAGATCATGGGCCTTCTGAAAGAGCATGAGGCCGGCGTGTCCGTCGCCGATCTCTGCCGCAAGCACGGCGTCAGCGATGCGACCGTCTACAAGTGGAAGGCCAAGGATGGCGGCATGGATGTCAGCGAGGCCAAACGCTTGAAGGGGCTCGAGGACGAAAACGCGCGTCTGAAGCGGCTACTGGCGAATGCGATGCTCGACAATGCAGCGCTGAAGGATCTCCTCGGAAAAAATGGTAGCGCCCGCCGCGAAGCGGCAAGCGGTCGCGCATCTGGTGGCAGACCACGGGATGAGCGAACGGCGGGCGTGCCAAGTGATCGGCTGTTGCCGGATGACAATCCGGTATGACGTTGTCCGCCAGGATGACCCCGTGCTGCGCGAGCGGCTGAAGGAGCTGGCGCGGGTGCGCCGCCGGTTCGGCTACAGGCGGCTGCATGTGTTGCCTCACGCCGCGAGGGCTTTGATGTGAACCACAAGCGCCTGTTCCGCATCTACCGCGAGGAACGGCTGCATGTCCGCCGCCGCGGCGGGCGCAAGCGGGCCATCGGCACACGGGCTCCGATGGTGCTGCCGCTGATGCCAAACCAGCGCTGGTCGTTGGACTTCGTGTCCGATCAGCTGACGGACGGTCGTCGGTTCAGGATCATGACTGTTGTCGATGACTGCACCCGCGAATGCCTCGCCCTGATCGCGGACACCTCGTTGTCAGGCGCAAGGGTAGCGAGTGAATTGGCGACACTGTTCGAAGCCCGTGGCAAGCCTCAGACGGTTGTCAGCGACAATGGAACCGAGTTCACTTCGAACGCGATCCTGAAGTTTGTGGATGATCGCAAGTTTGACTGGCACTATATCGCGCCAGGCAAGCCGACCCAAAACGCCTTCATCGAAAGCTTCAACGGCCGCCTGCGCGACGAGCTTTTAAACTAGACCCTGTTCCCGTCCCTGCATCATGCCCGCGCCACGCTCGCGGCCTGGCGCACGGACTATAACACCGAACGCCCCCACTCCCGCCTCGGCTGGCAGACCCCTGCCGCCTTCGCCCAGACCTTCACCCCGCAACGGGGCCTCACACTGCGCAACCAGCAAAGCTCCGCGCCAGCCCCCGTTGCCCAACCCGCCCAAATGGGCAAAACTCAAACCCGGAGTCTCGCTCACGCTGGATAAAAGTTCGGGGCAGCGTCACCGGACGCAGATCGAGGGCCTGGCGGAGGCGTTGCAACAGCCTTCGACGAAGCGGGAGGCGCCGACGATCCTGTGGGGCATGATCAGCGAGATCCGCATGACGCCGGATCTGAAGGCGCCGGACGGCCATCGGATCGAACTGGTCGGCGAGCTGGCGGGGATCTTGGGGCTGGCGTCGAGCGACCAGGTTTTGGGCAGCGCGTCTTCCGGTCGGCGTGGAGCACGCATACGAAAGCCCCGCTGTTGAGCGGGGCGTAGGGCATTGTTATTACGGTTTATTTTGGTTGCGGGGATAGGATTTGAACCTA
>JBKBVT010000307.1:0-2375 GCA_046289305.1 Hyphomonas sp. | reverse complement strand
CGACGCAGACGGCCAGGCGGCCTGCCAGCGCCAGCGCGAAGGCCTGAAGAAGATCGCCGCCGAGCGCATCTGGAAGGAACTGAAGCGCACCCTCGCCGCGCCGGACCCATCCTCCGCCCTCGCGGCGATGGAAGAGGCCGGCGTGCTGGAAGTCCTGCTGCCGGGCGCCGAAGCGGGCACGCTGCCCGGCCTCGTCGCCGTGGAGGCCGCGCACACCCTCGCGCCTGACCCCATGCGGCGGCTGATGGCACTTCTCCCGCGGCGCCAGCGCGACACCTCCGCCGCCGCCCACATGCTGCGCCTGTCCAATGACGAGGCCTCGCGCCTCAATGCCTGGGCGGACCCCGCCCTCGGCCATGTGCTGGGCCTGGACGAAGCCGCCCGCGCCGAACTGTTCTATCGTTTCACCCCGGAAGCAGCGCTCGACCGCGCGCTCCTAGAAGCCGCTGCAGGCGGGACCGGCGCCGAAGCCGTGCTAGCCGAAGCCTCCGCCTGGCAGCGTCCCAACTTTCCTATCGGCGGCGACGACGCCCTCGCAGCCGGACTCAAAGGCCCCGCCATCGGCGAGTGCCTGCGCGCGCTCGAAGAAGACTGGATCCGCTCCGGCTTCCGCCTCACACGGCAGGAATTGCTGGCCGCCCTCTAAAGGGCCGCGCGCCCCGCCGATCAGGCGATGCGCTCAACCATCATATGCTTGACCTTGGCGATCGCCTCGGCCGGGTTCAGCCCTTTCGGGCAGACCTGTGCGCAGTTCATGATCGTGTGGCAGCGATACAGCTTGAACGGATCTTCCAGATCATCCAGCCGCTCACCGGTCGCCTCGTCGCGGCTGTCGATCAGCCAGCGATAGGCCTGCAGCAGCGCAGCCGGTCCGAGATATTTCTCGCCATTCCACCAATAGGACGGGCAGGAGGTCGAGCAGCAGGCGCAGAGGATGCACTCATACAGCCCGTCCAGCTTCACCCGGTCGTCTTCGGACTGGCGGCGTTCCTTCTCCGGCGTCGGCGAGGAGGTCTTCAGGTAAGGCTGCACATAGGCGTGCTGGGCAAAGAAATTCGTCAGATCCGGGATCAGGTCGCGGATCACCGGCAGATGGGGCAGGGGGCTGATCGAGATCACGCCGCCCGGCAGGTCATCGAAGCCCTTGGTGCAGGCAATCGTGTTGCGCCCGGCAATGTTCATCGAGCAGGAACCGCACACGCCCTCGCGGCACGACCGGCGGAAGGCCAGCGTCGGGTCGATGTTGTTCTTGATGTAGAACAGGACGTCCAGGATCATCGTCCCGGCCTTGTCCATGTCCACCCAATAGGTGTCCCAGCGAGGATTGCCGCCTTCTTCCGGGCTGTAGCGATAGATGCGGAATGCGCGCAGATTGTCGGCGCCCTGGGGCTTCGGCCAGGTCTTGCCTTTCTGCACCTTGGAGTTCTGGGGAAGGGTAAGTTGAACCATGTTTCAGCGCCTTCGGTAATCCGCGTTCAGTCTGTGGGCCGGCGGCGGGCCGTAATGACCGCGCCGTCCGTTATGCTGTATCCGAAACCGTAACCGCCCTGGCTCATCACGCCTTTCTCCGAATGTCCGCTCACAGAGGGGAGTATCGAAATCACGTCATAGCCGTCTGCATGCAGATCGTTGCAGGCGGTCTCGATCAGGGCGGCCAGTCCGGCAATATCCGCATGGTGCGGATCATCTACCAGTTTCTTGCCCTTGCCGAGCAGTCTCTTCTCTTCCTTCTTCTGCCTTCCGGCGCGGACCCAGACGGTCTTGTATTCGCTCATCAGAGCCCCCGCGCGGCTGGCTTCCTTTTCCTCAGTACACCCGCGCTCTCGGCTTGATATACTCGATCTCGTTGGACAGCGTGTATTCGTGCACCGGGCGGTAATCGAGGCGGACCTGTCCGGCCTCGTCGACCCAGGCGAGAGTATGCTTCATCCAAACCTCGTCATTGCGCTCGGAGAAATCCTCGCGGGCATGCGCGCCGCGGCTTTCCTCGCGCGTCGCCGCCGAATTCACCGTGACGGCCGCCTGAGCAATAAGATTGTCAAACTCCAGCGCCTCTACAAGGTCTGTATTCCACACCATGCCGCGATCTTTCACATCGATGCCCGGCAGCTTCTTGTAGACCGCTTCAATTGCATCCACGCCTTCCTTGAGCACCGAGCCTGTGCGGAACACGGCGCAGTCATTCTGCATCGCCCGCTGCATCTCGAGGCGCAGCGACGCGACCGGCTGGTCGCCGGACGCGTTCCGCATCCGGTCAAAGCGCGCCAGATGCGGATCGGTTGAGCTCTTGGACAGTTCCGGCTGCTGGGCGCCGGCATCGGTCGTCGCGCCGCAGCGCAGACCGGCCGCACGCCCGAACACGACCAGGTCGATCA
>JBKBVT010000306.1:0-2396 GCA_046289305.1 Hyphomonas sp. | reverse complement strand
GGGGTGAGGCGGAAGCCGCCCCAGTGCGGCGGGCGGGGAATATCGGGGCCGTCGCCATAGATGACCGAAAGCTCGGCGATGCGCTGCTCGAAGGCGTCGCGGCTGGCCATAGGGCGGGACTGGTCGGACGCGATCGCGCTGATCCGGCTCTGCGCGGCGCGGCTGGCGAAATAGGCGTCGGCCTCCGCCGCGCTGACGGGCGCGACGCTGCCGCGGACCCGGACCTGGCGGCGCGCGCTTTTCCAGTGCAGGCAGAGCGCGGCGAAGGGGCTGGCGGCGAGCTGCACGGCCTTGGTGCTTTCGAGATTGGTGAAGAAGGTGAAGCCGGTCTCGTCGACACCCTTGAGGAGCACGATGCGGACATCCGGGCGGCCGTCGGCATCGACGGTGGCAAGCGACATGGCGTTGGAATCATTGGGCTCGGTCGTGCGCGCCTCGGCCAGCCAGGCCTGCAGTAGGGCGACGGGATCGGTCGCTTCCGGGATCAGCGGACGGTCGCCCTCGGCGGCATAGTCGGCCGCGCTGGGGGTCGGGGGGATGACGGTTTTTTCCTGCATGATCTCTATCTATTGAAGCGAACAATGATAATCTTAAAGCCAACATGACGTCGCAGCTCACCGGATGAAACCATGACCAAGCTCAAGACCAAAGCCGCATCAAGCGGCACCTGGAACTCTGCGAATACAGACGGTTTCCGCAGCGCTTCGGCTAAGACGGTCAAGTCGGCAACCAAGTCGCGGGAAGCTGCCAGAGCCTATCTCGTGAAGCTGGGAACCCACAAGAAGGGCGGCGGGCTCACTGAAAGATACAAGGGCTAGCCCCCCTTGCATCAACTCTCGACGGCGCTCCTTCTTGGCTATCATGGCTGCGATGCGTCGGTCGCCAAAAAGCTGATTGGCGGATCCCCTTTCAAGCCCAGTGAAAACATATTCGACTGGCTCGGCAGCGGTGTCTATTTCTGGGAAGCGAACCCTAAGCGGGCGCTGGAGTTTGCCGAGGAGCAGGCCAAAAGAGGCAAGGTTTCGGAGCCGGATGTTGTCGGCGCCGTCATCAGCCTGGGTCTTTGCCTCGACCTGACGACAAAGGCGGGCCTGGATGCGGTGGCGCAATCCTACGCCGACCTGAAACAGATCACAGAGGCCGCCGGCGAGAACCTCCCGACCAATTCCGGCGATATGCTGCGCCGGAACCTGGACTGCGCCGTAGTGAACTATCTGACGCGGACAACGGAGGATGACGGGCTTACCGCGATTGACTCGGTTCGCGGCGTTTTCATCGAAGGGCGAGAAGCCTACCCGAACTCCGGCTTCATGCATAAAACCCATATCCAGATTGCCATCAGGAACCTTGACTGTATCAAGGGCGTCTTTCGCGTGCGGCCACAGGATCTGGATTAGGCATGTCTCACAACACGTTCGGCCATCTTTTTCGTGTGACGACCTGGGGCGAGAGCCATGGGCCGGCGCTGGGCTGTGTGGTGGATGGGTGTCCGCCGGGGCTGGCGCTGGATGCGGGGTGGATACAGGGCTTCCTCGACAAGCGGCGGCCGGGCACGTCGCGCTTCGTGACGCAGCGCCAGGAGGCGGACGCGGTGACGATCCTGTCGGGCGTGCTCGAGGATGACCGCACGGACGGGCCGGTGACCACCGGCACACCGATCTCGCTGATGATCGAGAACACCGACCAGCGCTCGAAGGATTACCGCGAGATCCGCGACCGCTACCGGCCGGGCCATGCTGACTATGCCTATGACCAAAAATACGGGGTGCGCGACTATCGCGGCGGCGGGCGTTCCTCTGCGCGCGAGACGGCGGCGCGGGTGGCGGCAGGCGCAGTGGCGCGGCGGGTTCTGGGCGACGGCGTGGTCATCCGCGGGGCGGTGGTGCAGATCGGGCCGCACATGATTGATCCAGAAAACTGGAGCTGGGAGGATACCCAGACCAACCCTTTCTGGTGCCCGGATGCGGCGATGGCGGCCGAGTGGGAGACGTTCCTGGACGCGACGCGCAAGGCGGGGTCGTCGGCGGGGGCGATTGTTGAAGTGCATGCCTCGGGCGTGCCGGCGGGCTGGGGCGCGCCGGTCTATGGCAAGCTCGACGCCGAACTCGCGGGCGCGATGATGAGCATCAATGCAGCCAAGGGCGTCGAGATCGGCGCGGGGCTGGAGGCCGCTTACCTGCGCGGGGAAGACGCCGCCGACGAGATGTATCTTGATGAGGCCGGCCAGCCCGCTTTCCGCTCCTACCCTTATGGCGGCGTGCTGGGCGGCATCTCGACGGGGCAGGATGTAGTGGTGCGCATGGCGATCAAGCCCACCTCCTCCATCCGCATTCCCCGCCAGAGCCTCAACCGCGATCTGGAACCTATCGAGGTGATCACCAAGGGCCGCCATGATC
>JBKBVT010000305.1:0-2404 GCA_046289305.1 Hyphomonas sp. | reverse complement strand
ACAACGTTTCAGCGCAAAATCAATGGTATGGAGGTTGTTCAGGGCGAACTCAGTAAGGATGATGGTTATGACGAAAAGCAAAATGGCAAATCGCTACTCGCCTGAGGTCCGCGCGCGTGCGGTCAGGATGGTGTTTGAGCATCAAGGCTCATCCGAAACGCAGGCGGGCGCGATTGCGGCCATTGCACCCAAGATCGGCTGTATTCCCCAGACCCTGCGTGAATGGGTCAAGCAGGCTGAGAAAGACAGTGGCAGGCGCGATGGCGTGACCACTGAGGAACGGGACCGGATCAAGGCCCTGGAACGTGAGGTTCGAGAGCTGCGCCAGGCGAATGAAATTCTCCGCAAAGCCTCAGCTTATTTTGCGCAGGCGGAACTCGACCGCCCACTGAAGCGATGATCTCCTTCATTGAAGACCAGCGCATTGTTTACGGCGTCGAGTCGATCTGCAGGGTCCTGCCGATCGCGCCGTCAACATTTTATCATCGCCTGGCGTGTCGTGCCGATCCTTCCAAGGCATCGGCGCGACATCAGCGGGATGCGGAATTGCGACCAGAAATAAAAAGGGTCTGGGATGAAAACTATCAGGTCTATGGGGTTCGCAAGGCGTGGCACCAGATGAAGCGCGAGCGCTTTGATGTGGCGCGCTGCACGGTCGCGCGTTTGATGAAACAGATCGGCATCCGTGGTGCTGTGCGCGGCAAGGGAGAGTGTCCGATCTTCTGTGTAACTGGGAACTGGTCCATGCTTCCTGAGAGGAGCAAGGACGATGACGATTTCCAAGGAATTACTGGACGAACTTCTGAAGGGCTGCGAGCGGCCTGAAGATCTGCTTGGCGATGCCGGGCTGATGAAAGAGCTCAAGATCAAGCTGATGGAACGGATGCTTGGTGCTGAGCTGACCGCGCATCTGGGCTACGAGGACGGTAAGGATGCGCCGCCGAGCCAGCCGAACCGGCGCAACGGCACGTCAGCCAAGCGCCTGAAGGGCCAGGACGGCGAATTGCCTATCGCGGTGCCTCGCGACCGGGACGGCAGTTTCGAACCGCAACTGGTGAAGAAGGGTCAGACCCGGATCGACGGCATGGACGACAAGATCATCGGGCTCTACGCCGCCGGTCTGACGGTGCGTGATATCCGCGCCCATCTCGAGGACGTCTATGGCCTTCAGGTCTCGCCTGACCTGATCAGCCGCGTCACCGACGCCGTGCTGGACGAGGTCCGGGAATGGCAGTCCCGGGCGCTGGACCGAATGTATCCCATCGTCATTTTCGACGCGCTCCGGGTGAAGATCCGCGATGCTGATAGCCGCATGGTGAAGAACAAGGCCGTGTATGTTGCCCTGGGCGTCTCACGGGACGGTGTCCGCGAGGTTCTGGGCCTGTGGATTGCCGAGAACGAAGGGGCCAAATTCTGGCTGTCGGTGATGAACGAACTCAAGAACCGGGGTGTCCAGGATATCCTGATTGCCGTCGTGGATGGCCTCAAAGGCTTCCCGGAAGCGATTACCGCCGCCTTTCCCGTTGCCACAGTCCAGACGTGCATCGTTCATCTGGTGCGCCATTCCCTGAATTTCTGCGCCTGGAAGGATCGCAAGGCTGTCGCCGCCGATCTGCGCCTGATTTACGGGGCCGCCACAGCCGATCTGGCGGCTGCTGAACTGGATGCCTTCGAAGAGAAATGGGCTGGAAAATATGCCTCAATCGCTCCGGCGTGGCGGCGGGCGTGGCAGGAGGTGATCCCGTTCTTCGCCTTCGATCCGGCGATCCGCAAGATCATTTACACCACGAATGCCATAGAAAGCCTGAACCGGGTGATCCGAAAATCCATTAAGACCCGGGGCTCGTTCCCGACCGAGGAGGCCGCGACCAAGCTGATCTACCTGGCAATCCGCAACTTCGAGAAAGGCGGCAGAAATGTCCGTGAATGGTTTGCCGCCCGAAACCAATTCGCTATCATGTTCGACGAACGCTTCAACGCGTGACTGTATCTGAAACCCGCATGGACCGGGCCAGATACACAGAGTTCATGACACTCCCCGACGGCTTGCAGGTCTTTTTTTATGCGTCAAACCGAGACTGTGCAGCGTGCGCCAGACCGACACACGATGGACAGTCATTTCGTGCGCATCAGCAATTTCCAGCACCAGATCATCCAGCGTGAGGTCGGGCTTGGCCATCATACGCGTCGCTATCCAGTCCCGCAGACGGGCCAGCTTGCCATGCCCGCCGCCATTCCCTTGTCGGCGCGGCTCCAACGCACCTGTCTCGCGCTTCAGGATCACCATGTCGTTCACGAACTTCACCGAAACCCTAAACTGCGCAGCCGCAGCGCGGTGCGAATGTCCTTCCTCAACCAGCGCGACGACCCGCTCACGAAGTGCCATAGGATGTGGCTTTCCCAT
>JBKBVT010000304.1:0-2454 GCA_046289305.1 Hyphomonas sp. | reverse complement strand
CGGCACGCTGGCTGACAGTGTGGGCTTTTTCCGGAGCATCCTGCCGGACATGGCGGAGAAGTTCCGCTTCCGTGTTCCGTGTGCGGAGGAGCAGGAGGCGATGCGCGGGCATCCGCCCAAGGAAGTGATGCGCTCGCTCGGCATACCCGGCTGGAAGCTGCCGATGATTGCCGTCTATGCCCGTAAGCGCTCGCAGGCGGCGGAGGCGTTTCCGCTGTATGACGGCACGATGGACCTGCTCGAGGCGCTGATGGCGCAGGGCATCGCCGTGGCAATCGTCTCGTCCAATGCCGAGGCGGTTGTGCGCCGGGCGCTGGGGCCGGAAATCAGTGTACGGATCTCTGCCTGGAGCTGCGGCGCGGGCATGTTCGGCAAGGCAAAGCATTTCCGCGACGTGATCCGCAAGCTCAAGGCAGACCCCGCGCGCACCATCGCCGTCGGCGACGAAATCCGCGACATCGACGCGGCGCGCGAAGTCGGCATCCGCTGCGTCGCCGTCAGCTGGGGCTTCGCTCCGATGGCCGCCCTCAAAGCCGCCGGCCCCGACCACGCCTTCGACGAAGGCGCCGCCCTGAAGGCGTTCCTGGCGGGGTGAGGGGGCTTTAGGCATTCCCTCTGTCATGCTTCCGGCATAATTTGCGGTATAGTAAACGGGCGCAGTGGGGCGCCAGCGAGGGGATTGTATGGGAAGCATCGTTTCACTGTCCGGGATCGGCGACATTGATCTCGACAAGATCGCGCGGCTGCTGCCGGGGCGTAATCCGTGGAGCGTGCTGCGGATGAACACGCAGGGGCGTTACATCAACGCCATCCTCAACTCCTTTGATGTATTCGAGAAATATGAGGTTCATACGCCGCTGCGGCTCGCGCATTTTATCGGCCAGGGACTGATCGAGACTGGCTGGCTGCGCCATGCCGAGGAGAACCTCAACTATTCGGAACAGGGGCTGATCGCGACCTTCTCGGTCTACCGGAACAATCCGTCGCTCGCCCGGCAGCATGCGCGCAAACCGGAGCAGATCGCCAACACCGCCTATGGCGGCCGGATGGGCAACACCCAGCCGGGCGATGGCTGGAAATATCGCGGCCGCGGCTTCATCCAGCTGACTGGGCGCAACAATTACACAAGATATTCGGAGGCTGCCGGCATCGATCTGGTCAATGATCCCGACATCATCCGCCGCGACCTGAAGAAATCCATCGAGGTGGCCGCCGCCTTCTGGAAGGCGAATGACCTCAATCGCTGGGCCGACCAGAATGATGCATCGAAAGTCTCGCGCGGGGTCAATCGCGGCAATCCGCTGAGCGCGGCCAGGGCGCATGACGAGGATTTGCGCATCCACTGGACCAACATCGCGCTGGATCTGACCACCGCGCCGCAGACCGTGGCGCCGGAGCCGCCGCCGACTCCCGCGCCTTCGCCCTCTCTCAAGCCGCTGGTGACAGGCAGCCGGGGCGAGGCGGTGCGCCAGTTGCAGATCGATCTGGAGACGCTCGGCTATGCGACCGGCGGGGCGGACGGTATCTTCGGCCAGGCGACACGGCGCGCGCTTGTCGCCTTCCAGCAGGAGGCCGGCGTGGCCACGACCGGGATGCTGGATGACGCAACCCGCGCCGCCATGGCGGCCGAATTTGTGGCACGCGAGCGTGGCAGCCTGGAGATCGACCGGTCCGACCCGAAGGTCTTCGGCCCGCCTGCCGTCTGAACCGGGGGGCTGGCGCGCTGGGATAGAAAGGCGGCCCGCAGGCGGGCGCCAATTTCCGTGTACAGAGTGTAGGTTTTTGTCCGGACAAGAGCCTCCCGCGCTGCAGCATATTTTACAGTTGACGTCGCGCGCATTTCGCATGAGCTTGTATTGTATCTGGTCTAGAAAACGTTCGCGTTTTGTCGGCTAAGAGGAATACGGTGCGGAGTGGAAAGGGCTCCAAATCCGAAGCTGCCCCCGCAACTGTAGGCGGTGAGCAGCGGTTGATTGAGGGCAACTGGATATACAAGCGCACAGAAAGAGGCGCTCCGGTTAAGCTGAACCGCTGCCATGATCCGCAAGCCAGGAACCTGCCAGTATGAATACCCGCGGGCGGGGTGATCCGCTGATGGGAGGCCGCTGCCAACGGTATGGTCCGTTGATGCTGGCACCCATGCACCCTGCCAAATCGCGGAGAGGGCAAGGATAGGAAGAATGCTTCAGCACACGAGGGCTGTGCCGGTCGAAAACATGATGGGGAGTTTGCTCTATAGAAGCACGGCGCTGAAACCGCCGACCCCCGGTGAACTTGAACAGATGACGATGGCCGCGCAGCGCCGCAACCAGGCGCTCGGCATCACGGGAATACTTTATTACGACGAGGGACGTTTCCTGCAGACCATCGAGGGACCGCCCGATGCACTGGAAACGGTCTGGACGTCCATTCTGCGCGATCCGCGCCATACCGACATTGAAGTCTTGAACCAGA
>JBKBVT010000028.1:0-18898 GCA_046289305.1 Hyphomonas sp. | reverse complement strand
CGGGCTCGAGTTGACGATCGGGCTGTTCAGCCATGTGAACCGGCTTCTGCTGGTCGCGACGGTGGTCGGCATGGGCGTCCTCTGCTGGCTGCTGCCGGAGCGTCTTCTGGACGGCCCGCTGGACGCGGATACGCGCCGCGCCCGGCTCCTCATGGCGCTGGCAGCGCCGGTGGCCGCGCTCCTGTTTTTCCCGCTTCTCTATGCCTATGACCTCGGCCAGTTGCAGGTCTGGATCAGCTTCCTGTTCGTGGCAGGCTGCATTGCCTGGGTCACCGACCGGCGCATCCTTGCGGGCATCCTGATCGGGCTGATCTGCCTGCTCAAGCCGCAGTTCGGCCTGTTCGCCGTCTGGGGCCTGCTGCGCCGGGAATGGCGCTTCACCTTTGCGATCTCGGCGACCGGCGCCCTTGGTCTCCTCCTGTCCGTCGTCCTGTACGGCTTCGGCAACCATCTGGCCTATCTTGAGGTCCTGTCCTTCCTGTCATCGCATGGCGAGTCCTTCTGGGCGAACCAGTCTGCCAATGGCCTCCTGCAGCGGTTCTTCGGGAACGGCGTTACGGCCGAGTTCGAAGCGCAGGGCTTTCCGCCCTTCCATCCCGGCGTTTATGCCGGGACAATGCTGGTCACACTGGCCTTGTTGATCGGTGTGTTCACCCTGAAGCGCAGAAACAGCAAGTTGGTTTCCCTGCATGATTTCATGCTGGCCGCGCTCGCATTCACCATCGCCTCGCCGATCGCCTGGGAACATCATTACGGCGTCCTGATGCCTATCTTCGCCGTGCTCGCGACGGTGTGGGTCTGCTCTGCGCCGCGTCCCGGCCAATGGAAACAGGGCGCAGGTATTGGCCTGGCTTTCCTCTTCGCCGCAGTCCCGCTCTGGGGCCTCGCCACGGTCACCGGACCGCTGCATCTGGCCCAGTCACACCTCTACTATGCCGCTCTCGGGGTACTTTTCATGCTCTGGCGACTTGCGGCAGATGGCTGGACGGTCAGCCGGTTCATACGGAGGGCAGACTGATGCAGGCTTTGCTTTGGAATGGCGGCCATTTCGTCGTTGCTCTGTTGGCGTTTGGCCTTGTCCTGTTGATGGAGCGGCGCGGACCTGCGCAGCTCTTCTGGCCGGGTGTGGCTATTCTGGCCCTGGTCCTGGCCGTGATCGGCTTCGAAATGTCGGATCCGCAATACCGGTTTGAAGACTTCCGCCGCGCTTACTGGGAGGCCGGTGAAGCGATGTGGAGCGGGCAGGGCAACTTCGACCAGCTTTATGCGCGGGGTACGGACGGCTTCGTGAATATTCCCGTCGTCGCGCTGCTGTTTGCGCCGTTTGGACTCCTGGACGAAATCAAGGCCTCGGTGGTGTTTACCTTGCTTGGCATACTGGCCGTTGCAGGGGCCTGGCTGGTCCTGTCGCGCCACTACAAGCTGTCGCGGCGCGATGCGGCGCTTCTGGCCATCGCATTCGCCGTGTTCGGGCCGCTGCTGTATTCGCTGCGCGAAGGCAATCTGTCCCACTTCCTCCTGCTCGGCCTTTGCGGGGCGCTGGCTTGCCTCGCCTCGGGCCGCCATGTTGCCGCCGGATTGCTGCTGGGCGCCGTCGCCGTGTTGAAACCCTCCCTCGGGCTGATCGGCATCTATTTCCTCCTGCGCGGCCAATGGCGTGTGGTGGCGGGCGGCGCGGCTGTCTGCATCGGGTCCGCGCTCCTGTCGCTGGTGATCTTCGGATGGGAGTTGAACCTCCTCTGGTATGAGCAGGCTGTCGCGCCGTTTGCGGCGGGCCCGGTGCCCGGCTTCAATGCGCAGTCCCTGCCGGCCTTTGTCGCGCGCTATGAGACCGGACTGCCGGGCCTCGTCGATTGGGAGGCACACTCCCTGTCGCCAGCAGGACGTCTCTGGGCGGCCGCCCTGGCCGGTCTGGTCGGCCTTCTGTTCCTGGCGGCCTGCCTGCGGAAGGGCGTCCGTCCGCCATCCGAAAAGGTGATCGAGCTTGAGCTGCTACTGGTCATCGCGGTGTCTTGCGTGGTCAGTTCACTGTCCTGGTCGCACTATTATGTCTGGCTTCTGCCGGCCTTCGTCTGGGCGTGGAAACAGGCTGAAGCTGAGGCGGATACCTTCACCAAAGGGGCGCTCCTCGCCGCCTTTGTGCTGTGTGCGCCGCTCGAATTTCTCAGCCCGGCGATGGCCGCAGGCCGGTTCGATCCGGTGACGAACATCCTGACGTCACACCTGCTCGCTGGCGGGCTCATCCTGTTCGGTGTGCTGCTGCGGATGCGCTGGCGGACCTAGCAGACCCCGCCGTCTCAACGGAAGGTGAAGAGTTTGTGGCCGAAGAAGTTGACGACCGCGCCGATCCCGATCCCGGCGAGGTGGGAAGCTCCGGGCGCCAGATGCACATAGGCTTCCGGCCACCACGGACCGCGGCTGAGAACGACCGCAGCGAGCACGGTGACGACCCCGGCGATGATATTGACGCCGATGAAATCCCGTATCTGGAGCCAGAGCGGCCGGCTTGATGCCTGGAAGACGAGGTTCTTGTACAGGAAAAACCCCGCCACCATGCCGATTGCGGTCGCGGCGGTAACGGCCCACGCATAGGGCATGATCACGGAGAGGGGAAACCGGACGAGCCAGTTCAGAAGCGCGGCCGATCCGCCCGCAAGCAGGAACCGGACGCGTTCATCCGCCAGGAATGACCTCAAAGCGGCACCCCGAACCAGGCAAAGGCGAAGCAGACAGATGTCATGCCGGAATAGACCATGCAGACCCGGTCCTTGACCGCAAAGACAATCGGATCATCGTCCAGGAGGCCGCGCTGGCAGACGATCCAGATCCGGCTGGTAATCAGGAAGACGAGGATCGGCAGTCCCCACAGCCAGTTGCCGTTCTGAATGAAGGTCTGCTGGTGCGCATCCTCGATGATATACAGCACCATGATGACCACCGCGGCGATCGAGCAGGAGATGCCGGCCGCGAGCACTAGTGGCAGGTCGGACGCCCGGTAGCCGCGACCCGCGATCCAGAAGCCGCCTTTCTCGATCACGCGGGCAATCTCCGTATGCCGCTTGGCAAAGGCGAGGGAGGTGAAGATGAACATCGCGAAGACGAACAGCCAGGGCGAGGGCTCAGCCGCAACCGCGACCATGCCGACCACAAGCCGCAGCGTGAACAAGATGGCCAGCGTCAGGGCATCATGGATGACCTTGCGCTTCAGCCAGAAGGAATAGGTGAGGGTGATGACCACATACAGAACGACCCATTGCAGTACTGCCAGGCCGGCCGCGAAAGCGAGCCCAAGGCCAGCCGCCAGGAAGAAGAAGGCGCCGATGATGCCGGCCGGTAGCGAGAGCGTTCCGCTGGCAAAGGGCCGCTTGCGCTTGGACCAGTGCTGGCGGTCATCGTTCAGGTCCCAGAGGTCGTTGAAGACGTAAGTCGCCGAGGCCGTCAGCGACAGCGCAAAGAAGGCGAAGACGAGCGGCAGGATGGTGGAGGAATCGACAATCCGCCCGGACAGGATGGCCGGCACAACGACGAGCACGTTCTTCGCCCATTGGTGCGGGCGCAGGCATTTGATGAAGGCCTTCAACGCGGCCGGGCGGGCAAACTCATGCACGACCTGGGTCGTTTTCCGTGCCTTTCGCACCGTGGATGGCGATGAGCCCACAGTGATCCCGTTGCGGGCATGTTTCCAGACTGCCAGATCTGCGCTGCTGTCGCCGGCATAATCAAAGCCCTGCGGGAATTGCCTTTTTAGCGCCTCGGCTTTGGCCCTGCCCTTGAGGTTCACCCCGCCTTCGGTGGCGAGGACCTCCGAAATGAAAGGAAAGCGCGCCAGAAACGGTTTCGCGGTCTCGGCATGCGCGGCCGTGGCGAGGACGACCTTGCGGCCCTTCGCGGCTTCCTGCTCGGCAAAGCTGATGAGGTCCTCATTGACGGGCAGGAGTTCGGTATCGAGCGTCACCGCCGCCGCGAGACGTTCCTTGAGGGCGACGCGGCCGGCGAAGACCCATCCGATCAGCTTGAAGACAGCAAAGGGATTGCCCCGAACGAGGGCGACCGCCTGTTCCTGAAGGGTATCGGTCCGGATGAGTGTACCATCGAGATCCAGGACGAGTGGGACGTCATTGAGCGCGCTGTGAGACACGGGCTCGGCGGAAGTGGTCTCGATAGTCATGCTTACGCTCGATCTTTATTGCGCTCTATGTGCCACGGCCCGGTCTTCGGGCAGCGGTCAGGAAAAAACCTGCGCCCGTAAAGGCGCCCGACTGATTGTAACAAAGAAGTCCCACCAAAGGGCTTAGAGCCCTTGATTGTCTCTTTATCCCACCAAAAGTATAAATCAAGCTTGAGATGGCCCGTTGTTTTGATGTGGGACGGTAAATGACTGCCATGTTGGCAGGATTTACTTCTGGTGGCCGGGCCAGGGGCAGGGACGTCTTCAAGCGCAAGGCAACCTCTCATCGACCGGTCCGTTGTCTGAGGATGAGCCAGTCACCGCCTCGCCGCTGACCAAGCAAGTGACATGCCACTTAGGCGAGTGTTGCCGGGCCGCATTTGCAGCCATTGCGAAAAAACGAGCCGTCTCAGCCCTCACGGATTTTGACGGCTGGGCAAACCCGGATGGCTGACTTATACGGCGCATATTGCGGGTATGGCGGAATTGGTAGACGCGCAGGTTTTAGGTACCTGTGCCGCAAGGCGTGGGGGTTCGAGTCCCTCTACCCGCACCAATGTAGAAGTTGGTATAGATAAATCAGAAATTTACTCGTTAACCTAGGCCAACCCGGACTCCGGCCTGGTGAAGCAGAATGTGAAGAACGTGTTCGATGACACGATTATCACTGACGGCGCCACAGGGCTGGACGATCTGGGAAACGCCACCAACGTCATTATGCTCGATCCGCGCATCATCGGTGTGCCGGTCAGGGTATCCTTCTGAAAAGAGCCGTCGAGAATTTCGATCGAGCCCCTGATTTCCATGAAGTTGGTGTCGTGACTGACCCGGGGCCCAAAACGGAGCGTTGGGTCTGTCCCGGGAGCTGGCAAGAATTCTACGAATTCCGGCATGAAGCATTCCGCCGTGCCGAGCACTGATCGAGGTGTCGTGGCAAGCGTGCCTGACCCGAACCGCCGCGGGCGGGCATGCCGATCAGCGAGGCCGATCAAAGGACATTCTGACTATAAGTTCGAACGACCACAGTATTGACAAACGCACAAATAAGGACGCAGTTATGGGCTGCTGTTGGCGCCATTCTTATGCGCATCAGAAATGGCGAACAAAGAAATATGGAGGAAACAATGATTGCCAGACGGGTCACTTCACTCATGTTGTCCGCGGCTTCGCTCGTGTTTGCGCCTATCGCAATCGCGGAGGATGCAGGGCCAGTTCTCGCCCGGATCATGCCGGTAGGTGAGACATTCGATACAGTCGCCGTGGAGACGAAATACGGTGTTCTGCTGGGCGAGCGGGCCGGGGATGTGAATGTGTTCAGAGGTGTACCGTTTGCTGCGCCGCCAGTCGGGGACAGGCGCTGGGCGGCGCCGCAGCCGGTAAAGCCCTGGCTGGGCATGCGGGCGGCGGTCGCCCATGAGCCGGCCTGTCCACAACCAACGCCGGCCGATGATGCGGTCCTGAACCAGGGCGGTGTCGCTGGTCCGCAATCGGAGGATTGTCTGTATCTGCAGGTCTATGCGCCCGCAGCGGCAGTAAAAGTGCCGGTCGTTGTCTGGTTCCATGGCGGCGGCTCGTTTCTCGGCGCTGGTCATCTCGGCTCGTATTTCGGGCATGCGAACGCGGAAAAGGGCGTCGTGACGGTTCCGGTCAATTACAGGCTGGGGGCTCTCGGCTATTTTGCCCATCCGGCAATCTCTGCCGAAGAGGGCCCGACAGGCGCATATGCCCTGATGGACGCGGTGGCCGCGCTGGAATGGGTGCGGGACAATATCGATGCCTTCGGCGGAGATCCGGAGAATGTCACCATCGCGGGACAGTCGGCAGGCGGCGTCATGATTGTAAATCTGCTCGCGGCGCCGTCTGCAAAGGGCCTGTTCCACAAGGCGGTGATCCAGTCCGGCGCACTGGTAACCGGCGGCGTGGCGCTGGACGTGGCTGAAACGAGAGCTGTGCAGGCGCTTGAGAAGATTGGTGTCGGCGCGGAAGCAAGTGCGGCGGAACTCCGCACGATTTCGGCGCAAACCTTCTCTTACAATCCGGATCTGCGCACAGGGCTCGGGCCGGTTCTGGACGGCGAATTCTTCGTGACCTCGGCAAGGGACGCACTGGCCGCTGGCACACAGGCGGATGTGCCTTTGTTGATTGGCGCGAACAAGGGAGAGCCCGGATTCCAGGCTGCCCGCAGGGTTGCTGCAGCGATGGGCGAAAACGGCGCGGGCGCCTGGCTCTACCGGTTCGACTATATGCCGGAATTCCGCAAGGCAGCGTGGACCAATGGCGCCATCCATTCGGCCGAGCTGATGTTCACATTCGACACAATCGCCACGTCAGGCTGGTCTGATGGGCAGACGACAGAAGCAGACGAGCAGTATGCGGAGCTTGTGAGTTCCTGCTGGACTGCCTTCTACAAGATGCCTGCCGGTGCCAGGTCATTCCAGTGCGCAGACGGTTTCATCTGGCCAGCCTACACGGCGGAGGGCGGCGAGACGGCTCAATTCGCGGACAGTGTCACGATCGCGAACGCCAGCGACCTGCCGGACGGTCCGGCGAGATAATCCCGTGCGCGCTCCTGTGCGCAAAGGCGTGTGGGGGAATTCTGCCGGGCGTCACGCCTGCGTCAGGTCTTGCGTCAACCTCGCTTTATAGCGTTGCAGAAGCTGCATGCTGGCATCAGCGGCGGATTTGTCCTCGGAATACATGAGTTCGAGCGCAAGCCCCCGCATCGCTGCCATGTGCAGATGGACCATGGTGAGAATCGTGTCGCGATCCTGGATACCGGCAAGCTGGGCCTGTTCCCAGACGGCTTCTCTCTGATCCGCCTCGAGGCGATCAATGAGTGGCCGGAACCGCCGGGCCAGTTCGGTGTCGCTCCGCGCACCGATCATGATCTCCAATAGGGCAATCGCCGTTGGCTGAACGATGGCTTCCCAGGTCGCCATGGTGATGGCCTCGAAGATCTGCATGCCCGGTTGCAGATGGGCCAGCCGGCGGCGCACATGCGTATTCTGTGCAACGGCGGCATGCTCCGCTACGGCGATCAGAAGGTCGACGCGGGTGGGAAAGTGGTGGACGAAGGCGCCGCGGCTCACCTTGGCCCGGTCGGTGATACGTTGAAGCGTCGTCATGCCCAGGCCGACCTCGTTCAGGCACTCGATTGCGGCGTCGATCAGCCGCTTCCGCATGTTCGCAGTGCGTTCGGCGTGCGACGTTCGCGAACGCCGAAGCGCCCCTTTTTCGTTGGCCTTGTGCTCAGTCATTTGAGTCTGCCGCCTTCATGTCATCTTTATTCCGCTACCTCCCCCTCACGCGCCCCGGGGGGCTCGGAGTCTTTGCGTCTCATAATCGCAATATTATTAGTGAGAGAGTGTAAATCAAGAAATACAAAAAAACTAATAATAACAACATTCAGATATTCAAAATCTCAGTTCAATCTGAAATTATAATGTGCATGTTAGTGCGATACGCAAAAAAATCATTTACAAACCATCCGGACTGCATTTGTATTTCCTGCAGCCAGGCTCTCTCAAAAGAGATCCAGACACTGGCGTGGGAGGAACTATGAATATCTTATTGCGGTCCGCCTCGCTGGCGGCTTTGACGCTCGCATTTGATGCGGGATATGCGCGCGCGCAGGAAGACGTGGCGCGCCTCGGTGAAGCCACCGATTCGGAGCTTCATCAGGAAGCTAGGCAGGCAACCGTCATCGTAACCGGCTCTGCCATTCGGGGCGCGCCGGAGGATGCAGCCCTGCCTGTGAATGTCTATTCGGCGCAGGAACTGGAACTTCAGGGCAATCCGACCGTGCTGGAATTTGCCAAGTCGCTGCCACAGGCCGGCCCGACTTTTGGTGAGGCTAACTTCTTTGGCGGCGGCCCGAACATCGGCGCCGTCCAGATCAACCTAAGAAGCCTCGGCGCAGACAAGACGCTCACCCTGCTCAATGGCCGGCGCACCAGCCAGAACATCTCATACATGCCTGGCATGGCGATTGACCGGATCGAAGTGCTGAAGGACGGGGCGGCGGTCATCTATGGCGCGGACGCTGTCGGCGGTGTGGTCAATTTCATCGCGCGCGAGCGGTTCACAGGGCTCGAGGGCAGAGCCAGCTATAAGTATGTCGATGGATCGGATGGTGACTACGAACTCGGCTTTGTCGCTGGGATCGGAGAAGGCAATGTGAATTTCCTGATCTCCGCCGAATGGGAACACAGGTCACAGCTCAGCACTTTGGAGCGTGGTTTCTCGAGCCTTCCTTACAGCGTCAACCCGTCGCCATGGTCTGACCTTACCAATGCGGCAAACTACACGCCCGTCATGGGCACGACCTTCCTCGCCAGCCCCCTGACAGGCTATTACGCCGACTTTACCCAGACGTCCTGCGAGTCTCAGGGGGGCATCTGGCGTCCGAATGATGCACTCGGACCTCGCTGTTCTTTCGGCTATGCCAGCTTCTACAATCTGGTCGAAGACCAGGACATCTTCCGCGGCTACGCGCAGCTGAATGCAGCCGTTACAGAGAACATGAATTTTCATGTCGATCTGAACTATGCCGAGCTGAAGATTCCGCACCACTTTGCCTCGCCGTCTTTCCCCACCACGCGGGGGCCGGCCTCGACCGGCGGTGCGACGTTCCAATATATCGTGCCGCGCTCCAATCCCTATGTTGCCGAGTTTGAGGCGCGTAGCGGCGCGAGCAGTTTCCCGTTGCTCGGGCTTGCAGACGGTTACATGATTTCATTGATCCGGCCCTTCGCGCACAATGGAAACCCCGTCCTGGGCCGTGGCGAGGGGTTCGGAACGCCGTCGACCGTCGACAACCAGTACTGGCGCGTGTCGGCCGGACTGGATGGCACGCTGGGTGAGACCTTCGGTCCGGCGTCCGACATCCGCTACAATTTCGCTGCGACCTACAGCCAGGCCAAGAACTTCTATTCGGGCGCGGACTATATGGGTTACCGTCTGCAGGAGGCCCTCAACGGATTTGGCGGGCCGGGCTGCGGCGCGGCTGATCTGGATACATCCCGTCCTGGTACCCAGAATCCCGGCGCTGCCGGCCAGAACGGATGTCAGTATTTCAACCCCTTTTCCAGCTCATATGCCGGTCAGCCTGTTTTGGGTCTTCCGAACCCGAACTATGTTCCCGGATCTGAGAACTCGCCGGAACTGGTGGAGTGGCTTTTCGATCCGCGCGAAATTGAGACGACTGTCGACAATCTGACGATTGATCTCGTTTTCGACGGTCTGTCAGGGGTGCAATTGCCGGGCGGCGAAATCGGCTGGGCAGCCGGAGCGCAGTGGCGCCAGACGGAACAGCGGGAATTTGTCCCGAGCGAATTCTACAATGGCGCTGTTCAGTGTCCTTATCCGGGTACGGATAATTGTCCGGGCGCGCTCGGGCAGGGGCCGTTTGCCTTTTATGGTCTTAATCCCGCTGACTATTATGACCAGCAGGGTTTTTCATACTTCGGCGAGGTCGGGCTTCCGATCCTGGATACCCTGAATGCAACGGCGGCCGTGAGACGGGAAGAGTTTTCCGGCGGCCTCTCCGCAACCGTCTACAAGGTGTCAGGCAAATGGCAGATCATTGAGCCGCTCGCTCTGCGCGCCTCCTATGGTACAAACTTCACGGCTCCGCCAATTTCATTACAGCCTGGCACGCTTGAGCGGGTGGTTCGCAGTTACACACGGGCTGGCGGCAATTGGCTTGGCGGCTCGATCTTTACCCAGGAGGACGTGAAGCCGGAGGAGGCAACCAGCCTGAATGTCGGTCTCATCTGGAAGAGCCGAGGCTTTGCTGACGATCATGCGCTCACCTTCACGATCGACTATTTCGATATCGAGACCAAAGGTGAAATCGGCGAACTGGCGACCCACGACCAGATATCGAACGCGGTCTTTGCTGCGGGTACAAATCTGGCGAACTGTTCCAGCCCGTTCATCAACAGGGTCACCTTCAATGTGAACCCTGTCAGTTCCCCGGACGGAAACTGCGTTCAGGGACTGACCACGGTGGCTCAGTTGAACAATATTCAGACGGACCGCGGCAATGGGGCAGACCAGTTCACCGCCGGTTTCGACTTCCTGTTGGACTATACATTGCCGGTCTATGATGGTGGGTATCTGTCACTCAACGTGAATGGCACCCGGCTGACCAAGCTGCGGACCAGCGCGGCCTTCCTTGATGGCCAGCAGGTGGCGGCTGAGAATGAGCGGCTCGGTTATCTGAACTTTTCTTCGATCGGCTTTCCATCCCCCGAATGGCGTCTGAATGCTTATCTCAATTACAACCGGGACAAGCACAATGCGCGGCTGACGGCCCGTTATTTCTCGAGCCTGGAGGATGAACGTGGAACGGTCGTTCCGGTTGGCTTGATCCCTGGAACGAACACGCCGTTCACGGAAACCGTGCCGGGTGAAAACGTGGACAGCTCGCTGACCTTCGATGCGACCTACATCTTTGATGTCAACGAGAAGCTGCGCCTATCGGCAACGGTTGCGAATCTGTTCGACGAAGATCCGCCATATATCCGCAACGAGTTTGGGTACGATCCGCGTCTGGGAAGTCCCCTCGGCAGAACGATCGAGGTTGCTGTGAAGTACCGTTTCTGAGTGAGTGCCAAAAATGCGTTCTGGCATTCTGGAATGCATCCGACACGGGCCGTCAGATGTCTTTGGCGGCCCACGGGTGACGGTCTTGCCTCCTGCAACTTCCTCCCTGAGGAGGCGAACCGATCAGATGTTTGGTGGCAGGGTCGGCGGCCACCCCACCTGGCGCGCTCCTTTGGGGGCGCGCCTTTTTTTACAGATATGTGTACGGAATAAATTTAACACCAAAGGCAGGTCTTTCGAATTGAAAAGCGGGTTGCATTGATGTTTATTCCGTTCAGTTTCTGACAAACGCACCAACATAACGGTGTCTGGGGAGGTTTGCCGCATGCAGTGGAATCGCCGTCTCGTCCTCATCGGAGGTGCTGCTTCGTTCGGTGCGTGCGCCTCTGGTTCGCCAGCGAGCGTGCTTGCGCCGGCCGATCCATTGATCGTCGAAACGGCGCAAGGACGCTACCGGGGCGCGATGGAAGGCGGCGTTCAGGTGTTCCGCGGCATGCGCTATGGCGCCTCGACAGAGGGCCGGAACCGGTTCCGGCCGCCTCGCCCTCCGGAGCCATGGGCAGGCGTTCGTGATGCGACAGCGTTTGGTGACCAGGCGCCTCAGTCCAGCTCGATCCTGGCGGCCGAACAGCCGATGAGCGAAGACTGTCTGCGCATCAATATCTGGACGCCAGCTGCAGACAGTGTCCGAAGACCCGTGCTGCTATGGTTTCATGGTGGCGGTTTCGAAGCCGGCGCCAGTTCCATTCCGCTTTATAATGGCGCGAAAATCGCCCGTCGCGGCGATGTGGTGGTGGCCACCATAAACCACCGCCTGAATGTTTTCGGGCACTGCTATCTGGCAGACGCGCTGGGTGAGGATTTCGCCCAGTCCGGCAATACGGGTTATCTTGACCTCGTCGCGGCCATGAAATGGGTGCGCGAGAATATCGGCCGGTTTGGCGGCGACCCTAACAATGTCATGATCTACGGCCAGTCCGGCGGCGGCCGGAAGGTCAGCCTCTGCTTTGCGGGAAGGGAAGCCGAAGGCCTTTTCCACAAAGGGGTTGTCCAGTCCGGTTCGCACCTTCGTGTCCAGCCTATCGAACTGGCAAACGAACTCTCGAGCGAGCTGATGAAAGAACTCGGCATCCCCAAAGGCGAGGCCATCCGTTTACAGACAGTTCCCCTGGCAACCCTCTCAGCCGCCCAGCTCAAGATCATGTTGGCAACGGGCACCCGGTTTTCGCCCGTTCTGGATGGTCACAGCTTTACCTCGCATCCTTACCTGCCAGATGCGCCAGCTATCTCGTCTCATATTCCGATGATGCTTGGCACGACGCGAACGGAGCTGACCAGCCAGCTTGGCGCTCGCCCGGGGATCTTCGATATGGACAAGCCCTCGGCGATGGCTGCCCTGGCCGCATTTCTTCCGGCCGAGGACATCCGGGAAGCTTTCGACGTCTTTCAGGCCTCCCGGCCCGAAGCCAGTCCGTCAGAGGTGTTCTTCACAATTGCTTCGGCGAGGGGCTATGTCCGTGACCAGACAATCATGGCAGAGAATCGCATAGCCGCCAGCGGATCCGCGCCGACCTATGTCTACCGCCTGATGTGGCGATCACCTGTCGAAGGAGGGCGCCGGGTGAGCCAGCATTCGCTGGATCTGCCCTTCATCTTCGACACAGTCGATACCGTGCCACACATAACCGGCCCTGAAACTGAAGAGACGCGCGCCATGGTGGATCAAATGGCTGAAACCTGGTTGGCTTTCGCGAAAACCGGTGATCCAAACCATGCCGGTATTCCGGCTTGGGCGCCTTATGATCTTGAGACGCGCCCTACGATGATGTTCGATCTTCCGCCCACCGTTCAGCAGGACCCTCACGCAGCAGAGCGCAGCTTTATGGCGCGCTATGAAACCCAGCAAGTCGGCGAAACGGCTATTCATCGCCGCCGCGCCAACTGATAGCAGGCATAAGGAACGCCGGGATATGAAGTCTTTCTCAGTGCTACTCTGCGGGGTTGCGGTCTCGCTGATTGCTGCCTGTGCGTCTACCGTGACGCCTGAAAATCAGTTCGAAGGCGTTGTCGAGACAGCATCCGGCCACCTCGCCGGCACAGCCGCGGGTGATATCATTGTGTTCAAGGGAATTCCCTTCGCGCAGCCACCTGTCAGCGCTTTGCGATGGCGCGCGCCGCAACCTGTCTCCTGGCCGGGTATTCTGCCAGCGGACAGTTTCTCTCCGGCCTGTCCGCAACCGCTGAATGCGGACGGTACACCGAATGGTGGGGGCTATGCCGGGCCTATCAGCGAAGACTGCCTGTATCTCAACATCTGGGCGCCGCGCGAGGCCGAGAATGCGCCGATCATGGTCTTTCTCTATGGCGGCGGCGGCGTTGTCGGGGCTGGAAGTCTGCCAACCTATGACGGCTCTGCCTTTGCGCAGGACGGCATCATCCTTGTGACAATCAATTACCGCCTGGGCGCTCTGGCGGGCTTTGCCCATCCGTCTCTGACGGCCGAGGCCGGGCAGTCGCCATCCACGAACTTTCATCTGCTCGACGCGATTGCTGCCCTGAGCTGGGTCAAGGAGAATGCCGGTGCGTTTGGCGGCGATCCGGACAATATCCTCCTGTTCGGGCAATCTGCCGGCGCCACGATGACCGCAAATCTTGTGACTTCCCCCATGGCTGAGGGCCTGTTTTCCAAGGCAATCTTTGAGTCCACCGGATCTCTCCTTACGCCAGCCACACCGCTCGCTCTGGCTAAGGAACGCGGCCGAGAACTCGCGAGGGATCTAGGGTTACCTTATGCGGATGCGTCACCGGAAGCGCTACGGGCTCTGGAGGCCCGCACCATACTCGCGCATCCGAAATATGGCTTCGGTGCGCGCACGATATTGGACGGGAAGGTCAAGACGCAAACCATCGCGGACAGTTTCAGGGATGGCAACGCGCAGGATGTTCTCCTGATGGTTGGCACCAACAGCGACGAAGGCCGGCTGGCAGGTACAAACGCGATCGCCGCCTTTGCCGAAGACGGTGCACCGGTCTGGCAGTATTTTTTCGACTATGTGCCGGAAGCGCTGCGCGGGCAGAACCCGAACGGCGCCCCCCACTCCGCTGAGTTACCGTTTGTTTTCAACACGCTGGAAACCTATCCGGCGCTGGCGGGTGCCATCACCCCAGAGGATCGCCGGGCCGCTGCGCTTGTCCATTCCTGCTGGAAGGCTTTCGCCAGGGCTAAGGCAGGCGACACGGTGCTGGAATGCGGCGACGGCTTTTCCTGGCCGGCGCGTTCGGCGGCGAATGCGCATGCAGTGGCGATCTTCCAGGCCGAGCCGTCGCTGGGGCGTGCTTCTGAGCTGAGATCGCCTCCAAACGGAGCTGAACCCGGCCCCAGTCACCGCGACGATTAGGCCGGGCAAGTGGCCCCTCAGAAGGTCGCGCCCGTGGCCGGAACCGTGTTCCAGAATTCGCGGAATTCGCGGCGCGGATCCATTTCCTGGCGCGTGTCATTGTCGAAGATCATGGTTGCGCGGGAATTGGTATCGTAGGCGTCCCATTGGGGCAGGCGCGCATTGTTCGGGTCTCCCGACGCCGCAAACGCTGCCCAGGCGGACGAGATCCTGTCGGCCATCAGCAGGCTGTCGGCCTGAGCCCCGGTCAATCCTCCGCGGACAGAGTGCAGGCTAAGTCCGACATCGACCCCGTGCACAGCCCCGTATCGGCCGTCAAAGGCAGCGGCTGGCCAGGTCCACAGATATGTCCAGACGGGCGCGCCGCCTGCGCGGGCCTTCATTTCCGCCTGCGCAAATGCGGCCCGGCGGAAGCCAAGATCGGTATCGATCCGTGCCTGAAGCACGAACGGGGTCGCGTCGGGGTCTTCTGCGCGGTACATTCTGAGGGTCTCGTCTGCCTTGTCACCCGCGCGGGTGCGGATGAAGTCCAGCAGACCAGCCTCATCGAGGTCGAAATTCACCATCCTGTAGGAACGCTCGTCGAGGACTGTGGAAATAATCATCGGTACGTCCGCCGCTTCAGGTGGCGCGCCGGGATGCCAGGGATGTCGGGGGATGACGGTGCCATCCACGACCGGTCCAAACGAACCTGGCGCTTCGCCGCGAGCACGGTCGGCAGCTTCGAGTTTGGCCTGAGCTTCCAGAATGGTGGTGAACGGAACATCCTGGAGCCTGTCGATCTGCGACGGGGTGAGTTCAAGGGCAGCAAGCAGGCGCTCCGCGGTCTCAGAAGCCCGTTCAGGCGAACCCGCGCGCAGAAGGGAGCCGCTCATCACACCCGCGCGATGGAACAGTCCTTTCGCAGAGGGCATTGCGAGCAGCGTGCTTGTCTTGGCGCCGCCGCCGGATTGCCCGTAGACCAGAACGCGCGAAGGATCGCCGCCGAACTGGCTGACATTTTCGCGGACCCATTCCAGCGCTGCCACAATGTCCTGCATGCCAACCGTACCGGAAGTGGCAAATCGTTCGCCACCTAGCTCGGCAAGGTGCGCAAAGCCGAATGCGCCGAGCCTGTGGTTCACAGCGATCACGACGCTGTCGGCAAACCGCGCCATCTTTTCGCCGTCCAGACCGAAGGAATTTCCGGAGCCGGCATAGAAGCCGCCACCATGGAGCACGACGATGACGGGCTTTTTTGCCTGCTGGTCGAGGCTTGTCGTCCAGAGATTCAGGCTGAGACAATCCTCTCCCGGTCCCGCCGGTTGGCGGTCGAACACAATGAGGTCGGCATAATCGTTGACCCTGTTGCCCGTTGCCTGCGGTGACACATCTCCAAAGGCCAGAGCACTGCGGACTCCGGCCCACTTCTCGACCGGCTGCGGGGGCATGAAGCGATTGCGGCCCTCGGTCGAGGCGCCATAGCGCACGCCTTTGAACACGTGAACGCCGGCGGAGGAGGCGCCCTGTATTTTGCCATTGCTGGTCTCGACGACTGGAAAAAGTTCGCTGGCCCATGCTCCACGGGTGAGCAGGGCCGAGCCGGTGAGCGCAGCGCCTGACATCAAGAATACTCGACGACTGGCAGTAAATGACGAAGCCACGGCAGTTCCTCCTGGATATGGCGGCAGGGGCTCGCTCTTCTCACGGTCCCGCTTCTTAATATATTGGTGAGTATGTCAGTTTCGCTGTCTCGGTCAATCTGCAGCTTTCGGAAAGTTTTCGTCATCTGGCGTGAGTCGCAAAGCAGGCTGCAGGCCTTCTGAGCCGAACAGGTCTTGATGGCGCCACTGATTGAATTACAACCGTTCGAATGGACAACAATGTCAGCCTAACAAAGGGAGAGTTGCTGCGCCTGGTTTGGAGCCGTCCTGTCTCGGCGCTGGCAGGTGAGTTTGGGCTGAGCCCCAACGGTCTTGCCAAGATATGCGACAGGCTGGACATCCAGCGCCCACCGAAAGGCTACTGGAAGAAAACGCCCGAAGGGGATCCGGGCGAGCTTCCGGTTTCGGTCGACAACCCTGACAAGGTCATCCAGATTGGCGGGCGCCAGAGTGTGGCGCGGCGTCCACGGTCGCGGCTGTCCTCTGAAGACAGGCGCGCTCAGTTGCTGGACGCGGCCCGCACCCTTGCCCGTCAGGAGGGGTTGCACGAAGTGTCGCTCCGCCGGGTTGCGCGCATAATCGGTATCAGTGAAGCGCAGGCTCACAATGTCTATGCCACCCGTGAAGACCTTCTGATCGAACTGGCCCTGGATGAAATCGAAGCGCTTGAGGCTGTCCGTCTGGCGGCTATTGAGCGTGGCGGCAGCCGGCTTGCAAAGGTCGTCAACTCGACGCTCACCTATTTGAGTGAAGTATCCCGGCGCGGCCCATTGCTTCACCAGATCATGGCAAACTCAGTCGTTCGCCGGCGCGTATCCCAGCAGCGAAGGGGCATTCGGATCGAATCTGCGCGGCGCCATGTCGACGCTCTGATGCGCGACAGGGATGTCTCAATTGAAGAGGCGAATGCCCAATTGGCGGTCGTGACAGCGATGGTCGCCCGTGCGGGGCATCTCGTTTCCGAAGACCGGATACCGCTGGCGCAGGCAGAGCGGTTTGTGGTCTCGATCGTCATCGCCTCGGCGCTCGAGGCGGCGGAATAGGCGCCGGCCAAAGCCCGCTTACTTTTCCAGTGTGTGCAGGGTCAGCTTCAGCGTCCGCTCGAGGGTTGCCTTGCCCGTTTCGAAGCTGGCTTGTCCGGTGCTGACGAGGCGGGCTGCTTCTTCGGGAATCGCCGACATGATCAGTATGATGAAGAGCGCGTCATTCGGTTTCAGTTCGAATTGGCGGGCGGCCAGCCTCGTGAGCCGCATCAGCGTCTGGCGCAGCAGCCGGGCGAGTGCGGGGTTTGGGGCTTGCCGCATGAATTCGTCCTGCGTTGCCCGGAAGAGAAGCCGGCCATGCCTGACGAAATGAAGAAACAGCAGGTCTGACAGCGCAAAACACGCCTGTCTGAAACGTTTCTCGCGCGACAATATCCGGCTGATCTCTGGCGCGATGATGGCGACATGCTGGTCGATCAGGCGGTTGGTGAGCGTGAACTGGTCAGGAAAGTGGGAATAGATCAGCGAACGGCTGACGCCGGCGCGCTCAGCCACAATCGACAATGGCAAAGGAAAAGAGCCAACTTCATTGTAAACGGAATTGGCCGCTTCGATGATGCGCTCGTCACTGCCAAGTTCGCCCCATGGGCGATCCATAAGTAACAAGGTTCGCTCGGTTGGTGTTGTGTTCACAGTTGTCCCTTCCAGAGTGCCGGGTGCAGAGCATCCGCGTAGCGTCTGTTTGTCAATGATTTCCGGGCGACCCGGCTGCGCCTTGCAAGCTGCTTGACGTTATGGGTCCGCAGCCCTCAGCAGTATGACGCGCGATTGCCGTGATCAGAAAACGGAAAGCCCATCCTATCGCCCTGTGATTTGCACGCAAAGCGAACGCTTCTAACGTAACTTCTCACTATTGGTGCGATAGTCATTGACGTGCTCTGGTGCGGCGCCTAGAACAGAATCAACAGGGAGGCGCATGCAATGGCGCGAACGCCAATAGAGATCAGCATCATGAGTCGAAGGCGGCTTCTGACAGGCGCAGGAAGTACCGGCGCTGGACTGTTCCTGGCCGCATGCGGCACGCCGGGATTGTCCTGCGCCGCGCCTGGCCAGCTGACACGCTCGCAGCAGACCGCCCGCGATGGGCGTCAATATGTTGAACGCTCGAATGTGGCGGGCAGGACCTGCACCAATTGCACTTTCTACAATGATCCGGAGGCGCCTTGCGGCATCTGCGCAATCGATAATTTGCCGGCGCACCCGGAGGGATACTGCATCTCATGGGCGCAGCTGGAAATGTCCCAGACACATTCGAGGGGAGCTGCCCGTGCATAAGGTCATGCTTGTATCTGTGCTCATGGCGGGGAGCCTTGGGTTAGCTTCATGCGGCGGAAGTTCGTCCGTAGCCAGCTCTTCAGGGGCTGCGCAGGCCGTTGTCATGCCAATCGCGAAGGATGGCGTTTCCCCTGGCACAATCGGTCTGGCATTCACCTACTTCTGGTATGATATGCACGAGACGCCTCAGGACTGCCCGGACGGCTATGCCTATGCGCTGCGCGACCTTGCGATCCTGCATCTTCCGAAAGAGCGGCAGGAGTTCCTGTTACGCGCGGAAAACCGGTCGGACTACTATCGCATGGGTTACGCCCTGTCGGGGCGCCGCATGTACGAACAGGGCGGCCGGTCCATCTGCAATATTCCGGACGCGTATGATGATCCTCCCCTCAGAACCGTGCAGAGCAGTGTCGCCTATGGGCGAAACCTGGACGGCAAGGTTTCAAATGGAAGTGATCCCGAGAACTGCGGGGCAGTCAGCTTCACGTCGCCGAATGGTATGCCGGGCGTCGATAATCAGCTTTACCGGGTCATGGGGTGCATCGACAGTTTCCGCCGCGATGCCGAGTTCGCAGGCGGCGCCATGGAAGACTATCATGTCGGTGCGTACCGGGATGGAGAGATCACGACACTGATGGAAATTCGCGGTGTCGATGACCTCATGAATGATGACGAGGTCGAGGTTGGCATCTATTCGAGCCAGGATCCGACGCTGTACGATTCCGAAAAGCGCGGTATCGGAAAGGCCAGTCTCACCGTAAC
>JBKBVT010000303.1:0-2459 GCA_046289305.1 Hyphomonas sp. | reverse complement strand
AAGAATTCGGCTTCGAACAGCCGGTTCGCCGTAAGCGGTACATCGTTCTGGTGGATCCCGACGCCTGCATCGCCGGACTGGGCGATCACATCGACGCCGATGCCGCGGATCTTGAAGTTGTAGCCGCCGAAATTGCCGCGCGTGAAGCTGACGTTCGGGATTGCCTTGACGAGGTCAGGACCGCCGGTCAGCTGCATCTTGTTCAGTGCGTCTTCATCAAAGGCGGAGACCGCGATCGGTACGTCCTGGATGGACTGTTCGACCTTCTGGGTCGTGACGGTGACCGTGGTCAGGCGGCGCGAGTCGCCTGTGTCTTCTTCCTGGGCGTAGGCGGCCCCGACGAAGCTGAGCGCAAGGGCTGAAGCGCCTGCGAGCAAGACGGTTTTCGAGTCTGGTTTTTGGCTCATTTCGAATTTTCCTCCCCTCGGGCCGCTTTTGAGGCTCCGAATGTTTTGATGATTAACGAGTCATCCTCATTGACGGGATGGCTTCGACGTACATCACAGGCCATGGCGTGGCATGTGTCAATTGTCCTCGCCCCTGAAGAGGCGAAAGTCTTGGCATAGGTGTCAAAATAGTGACGGTTTCCCTTGCGTAGGGTTGGCCGCGGGTGTGGTGGCTGGTACAGCCCGGCCATGGCCTTACCCACTTCATCCGCCCTCGTCCTGTTCTCTGGCGGCCAGGATTCGGCCACGTGCCTCGCCTGGGCGCTGGAGCGGTACGAGCATGTGGAGACCATCGGATTCGACTATGGCCAGCGCCATGCGGTCGAGCTTGAATGCCGTCCGCGTTTCCTCAGCGCCGTCCGGGCTGGCTTTCCACATTGGGACGCCCGGCTCGGCCTGGATCACCTGATTGACGCCACGGTCCTGAAATCTCTCGGCCAGACGGCGATGACGCATGATGTCGAAATCCGCATGACAGCGGCCGGCCTGCCAAACACTTTCGTGCCGGGACGAAACCTGCTCTTCCTGACCCTGGCCGGCGCATTGGCCGCCCGGCGCGGGATAGGCACGATCGTCGGCGGCATGTGTGAAACCGACTACTCAGGCTATCCCGACTGCCGGCTGGATACGATCCGGGCCCAGCAGGAAACCCTGCGACTTGGCCTCGATACAGAAATCCGGATCGAGACGCCGCTGATGTATCTCGACAAGGCCGCGAGCTGGGAACGCGCCGGCGAACTTGGGGGCGAGGCTCTGGTCGAGCTGATCCTCGAAGAGACCCATACCTGCTATATGGGGGACCGAAGCCAGCGCCACCCCTGGGGCTATGGCTGCGGCACTTGCCCGGCCTGCGAGCTGCGCGCCGGGGGCTGGCAACGCTGGCGGGATGCGATGGCATGACCTACGCCGTCAAGGAGGCGTTCTACACGCTGCAGGGGGAAGGGGCCCATACGGGGCGCGCTGCCGTGTTCCTGCGCTTTGCAGGATGCAATCTCTGGAGCGGGCTGGAGCGCGACCGGGCCAGCGCCGTCTGCCGCTTCTGCGATACCGATTTTGTCGGTACGGACGGGACTGGCGGCGGCAAGTTTACCACTGCGGAGCCGCTCGCGGCACACATTGCGGCCCTCTGGCAGGCCGGATCCGGCGGTCCGGGCAGGCCTTATGTCGTCTGTACAGGCGGCGAGCCGCTTCTGCAGCTGGATGCGCCGCTGATCGATGCGCTCCATGCCGCGGGCTTCGAGATCGCCATTGAGAGCAATGGCACGCTGGCTGCGACGGAGGGTATCGACTGGGTCTGTATCAGCCCCAAGGGCCGAGCTCCGCTGGCCCAACGCTCGGGTAACGAACTCAAACTGGTCTATCCGCAGGACGAGGCTGAAGCGCAGCCGGAATGCTTCGAGACGCTGGACTTTCAGCATTTTTTCATCCAACCGAGGGACGACAGAGCCGGTGCCAGCCATGTGGCGGCGGCCGCAGACTATTGCCTGAAGAACCCGAAATGGCGGCTGAGCTTGCAAACCCACAAACTGACCGGTCTGCCTTAAGCGCAGAAGGCCAGGTGTTCGAGATCTCGAAGGCGGTGACCTTCGAGGCTGCACATTATATGGGCGGCAAGCCCGAGGGCCATCCCTACCGCTCGGTGCATGGCCATTCCTTCCGCCTGGAGGCCACTGTTGCAGGCGTCGTCAAGCCGGGCGAACAATGGGTCGAGGATTTTGCCCATCTGACCGCCTGCCTGGAAGCCACCGCAGCCAAGCTCGACCACCGTCTGCTGAACGAGATCGACGGTCTCGACATCCCCACGCTGGAGCGCATTTGCCTCTGGGCCGCCGCTGACCTCAAAGCCCGGCTCCCAGGCCTCGCGCGCGTTGCCGTTGCCCGCCCCAGCCTCAATGAGCGCTGCGAGCTGGTGCTGAAGCGCTGAGGGCTTGCGCCGCGCACGCGCGGGCCGGTAAGCTTCTGTCCAGACGACTCAGTGCATATTTGCGAGGATTGGCCCGCTGATGAGCCTTG
>JBKBVT010000302.1:0-2468 GCA_046289305.1 Hyphomonas sp. | reverse complement strand
CATAGATGCCGCGCAGTTCATAGGCGCCGTTTGGGCCGGCAACTTCCACGCCAAGGTTGTCAGCCATGCCGATGGGATCGGCGAAGGAGATGACCGCAAAAGCCGCGAAAAGGAGCCCCGTGAGGCCGAGAAAAAGACGTGTCAGCATGGCAAATGACATAGGCGGCAGAGACGGGGAGGCAATCTTGCGGCGAAGCGCCTAGATAAGCGTTGAAGAAATTAGGTGTGCCGGGCGGCGCGGCGACAGGCGAAGGAAACGCGAATGAGTGAGTCAGCCGGGCGTGTCCCGATCATCAATGCGCCGCTGCCGCTGACGGTGTTTGCCGTTGTGCTGATCGCCCTGCACGGCGCGCGGGTGTTCTCGCCGGACGGCGTGCAGAATGAGGTGTTCTATCACGCGGCGCTCATTCCCGAACGGTTCTGGGGCTGGGCGACGGGCGCCTTTCCGGGGCCGATCGGCCTGCCGCCCTATGGCGGCGTTCTGGCGGCGATTGCGCCGCTGTTTCTCAGCGCGCTGCTGCATGGGGACTGGTTTCATGTGGTGCTGAACGCCGCCTTCTGGGTCGCGGTCGGCAAGCCGGTACTGGAGATGATCGGGCAGGTGCGTGGGCGGGCGGGGGCCGGGCCGGCGCTGACGCTGTTTCTCCTGTTCTTCCTGAGCCAGGCGTTGGGCGGGCTTGTCTACATGCTGGTGCACAACCCCTCCGGGCCGATTGCCGTGGGGGCGTCCGGCGGGGTCAGCGGTGTGCTGGGGGCGCTGTTCCTGATGCGGGACGGGGCAGGGGCGCGGATATTCTCGCGCAATTTCCTGACGGTGTCGGCGATCTTTGTGGTCGCAAACCTGCTGCTCGCCTTTGTCGGGCCGGGGCTGCTCGGTGCGGGGATTGCCTGGGAGGTGCACCTTGGCGGCTTTCTCGCCGGCGCGCTGATCGGGCGGGCGCTGATCTGGGACGCGCTGCGCCGCGCGGGGCCCTGACCTGGCCGGCGCAGTAAGGCTCGCGCGCGCCTGCACTCCATGATAGGATTGTTGATGGGTGAGATGGCCACAAGGTCGCCGCCGTTTTGGAGGATGGACATGATCATTGAGCAGATTCTCAAGGATAAGGGGCGTGAGGTCATCACGCTCGAGGCGGGTCATACACTGCGCGAGGCGGCGCAGCTGCTCGATGAGCACAAGATCGGTGCGGTGGTCGTGCTCGGGAAGGACGCGGGAATCGTCGGTGTGCTTTCAGAGCGCGATATCGTGCGCCAGGTGGCCCGCCTGGGCGCACCGGCACTGGACATGGATGTCGGCAGCGCGATGACGCGCGCGGTCGTGACGGTGCCCTGCGAGATGCCGATGCAGGCGGCCCTGCATCTGATGACCGACCGCCGGATCCGGCACTTGCCGGTCGTGCGCAATGAAAGACTGACCGGCGTGGTGTCGATTGGTGACCTGGTGAAATGGAAAATCGCCGAGACCGAGGCGGAAGCTGCGGCCATGAAATCGTATCTTTCGGCCCAGTTTTAAGCTTTTGCGACAAAAAACGCGCTGATCCTGTGTAATTCTCACATTTTGGGGTTGCGGCTTCGGGAAGGGGTCGCTACATCGCGCTCTTCGCTGAAACGGCCCACGGGCTGACGAGGCGATGACCCCCAGATGGTCGCTCAACGGAAGAAAAGGGCTTGCCCTTTAAACCAAACAGCGGCTATATGTGCGGTTCCTCTGAACGCCTGAATTTTTGGGCCGAGTGATCGGTCGAGAAGTTCTGTTCTCCAAATTAGGCAGCCCACCGATGGTAAATCGGGAAACTGCAGAAGGCCGGAGAAAGTTGGTTGACGGGGAAAAACACGGCTGTATAAGCCGCCACTTCCGGACGGGCCCACGGGCTTCTGAAGGGCTCTGAAGAACCTTCGGGTTCAGCTGTTTGACATCGTAAGAGATAGGAAGAGAAACGCAGGCGGCGTGATGGCTTGCGGACTTCGCGAGAAGTCCAAAACGATCACGACGATGTGTTTCTTGAGAATTCTTTTTTCCATCGGGAAGGCTTCGGCTTTCCCTTTGTGATCAAGGGTTCTCGTCAAAGAACGCAATACTTATGCTTAACAGCTTGAGTAACCGTCCATATTCCAATGGATGGTTCGTCCAGATCAACACTCAACTTGAGAGTTTGATTCTGGCTCAGAACGAACGCTGGCGGCAGGCCTAACACATGCAAGTCGAACGACACAGTGGCAGACGGGTGAGTAACGCGTGGGAACGTACCTTTCGCTACGGAATAGCTCCGGGAAACTGGTGGTAATACCGTATACGCCCTTAGGGGGAAAGATTTATCGGCGAAAGATCGGCCCGCGTTGGATTAGCTAGTTGGTGAGGTAATGGCTCACAAAGGCGACGATCCATAGCTGGTCTGAGAGGATGATCAGCCACACTGGGACTGAGACACGGCCCAGACTCCTACGGGAGGCAGCAGTGGGGAATCTTGCAC
>JBKBVT010000301.1:0-2484 GCA_046289305.1 Hyphomonas sp. | reverse complement strand
GTAGCGCGCCTAACGACTTGTCGATCGATTAGTTGATATTCGGGTGATGACGCGCCGCGCGATCATTGACCCTTTCGGCCGTTTTTTAGCTTATGAACGATATGATCGCCTCCTCCGCTGAAATCGAAGAACGCGCGGCGCTCGAGCGTTGTCTGGCGACGATACAGGGTGCGCTCGATGCGCACGCTGCGCGCCTGCGCGACTACGCTCAAGAGATCCAGACCCGCAAGGAATACCTGTGGGATGCGCGCCGCGACATGGACCACATCGAGAAAATCGCGGTGCGCCAGACCATCGAGCAAACGCTCGATTCCGCCGAAATCATCAAGGCGCAGCAGATCAAGCTGAACAAGTTGTTGCGTTCGCCGTACTTTGGTCGCTTCGATTTCCGCCGTGAAGGCGAAGAACGTGATCGGCCGATCTACATCGGTGTGCACCACTTCCGCGACGAGGCGACTGGCGAGACAAAGGTCTACGACTGGCGCGCGCCGATTGCTGCGGTGTTTTACGACCACGAAATCGGCCCGGCGCGATATCAGGCCCCCAAAGGCCGCGTGGATGGCGAGGTGACGTGCAAGCGCCAGATGAGAATTCGCGACCAGCGGCTCGAGTTCGTCATCGAGTCCGGGGTTCAGATCGTCGATGAGGTTTTGCAGGATGAGCTCAGTCGATCAAGCAGCGACGAGGGCATGAAGAACATCGTCGCGACCATCCAGCGCGACCAGAACGCCATCATTCGCAATGATGAAGCGCATACCCTGATCATTCAGGGTGTGGCGGGCTCGGGTAAAACCTCCATCGCGCTGCATCGCATTGCGTTTTTGCTTTACCGGTTCAAGGACTCCTTGACCTCGGACGACATTCTGATTCTCTCGCCCAACCGCGTATTTGCCGACTACATCGGCAACGTGCTGCCCGAGCTAGGTGAAGAGCAAGTGGCTGAAATCGGTATGGAGGATCTGGCGGCGGAGCTGCTGGATCAGCAGTACCGGTTTCAGAACTTTTTCGAGCAGACCGCCGCGCTGCTGGATAAAGACGACGAGGCGCTGAGGGCGCGAATCGCGGCGAAAGGATCGCTGGATTTTCTGCGCCAGATCGACGCCTATGTCGAGCATCTGGAAGCGCACTCGTTCGAGGCTTGCGAGTGGCGCACCGGGCGCAAGATCGTGCCCGACTGGTTCTTTGCCGAGACCTGGAGCAAGCATCGCGGTGCTGCGCTCACCGACCGCATAGCTCGTGTGATGGTGGCGACTGAAAGCCAGATCGGTGTTCACTACAACCACGATCTGTCGACCGCCGAGCGGCAATCACTGCGCGCAGCCATTCGCGGCATGGTGCGCACGCAGACGCTGCGCCAGGCGTATCGGGGCCTGTTCGAGTGGCTTGGTCGACCGGAGTGGCTCAAGCTGGTCGGCGGCAAGCTCGAGTGGGCGGACGTGTTTCCACTGATCCACCTCAAGATGCGGCTTGAGGGCGTTCGGCATTCCTACTCGCGGGTCAAGCATCTATTGATCGACGAAATGCAGGACTACACGCCGGTGCAGTACGCCGTGCTCGCGCATTTGTTCTCCTGCCGCAAGACCGTACTCGGTGACGGTGCGCAAGCGGTCAACCCGTATACCAGCTCCACGGCCGAGCAAATCGGCCAGATCCTGCAATCGTCGGTCTGTGTTCGGCTCACCAAGAGCTATCGTTCCAGCTGGCCGATCATGCAATTCGCGCTGGCGATTGCGCCCAACCCCGAACTCGAGCCGATGAAACGCAACGGCGAGCGACCGCAGGTCATCGAGTGCAAACGGCAGGCCGAAATGGTGGCAAGGATTGGTGAAGCGATCGACGCCTTCACGCGGTCGGATCACCACAGCCTCGCGATCATCGCCAAGACTCAGAAACAGGCGACGCGGCTGCACAAGGCGCTAAGTGACCACGGCACGGCAACGCGTCTGCTCGATGCCGATAGCGCTGGATACTCATCGGGAGTGATCGTGTGCACCGCGCATCTGGCCAAGGGCCTGGAATTTGACCGCGTGATCGTCGCTGACGCCAGCGCCAAGATCTATCGCACCGAAATGGACCGCAACCTGCTCTATGTCGCGTGCACGCGTGCCATGCACCGCCTGACGGTCTACAGCGTCGGTGAACCCTCCCGACTCTTGCCTGCGACAGACGGCGAAGTTTGACGGGCTAGTTGCGGACCCTACGCCCGGCCGTAAGGCCGGGCGATGCAAATGATACAGGCTGAGAGGGCAATGCGATGAGCGTTTCAATCCGCGCCCGGCCGTAAGGCCGGGCGATGCGGTCGCAAACATAAGCATCATAATCTTCGTCCCATTCGTTTCAATCCGCGCCCGGCCGTAAGGCCGGGCGATGCGGTCGCAAACATAAGCATCATAATCTTCGTCCCATTCGTTTCAATCCGCGCCCGGCCGTAAGGCCGGGCGATGCGGTCGCAAACATAAGCATCATAATCTTCGTCCCATTCGT
>JBKBVT010000300.1:0-2486 GCA_046289305.1 Hyphomonas sp. | reverse complement strand
AACAGCGCGCCCGTCTTGGCGGTCCGGAAGTCTTTTTGCCTTACCTCTCCGGCGAGCGCACGCCACACAACGATCCGCATACCCGCGGGCTTCTCATGGGCCTTGATCATGACAGCGACGCCGCCGCCATCGGCCAGGCTGTGCTGGAAGGCGTCGCTTTCGCCTTCGCAGACGGCCTCGACGCGCTTGCGGCCGGCGGCGGCGATGTCGGCGACATCACCGTCATCGGCGGCGGCGCGCGTTCTGCCTGGTGGGGCAGGGTGCTTGCCGGCGCGCTCGGCCGCCGTCTTGTCTACCGCCGCGACGGCGCAGTCGGCCCCGCATACGGCGCCGCCAAGCTCGCCCTCATCGGCGTCACCGGTACCCATCCCGACGAGGCCTGCGCCCCGCCGCCGGTCCTCTTCACCATCGATCCGAAGGCGGAGGATTTCGATCGTCTCGCCGCCAGCCGCCTGCGCTTCCGCGAGGCCTATTCCCGCATCAAACCCTTGTTCACCATGGAGTCCCGCGCATGACCGCGTCGTATTTTTCCGCCATTCCGGCCATCCGCTATGAGGGCCTCGAGAGCACTAATCCACTCGCCTACCGCTGGTATGACAAGGACCGGATGATCCTGGGCAAGCGGATGGAAGACCATCTGCGCCCGGCGGTCTGCTACTGGCACAGCTTCTGCTGGGACGGTTATGACATCTTTGGCGAGGGCACTTTCCGCCGCCCCTGGCACAGCCTCACCGGCCAGGAGATGGCCGACGCCAAGCTCGAGGCGGCGTTTGAATTCTTCACCAAGATGGACGTGCCATTCTTCACCTTCCACGATGTCGATGTCATGGCGCCAGCCGCCAACATGCGCGAGCATGTCAACAACCTCGCCATCATCGTCGACAAGCTGGAAGCCAAAATGGCCGAGACTGGCCTGAAGCTCCTCTGGGGCACGGCCAACGTCTTCTCCAACCGGCGCTACATGTCCGGCGCCTCGACCAATCCGGACCCGGAGGTTTTCGCCTGCGCCGCCAACCAGGTGCGCCACGCGATGGAAGCCACCCACCGCCTTAGCGGCGCGAATTACGTGTTCTGGGGCGGCCGCGAAGGCTATGACACCCTCCTCAACACCCGCATCGGCCAGGAGCAGGACCAGTTCGCCCGCATGCTCACCCTCGCGGTCGAGCACAAGCACAAGATCGGCTTCAAGGGCAGCCTGCTGATCGAGCCGAAACCGCACGAGCCGACCAAACACCAATATGACCGCGACACCGCCACCGTGTACGGCTTCCTGAAGAAATACGGCCTCGAGAAGGAAGTGTGCGTCAATATCGAGACGAACCACGCGACCCTCGCCGGCAATGCGATGGACCATGAGATTGCCACCGCCTTCGCGCTCGGCATCTTCGGTTCGATCGACGCGAACCGCGGCGACCCGCAGAATGGTTGGGATACTGACCAGTTCTGGATGGAGCATCTTGAGATCACCCGCTCGATGGTGGAAATCCTGCGCGGCGGCGGCTTCACCACTGGCGGCTTCAACTTCGACTCCAAGGTTCGCCGCCAGTCGATCGACGCCGCGGACCTGTTCTACGGTCATGTCGGCAGCCTCGACGCACTCGCCCGCGGGTTGATTGCCGCCGCCTCAATTCTCGAGGAGGGCGAACTCGACCGGTTCGTGGACGCCCGTTATGCCGGCTGGAACGAGACGCTCGGCAAATGGATCATGGACGGGGCTTCGCTGGAGTCGATTTCTGACAAGGTTGTCGCTGACGGGATCGATCCCCAGCCGCGCTCCGGGCGCCAGGAATGGCTCGAAAACATCCTTAACCGGCACCTCTGAGGCCGCCTCAGCCTGCCGGCTGCGGTTGACAAGCAGAGGCCCGGCGCGCGTTATACGCTTGAAGTAAACGGGATTTCCCGAGCTGATAGGGGTAACACGCGCATGGCAGAAACGCTGCGCCGCTCGAGCCGCAAGTCGCACGCGACCATCAAGGAGGTGGCCGAGCGCGCCGGCGTGTCGCAGATGACCGTGTCACGCGTGCTGAACCGGCGCGAGACCGTGCGCGAGGCGACCCGCGCGCGCGTCGAGGAGGCGATTCGGGAGCTGAACTACCGGCCCAACCTCTTGGCGCGCGGCCTTGCCGGCGGCAAATCGCTGTTCATCGGTTTGATCTATCACAACCCGTCGAGTTCCTATCTGGGCGAACTGCTTGTCGGCGCGCTTCATCAGTGCCGGGACGAAGGCCACCATCTGGTGATCGAGGATTTCTCCTCTGAGGACATGTCCGCCGCCGCGCTGCATTTTGCCGAGCGCCTCGGCGGGGCAGGGCTGGACGGCGTCATCGTCGCCCCGCCGATGAGCGAGGATGACGATATTCTCGATGCCCTCATGGCGGCCCAGATCCCCACCGTGCTGATCGCGCCGAAAGATGTCTCGCGCACCGATATCAGCGTCTCGCTGGATGACGCCGAAGCCGCCGACGCGCCGACCCGCTATGTTATCG
>JBKBVT010000299.1:0-2501 GCA_046289305.1 Hyphomonas sp. | reverse complement strand
GGCAAGTCCGCCGAGCCAGGTGAGGTGGCGGCGCAGAATGAGCGCCTCGGTGACGCCGACCGCGAGTGCCATGATGCGGTTATCGGTGCGCCGCTGAAGCAACGCTTCGGGCAGGAAGTTGGTGGCGGCGAGGAAGATCGGGAGGATCGCATGGCGCAGCGGTGTGCCGGTCATGCTGAACAGGGCCAGAGAGACCACTGCGGTGCCGCCGACCAGAAGGATGTAGCCGGGTTTCGGTTTCAGGCGTAGCGCGATGGCCACAAGCACGCCCAGTCCGCCCGCAACGGCGAGGCAGACGATGATGCGGGAGACGGGAAGGCTGACGATATCGATGACACGCAGGGTAATCGCGGCGCCGTCGAAGATCGGCAGCGTCGAGATCGCGCCGCGGAAAAGGTAAACAAGCAGAAGGATCAACGGGACACGCACCAGCCCCCAGGTGATGAGCGCCGATGTGATAGGCCGCGCGGCCTGCAGACTGCCTGAATGATTGGGCTCGACCGTGTTCAGCATCGCAAACTCTTCCAAATAAGGCTGCGTAGTCCCCCTAAGGGCACCGCTCGCCAATTTCCAGTTGGGCGCCTGGATAGGGTGGCTGGCGGCCGCTCCCTGACTGTTTCCTGATCTATCCCCGCCTTACTTGCTGCAAAAACAGTGCCATCGATTGAACGCCTTTCCTCTTACCTGGAGTGCTCATTGCGAGGGGCACAAGCATATCTGCCCGCCATGCCGGTCGGGTCCGTAGCCCGCGATCTCCTCTGGCGCGCTGCAGGTGAGGGTGCCGCGCGGCGCGTACTGAACCTGAATGCCAGCCTCCCGCATCAGATAGAGGCGGGAATGTACCATGTCCGGATAGACACAATAGGATTGGTCCGTATTGGCCATAGTGTTGATCTGCTCGTTGACCGCCGCGCTCCGCTTGGTGGTTAGCCATAATCCGGAGGCCGTCGTCAGGCCTGCGTTCAGCAGCATGACAAGGGCGATCAGCGTACCGAAGATCTGCACCGGAAGGCGCGGAAGGGTGATCGCGGCGGCGGCGATGCAGGCCGGCGCGAGCCAGAACTGCGGCACATACCTCGCCCACCAGTTCTGCGGCATCAGAAGCACGGAGAGCAGCATGGCCGCGGCGGTGAACAGGAGCCCTAGGGTCACCGGGTTTCGCCGCTTGGCATTGAGGGCGATTGTCACGGCGCAGACGATGGCCAGCAGGACGATGCCTGAGAAGAAGGGCCCGAAGCCGGCCAGCCGTGTATCCACGTCTCCCGCAGCCCGGAGCTCGGCGGGTGTGGCGAAGAAAGGAATCTTCAAGCTGGCGGTGGTTTCGTAGCCGGAGTGTGTTTGCGAAAACAGCGAGAAAAGGAAGCGTCCCGCCGGCGAAAGCGGTTCGAGGACTTTCGGTGTGTTCTCGAGTTCCGGCATTGCCCCGGTCATGATGTCGACCGCGTTGGGTCCCATGATCGGATAGAAGACATGCCCGAAATCGAGATAGTTCTGAACATAGGGCGACCAGCCGAGCACTATGACTCCGACAATTGCCGAGCCGAAAAGGGCTGCCGCAATGTGCAGTGTTCTGCGATGCCTGCTGACCAGAAAGGTCGCGAGACAAGTGAAGGCCGACAGGATGAACAGGATCGGGATGGCCGAGAACTTGAGGTTCATGGCGAGGATCATCGCGGCCAGGGCAGCGATCAGCGCGGGCGCTTCGTCATGACGGATCCACACGGCCAGGGCGGCCGTGAAGATGATTAAGCACAGCCCGAACAGGCCATCATTCATTCCGGTGAACAGCTGAGAGGTGATGACCGGGTTGAGCACGGCCGCAGCCGTCAGCAGTGCGGCGAACAGGGCCGAAAAGCCGAGCCGGATCAAAGTTCCAGCGACCAGGGCTGCGGCCGCGAACAATAGCAGGAAATTGATGGCCTTCAGTGTGCTGAGCGGCAGGCCGGCCGCAAGCAGGTTCCCCGCGAACACCCATCCGCCACGCGGATAGTGCAGGGCCCAGAGGGTCATTGTGTCCCCGATGACCGGCGGCTCACGCCCGCCTCTCAGCGGATTCCACCCTTCGGCCAACCCATAGGCCGCCTGGAAATGGTAATGCTGGCCGTCGATCGAGGTATCATGCAGCAGAGACGCGATCAGGAAAGCGAGAACGCCGGCGGCAAGCGACAAGGCGGCTGCCAAAGGCCAGCCGGACACGATAAACAAGCGCGGGAGGGTGAGTGCGCTGGCAGCTGAGATACCAAGTATCAACCATGCCGTCAGCGGCGCGAGTGTTGCGCCCAGTGCAAGCAAGGCTGTGGTGAGGATAAAGGTGAAAACCGGAAACAGGAGGAGCGGCAGGCCAATCGCCCAAAGAAGTGCGAAGCGGAGCGCGGGGGCATCCTCGCGCGCATCCGTGTAGGCGTTAAGGAACAAGGCTCTCATCATGACCGCGCGGAGCAGGAACTGTGCCAGCGCGTTACAGTGCGCCAGCCGAAGTTTCCGCCCAGGGAAAATCCGAT
>JBKBVT010000298.1:0-2502 GCA_046289305.1 Hyphomonas sp. | reverse complement strand
GCGGGCGATTTTCCGGGGGCGGAGCGCATCCTGCACGAGTTGAAAGATGGCCCCGCCCGCAAGCGTGTCGGCATCCAGCCGCTGGAACGCGCGCCGGCCCGTGAGGGCACAGAGATCCAGATTGGCGGCGAAACCATTGGTGTTGTCACCTCGGGCGGTTTCGGGCCGAGCGTCAATGCGCCGGTTTCGATGGGCTATGTGGCGAGCACTCATGCTGCACCAGGCACGAAGGTGGACCTGATCGTGCGCGGCAAGGCGCGCCCCGCCGAGATCGCCGCGCTGCCTTTTGTTCCGCAGAATTACAAACGCTAACCCCACCCACCGGGAGACACTCCGTATGACGACTTATTACACCGAAGAACATGAATGGGTCCGCGTCGAGGGCGACACGGCCACTGTAGGGATCACCGCCTACGCCGCCAAGCAGCTGGGCGACGTGGTGTTCGTGGAGCTTCCCGAGGCGGGTGCCAAGGTGAAGCGGATGCAGGAATTTGCCGTGGTCGAAAGCTCCAAGACGGCGTCCGACGTGTTTGCGCCGGTGAGCGGGACCGTTCTGGAAGTAAACGCGCCACTGACCGAGGCGACCGAGCGGGTGGACCAGGACCCTGAGGGCGATGCCTGGCTCGTCCGCATGAAGATGGATGATGCCGCCGAACTGGACGGCCTGATGGACAAGGCGGCGTATGACGCCTTCTGCGCGGGGCACTGAGACGATGCGTTACCTGCCGCAGACACCAGACGACCGCGCCGCGATGCTGGCGACGATTGGCGCGAAATCTGTCGACGATTTTTATACGGATGTTCCGGAGAAGGCCCGCCTGAAAGCCAAGATTGGCGGCCTCCCCGACCATCAGGGCGAGCTGGCCGTGGACCGGCACCTGACCAAGCTGGCAGCGAAGAACCGTTCGGCATCTGCGGGGCCGTTCTTTGTCGGCGCCGGCGCCTACAAGCATCATGTGCCCGCGAGCGTAGACATGATCATTCAGCGGTCGGAGTTCCTGACAACGTACACGCCCTATCAACCGGAAATCGCGCAGGGTACGCTGCAGACGCTGTTCGAATTCCAGACGCAGGTGGCGGCGCTGACGGCGATGGAGATTGCCAACGCCTCGATGTATGACGGCTCGACCGCCTGCGCCGAGGGCGCGGTGATGGCGGCGCGCGTGACCAAGCGGAAGAAAATCATCCTTTCCGGCGGCCTGCATCCGCATTATGCGGCGGCGACGCGGCTTCTGTGCGAGGCGCAGGGGTTGACGGTGGTGCAGCTGCCTTACGCCATAGATGGCGAGGGGGAGCTGGCATCGGCCGTAGACGGAGAAACCGCCTGCGTGATCGGCCAGAGCCCGAACGTGTTCGGGACGGTGACGGATCTCTCGGGCGTTGCCAGCGCGGCGCATACGCAGGGCGCGCTGCTTGTTTCGGTGTTCACGGAGGCTGTGAGCCTCGGCCTCGTGATGCCGCCGGGCGAGATGGGCGCAGACATTGCGGCGGGCGAGGGCCAGTCGATCGGCAACGGCCTGAATTTCGGTGGGCCGTATGTCGGCCTGTTTGCGGCGCGCGAGAAGCTGGTGCGGCAGATGCCGGGGCGGCTGTGCGGCGAGACGGTGGACGCGGAAGGCAAGCGCGGCTTTGTGCTGACACTGTCGACCCGCGAGCAGCATATCCGGCGCGACAAGGCGACGTCGAATATCTGCACGAATTCCGGGCTCTGCGCGCTGGCGTTCACGGCGCACATGACGCTGCTGGGCGGGCGCGGGCTGAAACAACTGGCGCAACTGAACCATGAGGCGGCAATTGAACTGGCGGATGCACTGGGCGCGATCAAGGGCGTTGAGGTGCTGACGCCGCGCTTCTTCAACGAGTTTGCGATCCGCACACCAATGGACGCGGAAGCCGTGCTCGCCATGCTGGACGAAGCGGGCGTCGTCGGCGGCGTGCGCGCTTCGCGGCTGTTCCCCGGCGATCATCTGGGCGATGTGATCCTGGTGGCTGCCACCGAATGCACGACGGCGGATGATATTGCCGCCTACGCCGATGCGCTGAAGGAGATTGTGTGATGGGCATCGATAAGGAAGTGACCCCGGCCATGGCCAACATCGAAACCATCTCCGGCTCCCGCGGTCTTCTTCAGCATGAGGATCTTCTGTTCGAGATAGGGACGCCCGAGACGACGGGGGTGGACCTGCCGAAGCCGAAGGGGCTGAAGAGCCGTCTGGGCAATGCGGCGCGCAAGGCCGACACCGGCCTGCCGGGTCTGTCGGAGCCGCAGGCAGTGCGCCATTATGTGCGCCTGTCACAGAGAAATTACGCCATTGATCTGGGTCTGTTTCCGCTCGGCTCGTGCACGATGAAGCATAATCCGCGGCTGAACGAGAAGATGGCACGCCTGCCCGGCTTTGCGGATATCCATCCGCTGCAGCCGCAGGCGACCGTGCAGGGCGCGCTGGAACTGATCGACGAGTTGGCGACCTGGCTGAAGGTGCTGACCAACATGCCGGCGGT
>JBKBVT010000297.1:0-2583 GCA_046289305.1 Hyphomonas sp. | reverse complement strand
CGTCGAGTATGAGACGGCCAACCGTCACTATGCCCACGTCGACTGCCCCGGCCACGCGGACTATGTGAAGAACATGATCACCGGCGCGGCGCAGATGGACGGCGCGATCCTGGTGGTGAACGCCGCCGATGGCCCGATGCCGCAGACCCGCGAGCACATCCTGCTCGCCCGCCAGGTCGGCGTCCCGGCGCTGGTCGTGTACATGAACAAGGTCGACCAGGTCGATGACGAGGAGCTGCTCGAGCTCGTCGAGATGGAAGTGCGCGACCTGCTCTCTTCCTACAACTTCCCCGGCGACGACATCCCGATCATCAAGGGCTCGGCCCTGGCTGCGGTCGAAGACCGTGACCCCGAGATCGGCGAGAAGTCGGTCATCGCGCTGATGGCCGCCGTGGATGAGTACATCCCGACGCCGGAGCGTCCGCTGGACAAGCCGTTCCTGATGCCGGTCGAGGACGTGTTCTCGATCTCGGGCCGCGGTACGGTTGTGACCGGCCGGGTCGAGCAGGGCATCCTGAAAGTCGGCGACGAGATCGAAATCGTCGGTATCCGCGCGACCACCAAGACGACCTGCACGGGCGTCGAGATGTTCCGCAAGCTGCTCGACCAGGGCCAGGCCGGCGACAATATCGGCGCGCTGCTCCGCGGTGTTGACCGTGAGGGCGTCGAGCGGGGCCAGGTGCTCTGCAAGCCGGGCTCGATCACGCCGCACACGCTGTTCGAAGCCGAGGCCTACATCCTGACCAAGGAAGAGGGCGGACGCCACACCCCGTTCTTCACCAACTACCGCCCGCAATTCTACTTCCGCACCACGGATGTCACCGGCATCGTGAAACTGCCGGAAGACAAGGAAATGGTGCTGCCCGGCGATAACGTGAAGATGGATGTGGAACTGATCCACCCCATCGCCATGGACCAGGGCCTGCGCTTCGCCATCCGCGAAGGCGGCCGCACCGTCGGCGCCGGCGTCGTTTCGTCCATCAAGAAGTAAGCTTCCCTCAAAGGAAGATCGAAACAGAGAAGGCCGCCCCGAACAGGGTGGCCTTTTTGTTTGCCGGCCCGGCAGGGCCGACTATTTTTCGCGTATGGCAAAGTCAGCGGCTTACTCCCGGATGCGTACAGCGCTGCTCGCGCTGGTGCGGGAGATTCCGGCCGGACAGGTGTGCGAGCTGCCGGCGCTGGCCCGCGCGCTCAATATCCCGCCCCGGCATGCGGCCTATATAATGTCGGCGCTGACAGCGGAGGAGGCGGCGCTCCTTGCCTGGTACCGGGTTGTTCCGGCGGGCGGGCGATTCGTGCCGGAGAAGCGGGAGACCCCGCGGATCGCCGAGCAGATCCGGCGGCTTGAGGGGGAGGGGGTGCGTGTCGGTGCGCGGGGGATGATCACCGGCTGGCCTGCCTCGGCCTGGACCCCGCCGGACACCCATGCCGGTACGGTCTGGGCGGATGAAGAAGACGCGTCCTGAACCTGCAGATTCCCTCGTTACGGCTGTTGACGCGCCGGGCTGTCTGACATAGAAGCCCCACTTCGCCGGGATGGCTGCGCTTTGCATAGCGAACGCTCCCTCGAAACTGACAATTAATCCACACCCCGCCCGGGCGCTCGATGCTGACGAGCCATCGCGCCTTGGGTCAAAGTGTTTTGCGCGGACGGACGAAACGATGGAACGACAAAATATCCGGATCAGGCTGAAAGCCTTTGATCACCGCGCGCTCGACATGTCGGCGAAGGAGATCGTGAGCACGGCGAAGCGCACTGGCGCGGAAGTCCGTGGCCCGGTGCCACTGCCTACCCGTATCGAGCGCTTCACGGTCAACCGGTCGCCCCACATCGACAAGAAGTCGCGCGAGCAGTTCGAGATCCGCACGCATATGCGCATCCTCGACATCGTCGACCCGACCCCCCAGACCGTGGACGCGCTGATGAAGCTCGACCTGTCGTCCGGCGTCGGCATTGAGATCAAGCTTGAGGGAGCGCGCTAATGGCCCAGCCTGCAGCCCGCACCGGTGTGCTCGCCCGCAAGGTCGGCATGACCCGGATTTTCGCTGAAGACGGCCGCCATGTGCCCGTCACCGTTCTGTCGCTTGATGGCTGTCAGGTCGTCGGTCTGCGTACGGAAGACGAGCGCACCGTGACCACCAAGAAGGGCGGGGAAGTCACCCGCACCGACGGCTACAAGGCCGTGATCATGGGCGCCGGCGAGAAGAAAGCCAAGAACACCACCCAGCCGCTGCGCGGCCAGTTCGCCAAGGCGGAAGTGGCCCCGAAAGCGAAGCTGAAAGAGTTCCGCGTCTCCGGCGACCTGCCGGAAGTCGGCGCCGTTGTCCTCGCGGATCATTTCGTTGAAGGTCAGCGCGTCGATGTGTCGGCCCTGTCCATCGGTAAGGGTTTCGCCGGCGCGATGAAGCGCTGGAACTTCGGCGGCCTTCGCGCCACGCACGGCGTGTCGCTGTCGCACCGTTCGCACGGTTCGACCGGTATGCGCCAGGATCCGGGCCGCGTGTTCAAGAACAAGAAAATGGCTGGCCATCTCGGCACCGAGCGGATCACGACCCAGAACCTGGTCGTCGCCCGTATCGACG
>JBKBVT010000296.1:0-2622 GCA_046289305.1 Hyphomonas sp. | reverse complement strand
GAGGAGGTCCGGGGATTCGGGCAAGAGGCGAGCGGCTGATTGACGAGGTCGAAGTTGCGGATCGGAGAAGATCAGCTCCAGGCGCGGTTGCGCTAAAGCTTCTTTCCTATGCCAGCATCCTTCAGAATGCCGTTGGCAGTGTGCCGGCTCTTGAGCGTTCTCGGCACCGTCACTTTCGGCAGTTTGTCAGGATGCGCCCATATCTCGTGGGAACCTTTGCCGCTACGCTCAAAACGGTACCCAGCCTGTTTCAGCAGATCGGTCACGTCATCATAGAAGCCGGGCGGCATCAGGCGGGGGCCAGATGCTCGGGCCCGGTCCATCTGACGAATGGCATCCAATCCTTAGGCGCCTTCGTCGCGATCGTCTCTGCTGGAATATGATTGGCGATGATCAGTTCCAGCGTCACATCGTCCATGACGGCCTGAAACTCCTCGAGCGTGGCCGTCTCGATATGCAGGCCGGTGATGTCGCTCTTTGAGAAGAAGACTTTCGCTTCTTCATCCCAGCATGCCTCTACGAAGAAGTTACGCTTGATCATGGCTTATGCCTGCAGTTTGTTCCGCGAAATTAAAGACATCCCACATCAAGACAACCAGTTTCGACACGCACTGCGATCAAGGATTTTTGCCCGGCACACCCGCCAGCTGTTTCAGATCGCCCTCCATTCATGCGCCTCCCGCATGAATGCTATCTTGCCTGCCTGACTGCCCTCATCCCTGCCCGTTCCCATATACCGGTCAACAAGAACCCTCATGGACAGGAGACATCCCATGATCGAACTCCGCCCCTTCCAGTCGCTCGGCCGGTTTCGCAATGATTGGCTGAATGCGCATTATCACTTCTCCTTTTCCGGCTATCATGATCCCTCGCGGGTCCATCACGGCGCTCTGCGCGTCTGGAACGATGACGAAATCCAGCCGAACACCGGCTTCCCGCCGCACGGCCACGACTCGATGGAAATCATCACCTATGTCCGCAAAGGCGCGATCACCCACAAGGATTCGATGGGCAATCATGGCCGCACCGAAGCGGGTGATGTGCAAGTGATGAGCGCCGGCTCCGGCGTCCAGCATTCCGAATGGAACGCCGAAAACGAAGTGACCGAGCTGTTCCAGCTCTGGATCATCCCGCGCATCCGCGGCGGCAAGCCCAGCTGGGGCGCCCGGAAATTCCCTAAGGGTGACCGCTCCGGCCAGTGGGCGGTGTTCGCCTCCGGCACCGGGGAGAATGACAGCCTCGCGATCAACCAGGATGCCAAGGTGCTCGGCGCAACAATTAAGGCTAGCGAAACACTGACCTATGACATCCCTGCCGGCCGGCATGGCTATCTCGTGGTGGCAGACGGTGAGGTCGTGCTGAATGGCAAGACGCTGAAAACCCGCGACGGGGCCGCGATTACCGGCAACGAGACTTTGACACTCGAAGGCGTCAGCTCGGCTGAACTCGTGCTGGTTGATACGGTCTAAGCGCTCACACCCTCGTGACTTCTGCCGGGAGCCGGTCGCTGGTATATTGCGTCAGTGATTGGTTCCCGGCTTCCAGCCGGGACAACCTGAACTGGAGAACCGACATGAAAGCCTCTGCCCTTGCTTTCCTTCTGGCGATTGCGGCGCCTATGGCCGCAGCAACAGAAATCGCCGTGACCTATTCGCCCGAGTTCACCGAGAAACTCGAATCCGATTACGGCCTGCGCGAAGGCGCGTTCCTCACCAGCCGGGTCGAGCGCGATCTGACCCGCCAGCTTGAGCGCGCCGGCGTGGACGTGGCCCGCGTCGATGTCACGATCCTGGATGCCCGCCCCTCCCGGCCGACCTTCAAGCAGGGCGGCGACACGCCCGGCCTCGACATGTTCCGCTCGGTCAGCACCGGCGGCATGGAACTCCAGGCGGTAGCCTATGACGCGTCCGGCACGGCGCTGGGCGACCTCGAATACAAATGGTTCGAGAATGACATACGCAATGCAGGCCTGACGACCTGGCAGGACGCAAGCCGTGCCTCGGACAGATTTGCCCGCCGCTTCGTAAAGACCTTGAAATAAGCGCCCGGCGCGCTCAGCTGCCGGGTTCGATCCGGACGCTGAGCGTGCCCGGCGATTTGAAATGCAGGTCGCGCTGCGGAATCGGGATGTGGATCTCGTATTTCTCCAGCGCCGAATGCACCGCCCAGACATAGTCAGCCATCACCTTCTGCGGGCGGATGATCGCCTCATCTGTCAGCCAGACGATCAGCTCGAACTCCAGGCGGAATTCGCCGAACCGGTGCAACCAGACCTGCGGCTTGTGATCGGCCCGGTCATCGAAGGTCCAGGGCACGGAAGCGGCCGCTTCGAGGCCGGCCTTTTCGACGATCGCCTTGTCCGTACCATAGGCGACGCCGAACGGCACATGGATGCGCCGGCGCGCCTCGGTCATCGTCCAGTTGATCAGCTGCGCCTTGATGAAGGCCTCATTCGGCACGATGATATCGACATTGTCGTTGGTCATCACCACGGTGGAGCGGAAGTTGATCTGCTTCACCTCGCCCATCAGGCCGGACTGAAGCTCGATGAAATCCCCGACCTTCAGCGATCGCTCCATCAGGATGATGACGCCGGAGAGAAAGTTCGAGAAAACTGATTGC
>JBKBVT010000295.1:0-2640 GCA_046289305.1 Hyphomonas sp. | reverse complement strand
TTCGAGACGGGCGCGCAGTCCGGAGGGACCGTGGCTCCGGGGGAGCCGCGTAAGCCCGGAGGACGTGGGGCCTGCGGAACCCCGTCGGCGGAAACGGTCGAAGAGGCGCATGCTTCAGAGCCCCTTCGCTGTCGTCACGCGCACATGTCGGACGATCCGACGCCCCTCCGCCGCGGCGATCTCGCGGTCGAGCGCCTCGACGGCCCTGTCGATCTCGGCCAGGCTGCGGTACTCCACGGTCTTGCCGTCATAGCTGACCCGCGCAACGCCCGAGGACCGCTGCGCGGTCAGCGCGTCGCGGCGGGCGCGGAGCTCTGCGGCCGTGGCCATGGATCACCTCATGTAGCTCGAGCGCACCGTGCGCCGACGCGGCATTGGTCGTGTCGGGACGGACGGCGCCGCTGCCGCGCCGGCCTCGGGCCCGTCCTGCTTCGCCACCGCGAGCTGAGCCTCCAGATCGGCCCAGCGCACCTCGGGCCAGCGGTCCGCGCCCGCGATCCAGGCGGCGGCGCGGGCGTAGACCCGGCAATCCAGCGCCTCGTTGCGCTCGCGCAGCTTCTGCCATTCCAGCCGGGCGAAGCCGCGTTTGGTGCGCACCGTCACCAGTTGCTCGGCCACGAACTGCTTCAGCCATTCGTTTTCGACCCAGTGCGGCAGATGCACCGAACCGGGCGGGAATGCCGCTCCGTCGGCGATGTCCTCGTCGGTCGGGCGCGCCAGCCGCAGGAAGCGGTAGGTCTCGGCCTTGAAGGTCGAGACCGCCACCGTCCAGAGCCGTGCCCCGCGCCGCAGCCGCTTGCCGCCCTCGGTCGCGTCGACGAAGGTCGGCCCCGACACGGGGCTCGAACGGTTGAACCCTTCGACGCCTTTCACCGGTGACACCTGCGCAAAACCTTGCGCCCGCGACCAGGAATAGACCGCCGGAGCCTCATAGCCCGTGTCGATGGCAAGCCGCGCGATGCGCAGATGCGCGCCCCGTTCATGCGGCCAGGACCGGTCCAGCAGCGCCGTAAGTTCCGACCACGCGTCGTGCCGGTCCGGCCCGCCCTCGATCACGACGTGATCGACCAGCCAGCTTTCGAGGCCCCGACCCCAGGCCCAGACGTCGACCTCGATCCGGTCTTTCTGCACGTCGGCTCCGGCGGTCAGGAACAGCCCGCCTGCGGGCACCGTGCCGGATGTCCAGCGCTCGGTCCGGTCGTAGAGTCGCTGCCAGTCCGGCGCTTCGCCGGTCTCGACCCATGTCTCGCCGAGGATGGTGTTGCGAAACGCCTTGATCGCCTCGTCCGACCCCTGTGCCGCGTCCCATGCCCGCACGATCCGCTCCCAGCTCAGCCAGCCGATCGGCGAATAGAGTGCGGAGAGGTGATATCCGACCGTGGTCGGATCGGTGGCCGTGGCGGTCGCGCGCCATTCGCCGCCCTCCAGCATCGCCGTCTTGTGGTGCTCCGCGATGGGCGTGTCGCAGCCCTCGCAGTGATACTCCGCCGTCTCCGGGCGGCCCTTCTGCCAGCGCAGCCGGTCGAACTTCAGCCATTGCGCGTGGCCACAGTGCGGGCACGGCACGAAGTACCGCCGCTGGTCGGACGCTTCGAACTCGCGCTCGATGCGCGACAGCCCCCGGATCGTCGGCGTCGAGACCAGGAACACCTTGCGCCGATGGGCGAAGGTCAGCGACCGGGCTTCGGCCAGAGTGACCGGATCGCCTTCCTCGTCGGCCGAGGCCGGATAGGCATCGACCTCGTCGAGGAAGATGTAGCGCGCCGGGGTGGACCGCAGCCCGACCGCCGAGTTCGCGCCCGTCATGATCAGGATGCCGCCCGCAAATTCCTTCGACAGCATCGTGTTGCCCGCATCGCGGGACCGGGCCGGCTTGACCCGCTCGCGCAGCTCGGGGCTCTCGTCGATCAGCGGATCGATCCGCTGGCGCGAGTTGCGCTTGGCCAGTTCCACCGTCGGCTGGACCGCCAGCATCGGCCCCGGCGCCTGGTGCATCACGAAGCCGATGAAACAGCTTCCTGCTTCCGTAGCCCCGATCTGAGCTGCCTTCATGAATACCACGCGCTGGACCGGATCGCCGGGCGACAGCCGGTCCATGATCTCGCGCATGTAGGGCGTGCGCGCGGTCCTGTACCGCCCGGGTTCGGCCGATGCGCGCGACGACAGCCAGCGATGCCGATCGGCCCATTGCGAGACCGTCAGATCCGGATCGGGCCGGATCCCGCGAGACCAGGCGCGGATGAGGGCGCTCGCGCCGTCGAAGTCCGTCAGGTCATCCGGCAAGCCCGGTGCGGACCTCGGCGAGGCTGTCGAGTTGGGCGCGGACATGGGTCTCCAGAACCTTCTGCATCAGCGCCGCCTCCACCCTGTTCCCGTCCCCGATCTCTGCCTGCAGTTCCGCCGCCATCATCGCCGCGACGCGCGCGGGCCAGGTCACCCAGGCCTCTCGCTCCTCGCGCGCAAGCCGGAACACCAGCCGTTCGGCGCGCGCCCGGTCGATCAGATCCCCCTTCATCCGCTGGAGGCGATAGCGCCGCTCCTGCGCCTTCATCACCTCATGGGCGGTCTTCGCCTGCAGGTAGGTGGTGCCGCGGCTCACGGCCGGGGCGGAAAGCCCGTACGCCCGCCGCGTCTCGCCCA
>JBKBVT010000294.1:0-2645 GCA_046289305.1 Hyphomonas sp. | reverse complement strand
GGTCGCGTCTCGCCCGCGCCGACAGGCGCAATGGATCCCGCCGCTGCGCGACATGCTTGCGGTAAGTGGAAGGGGCGATCGGCAAGACTTTGCAGATCGGCTCGACCCCATGACGCTCGCGGTTATCACCGATAAACGCGATCATCGCTTGAACGGGCGGTCGAGCTCCGCCTGCGCAAAATATGCTGATGCCTTACGGAGAATCTCGTTGGCCTGACGCAGCTCGCGAACCTCGCGTTCCAGCGCCTTCAGCTTGTCGGCCGTATCGCTTGGCACGCCAGCGCGCTTACCGCTGTCGACCTCCGCCTTCTTCACCCACTCGTGAAGCGTCTGCGGCGCGCAGCCGATCTTGTCGGCAACCGACACCACCGCTGACCAGCGGGACGGATAATCGCCCTCGTGATCCAGTATCATCCGCACCGCACGGGCGCGAACTTCCGGCGAAAACTTGTTCGTTGTCTTGCTCATAAGGACTCCATCTACTCAAGAGTTGGAGCCTCCGACAATCCCGGGGCGGTTCAAAGGGAAGCGTCGGCAAAGGGTAAGCGATGTCCGGACCCCACCTTGCGCGGCTGATGTGAAGCGCCGAGTTTCCGCGCCCGGTTAAAGGGCGAGGCGCTGCTCCTATGATAATCTCTGGTGATGATCCTGTGATCAATGGCGCTCGGCGGTTCGAGGTATTCACTGGCGCCGGCAAGCGCCGCGACTGGTCCGACGCGGAGAAGGCGTCGATTGTCGCGGAGTGCTGGCCCGGCGGCGAGAGGGTTGCGGCCGTCGCTCGCAGGCATGCATTGGATCCATCGCAGATATACGGATGGCGCAAGGTGCTGGTCAGGCGGTGCAAGGATCACGGTTTGGCGGTTCCGGTTGCCTTGGAACAGCAAGACCCTGCATTCGTGCCGGTAATGGTCGCGCCTGACGATACGCCCGAGCCTGCGCCAGATCCTGTCAGATCACGTCGACGTCGGCGGGCCGAGCCCGCGGCGATCGAGCTGGAGATTGGCGGCGCGCTGGTCAGGATCGGCAGCAGTGCTGATGCTGATACGATCGCGGCCGTAATCACAGCCCTTCGAGCATCGCGATGATCGGCCCTGCACCCGGCGCTAAGGTGATGGTGGCAACGCGGCCCGTGGATTTTAGGAAGGGAGCGGACTCGCTCGCAGCGCTGGTGGCGACCGAGTATGGCGGCAAGCCCTATTCCGGTGTGATCTACGTGTTCCGCGCCAAGCGCGCAGACCGGATCAAGCTCATCTGGTGGGACGGAACAGGTCTCTGCCTGATGGCCAAGAGGCTGGAGCAAGGCACCTTCAGATGGCCCCGGATCCAGGAGGGCGTGATGCGCCTCACAGCCGCACAGCTGGGTGCTTTGTTAGAGGGTCTGGACTGGCGCCGCGTGCACGGCGGACGCCGTCCGATTGCGCCTCAGATTGCCGCTTGACGGGGTGCATCAAGACTGATTCAACTGGGCCATGCTCCTCGAAGCGGACCTTCCTGATGACGTCGATGGCCTGCGCGCGCTCGTCCTCGAACAGGCCCACGAGCTGGATCTTCTCAAGGTTTTTCGGGCCGAGAACGAGCGGCTGCAGGCGATCATCGATGCGCTGATGCGTCACCGGTTCGGGCGCAAGTCCGAGCAGCTAGATCAGGACCAGTTCGAGCTGGCGCTGGAGGAAGTTGAGGCGGCACTTTCGCAGGCCGAGCTCGCCAGGAACAAGGCAAGCAAGGCTCCGAGCGAACGTCCGCGCAAGAACAACCGCGGTGCGTTGCCTGAACCGCCCCGGGATTGTCGGAGGCCGTTTGGTTTAAGTTATGCTGCCATGGCGGTGTCGTCCAGCATGGCATAGTATTGTTGTTCGGCTTCGGCGGGCGGGATGTTGCCGATTGGCTCCAGCAAACGCCGATGGTTGAACCAATCGACCCATTCCAGTGTGGCGAACTCGACGGCCTCGAAGGAGCGCCATGGTCCGCGGCGGTGGATCACTTCCGCCTTGTAAAGGCCATTGATCGTTTCCGCCAAAGCGTTGTCATAACTGTCGCCGACGCTGCCGACTGACGGCTCGATGCCGGCTTCTGCGAGGCGTTCGGTATATTTTATCGATACATATTGCGATCCGCGGTCGCTGTGATGAACCAGGCCGCCGCGATGAACTGGCCGCCGATCATGCAAGGCTTGCTCCAGGGCATCGAGCACAAAGCTGGCATGCGCGGTCCTGCTGACCCGCCAGCCCACGATGTAGCGGGCATAGACGTCGATCACGAACGCGACGTAAACGAACCCGCTCCAGGTCGAGACGTAGGTAAAGTCCGAGACCCACAACCTGTTCGGCGCCGGGGCATGGAACTGCCGGTTGACGCGATCCAGCGGACAAGGCGCAGCTTTATCGCTGATCGTGGTGCGCACCGGCTTACCGCGGATCACCCCATGCAACCCCATCTCGCGCATCAGCCGTTCAACGGTGCAGCGGGCGATGACGAACCCTTCACGCCTCATCTGCCGCCAGACCTTGCGCACGCCGTAAACAGCGAAGTTCTCGGCGAACACGCGCGCGATCTCGGGCTTGAACGCCAGGTCGCGTCTCGCCCGCGCCGACAGGCGCAATGGATCCCGCCGCTGCGCGACATGCTTGCGGTAAGTGGAAGGGGCG